>CALWBG010000055.1 GCA_944375975.1 uncultured Roseburia sp.
TACAGACGGGAGGCTTCTTTCAGTACGGCAATCCCCTCGCTGGTAGTTTGGGTGTCGAGGTTACCGGTCGGCTCATCGGCCAGAATCAGGGCCGGACGGGTAATCAGCGCGCGGCCTATGGCCACACGTTGCTGCTGGCCGCCAGAAAGCTGGCTGGGTAAATGGTTGCGGCGCTCTTTTAGTCCCAGCACCGTCAGCAGTTCCTCCAGATACTTCTTGTTGGGCTTCTGGTAGTCCAGCAGCACCGGGAAGATGATGTTCTGCTCCACCGTCAGTTCCGGGATCAGGTTAAAACTCTGAAAAATGAAGCCGATGTTCCGGCGGCGGAACACTGTCAGATTGCGCTCCTTCATCAAGAAAATATCTTTGCCATCGATGAACACCTTTCCCGAAGTTGGAGTGTCCAGTGCGCCGATCATGTTCAGCAGCGTACTTTTGCCGGAGCCGGATTCACCGACAATCGCGACAAATTCACCTTTAGGGACCGAGAAGGTGGCCTGCTTCAAGGCATGAACCGTGGCCTCGCCGGTCCCGTATGTTTTGGAGATATTCTTAACCTCTAACAAATCCATATCGTGTAACACCTCTTTCTGTTTTAGTTATAGAAAGAGTAGCACGTCAACCCTACTGCATTATGACAGGAATCCTACAATTTTGTAGGATTCAAAAAATTGATGGTAAAGGTCGTTCCCAAACCTAATGTGCTATCTACTTCAATCGTTCCGTTGTGGTCCTCTATAATAGCTTTTGCCAATGGCAGCCCCAGACCGATTCCCTGGGTATCTTTTGAAAACCAGCTGCGGTAGAAGCGTTTAAAAATGTGGGGAAGGTCCTCCGGGTGGATGCCGCTTCCATTATCACTTACAACAATCTGAACAATGGAACCAAACGCACGCCATGTGATACGGATCGTAGCGCCCGGCTTTGTGTGGTCAAAGGCGTTTTTCACGATATTGCTGATTGACTCGATCAGCCAGGTCTGGTCACAGACAAGGGTGACATCTTCATTTCCAGAGAGAATGAGCGATTTTTCCTGCTGCTGTGCCTGAAAGGCAAAATGCCTCTCGATATAGCCCATCATGTCCGCAACATTTTGGGGTTTCTTTTCCAGTGTGATGGTTCCTGCATCCAGTTTGGTGATTTTCAAAAGATTTTGGACAAGATTTTCAATTCGATCTAACTCCTGTTCGGAGAGGGAGGTAAATTCTTTCAGCTCCGGGCTATCGTTTACCTCCTGCTGTATCAGACCATTATAAATGTTGAGAGCGGCCAAAGGCGTTTTCAACTGATGGGAAATATCAGAGATGGTCTCCTTCATAAAGGTTTTGGCGCGCCTTTCGTTTTCGGCATGGGCATTCAAAATCGTTACAAGAGTATTGACCTCATGGAACAGCCGGTATAGGTCGCCTTCATCATCGCACTCGATACGGGCATTCCGGTTTCCGGTAATGTATTCCCGGATTTGTGCGATGGCCTCATTCATGGTTTTGCTTTGATCCCGGAAATACCAATACAGGGCAGCAAAAACGATGAGCACCATCAGCACAGCCGCCAGAACCACATAAAGGGGCGAGTTCTCCAGCTTCAGGTAAATAAAGAGAACAGAAGCTGCGATGAAAGCTTCCATTGCCAACAATACACACAGAAAAAGACGTTTGATTTTTCGATTAACCAGTATTTTCATGGTCCACCTCAATCTGTCGTATTCCACTTATATCCCATGCGGCGAACGGTTACTATCTTTTGCGGATTGGAAGGGGTGTCTTCGATTTTTGTACGAAGCCGACGAATATAAACCGTCAGGGAGTTGTTGTCAATAAACTTCTCGTCACAATCCCAAAGTTTGCTTAAAATCTGCTCCGGGGAAAGAACAATGTTGGGATTTTCCATAAACAGGCACAGCAGTTTATATTCGCCGGCCGTTAAGTCAAGAGGGGTCCCGTTTTTTGTAACCTCCTGTTTGAGAAGCCAAACCCGTATGCCGTTCGATTGCAATTCTGTATCAGCCTGTGTCTGGTTGAAATTTTCGCTGCGGCGGAGAAGGGCATTGACCCGTGAAAGAAATACTGCCAGCTTGAATGGTTTTGTCATGTAATCATCACCGCCAATGTCAAGGCCCATGATAATATCCGTTTCCTCGTCGGCAGCGGTCAAAAACATGATCGGCACTTTGGAGGATGCACGAATTTTCCGGCATAGGTCGAAACCGGAGCCGTCAGGCAGTGTCACATCCAAAATCACCAGATCATAATTGCCGTTCTCCCATAATTGTTCTGCCTCCATACTGGTGCGGGCAATCGTCAGCTCATACCCTTGCTTCTTGATTGCAAAGGACAGGCCATTGATTAGACTCAAATCATCCTCTACAAAGAAAATGTGTTTCATCTGCTGTCACCATCCTCATTGCTTTTATGCTTAAATCTTTTATCAGCAGGCTTTCGTGAATCTTTGGGTATCAGCCAAACCCTTCCCATTTTTATAGCGCCGGGAATACGCCCGGAGAAACAAATCCATAAACTGCACCTCAAAATTCATTATAATTCGTTTCCATGAATAGTACAAGACGTGCAGATGGCGTTGTGACTGCGGCATATATGGAATTGCAAAAAAGTACCCCCGGTCTCATCTTTCCATGCGCATAAAAAGATTACTGCCAGGGGGCACTTTGTTTGGAGTAGTCAAATTTGCAATTTGACTGGGTGAACACCTAAGGCGTTCAAATAAACATATTTTTTCATGACAATTGTAGCATGATTTGAAAATTATTGCAAGTAGATATAATCTTGAATTTTGATATTTTTATTTTATAATGCCAAAAGCCCCTGCCATGTCCTATGGCAGGGGAGCATTGCACATAGAAAATACAATTTACATAAACCAAAGGTTATAACCGCTTTCGATAACATTGAATCAATATTGCAAAATCCGGCGGAAAAGGGTAATATTCTATATAGTACAAACGTGCCCTTGTACACGGAGGGTATTGGTTGGGTAAAGTCAAAGAGCGTATGCAGGAGGAATTTCAGATGAAAAAAATCGGAATGTTGACAAGCGGCGGCGACTGTCAGGCATTGAACGCGGCAATGCGGGGCGTAGTAAAAGGACTTAGCGAAAATGTGGACGAGCTGGAGGTTTACGGTTTTTTAAACGGTTACAAGGGACTTATTTATGGAGACTACCGGCTGCTGACGTCCGCTGATTTTTCAGGAATTCTCACAAAGGGAGGAACCATTCTAGGCTCATCCAGGCAGCCGTTTAAGCAGATGCGCGTGCCGGATGAAAACGGTCTGGATAAGGTAAAGGCCATGAAATCCACCTACTTTAAATTAAATCTGGACTGCCTTGTGATTCTGGGAGGAAACGGCACTGAGAAAACGGCGAACCTGCTTCGGGAGGAAGGGCTAAATATCATTCATCTTCCCAAAACCATTGACAACGATATCTACGGCACGGATGTGACCTTTGGATTTCAGAGCGCCATCAATATCGCCACGGAAGCTATCGACTGTATTCATACAACGGCAGCGTCTCATAACCGCGTATTTATCGTGGAGGTCATGGGACATAAGGTGGGCTGGCTGACGCTTTATGCGGGGGTTGCCGGCGGCGCGGACATTATTTTGCTCCCCGAAATCCCGTATGACGTGGAAAAAGTGATTGAAGCCATCAACAAACGCACAAAGGCAGGAAAAGGCTTTACGATTCTGGCGGTGGCCGAGGGCGCAATTTCAAAGGAGGATGCGGCGCTTTCCAAGAAAGAATACAAGGAAAAAGTGGCAAAGAGAAAATACCCGTCCGTTTCCTACGAAATTGCGGACCGCATTATGAAGGAGACGGGTGTGGAGGTGCGTGTGACCGTTCCGGGACATACACAGCGAGGCGGAAGCCCGTGTCCGTATGACAGGGTGCTTTGCACGAGACTTGGCTCGGCAGCGGCGAAGGCAATCATGGACGAGGATTACGGATATATGATTGCCATGGTAAACGGAAAGACAAAGCGCGTCCCGCTCGGTGAGGTTGCCGGGAAGCTTAAAACTGTTGATCCGAACTGCCAGATGATTAAAGAAGCGAAACGGATTGGTATCAGCTTCGGTGAATAGAAAGAGGAACGGGCATGTCATATACGGCACTGTATCGTAAATTCCGCCCCCAGGAATTTGAGGATGTCAAAGGGCAGGAGCATATTGTAACAACATTAAAGAATCAGTTGAAGGCGGACCGGATTGGGCATGCTTATCTGTTTTGCGGTACCCGGGGGACGGGAAAAACCACGATTGCAAAAATATTTGCAAAGGCGGTCAACTGTGAGCATCCGAGGGACGGCAGCCCCTGCGGGGAATGCGCGTCGTGCAGGGCGATTGCGGCGGGAAATTCCATGAATGTGATAGAAATCGATGCGGCATCCAACAACGGTGTGGATAATATCCGGCAAATTCGCGAGGAAGTGGAGTACCGTCCCACCGAAGGGAAATATAAGGTCTATATCATTGACGAGGTCCATATGCTTTCCATAGGGGCCTTCAATGCGTTGCTGAAAACACTGGAGGAACCGCCGTCCTATGTCATATTCATTCTGGCGACCACAGAGGCGCACAAAATTCCAATCACGATTTTATCGCGCTGCCAGAGATATGATTTCCACAGAATATCCATTGATACCATCGCCGCAAGGCTGACGGAATTGACGGAAAAAGAACAGGTGCCAGCGGAGGAAAAGGCTATCCGCTATATCGCAAAAGCAGCGGACGGTTCCATGCGTGATGCCTTAAGTCTTCTGGATCAGTGCATTGCATTTTATCTGGGACAGGAGCTGACCTATGATAAGGTACTGGAGACGCTCGGGGCGGTAGATACCGAGGTGTTCAGCCGTCTGCTGCGTCAAATCCTGGATAAAAATGTGGCCAAGGCCGTAGGAATCATTGATGAGATGGTCATCGAGGGGCGTGAGCTTGGGCAATTTGTCAATGATTTTACCTGGTATCTGCGCAATCTTATGCTGGTGCAGAGTTCAGACGATATGGAGGATGTGCTCGACATTTCCACCGAGAACCTTGCGCTTTTAAAAGAAGAAGCATCCCTCGTGGACGCGCAGATACTCATGCGTTATATCCGCATTTTTTCGGAACTGGGCAGTCAGATCAAATATGCCAGCCAAAAGCGGATATTGATTGAGATTGCTGTGATAAAATTATGTAAACCGGAAATGGAAAAAGACTATACCTCCCTGGTGGAGCGCATTGACAGCCTGGAAAAAAAGCTGGAGAAGGGCATCATTGCGTCTCCGCCGGGGAGTGCCAGGCAGGCCGGAACTGCCGTAAATCCGGGTGAGGCTGTCGTGCAGCAGGAGCCAAAGGCAGAGCTGCCCCGGGCGATTCCGGATGACATCAAACAGATTATGGCAAACTGGGCTGGTATTTTATCACAGCTTCCGGGTGTTACCCGGGGTTACCTGAAAAAGGCGGTGCCGTCTCTGGGAGCCAATGACACGCTTCTGCTGGCGTTTGACGATGAAAACGCATACAGCTATATCAATGAAAATCGTTCGGGCTGTCAGGATGCTTTTAAGGAAGCAGTGGCGGAAAGACTTGGCAAACAGGTAGAGATTCTGGTAAAATTAAACGACACCGGACTGCCGGGCGCGGAGGCGTACCCGGATTTGCGCCGGTACATTCAGTTTGAAATAGAAGAAGAAGACTTCTAAGAGGATAGGAATGGAGGATTAAAATGGCAAAAAGAGGTGGCTTCCCGGGTGGTATGCCGGGAAACATGAATAATCTGATGAAGCAGGCGCAGAAAATGCAGCGTCAGATGGAGGAAGCGCAAAAGGAGCTGGAGGAAAAGGAAATTACCGCGACCGCGGGCGGAGGCGCCGTGGAAGTGACGATTTCCGGCAAGCGTGAAGTCACGAAGGTAAAATTGTCCGAGGAAGTGGTAGACCCGGATGATATTGAAATGCTGGAGGATTTGATTATGGCGGCAACCAACGAGGCCCTCCGTCAGCTGGAGGAATTTTCCTCAAATTCCATGTCAAAAATTACAGGCGGCATGGGCGGATTGGGAGGACTTCCGTTCTAAAAAGAAAAAGCGGGGAAACCCCGCTTTTTCTCTTGCCCTAAAGCTTCGCCTTAAATACCTCGTCAGCCGGGTAACCTCCGGCGCATTTCTGCATTGCCCGCTGGATACTGTCGGCGGAGGTTCCCCAGTCCTTATCCTTATTGCGGTAATCATTTTTTTCCACAAACCAGGAAACTTCTTTTTGCAGCCGTTCCATATTTTCCTGCATCAGAGAAAAAACCATGGGGAAGAATTCCTGCTTTTGTGCGTCGGTCAGCTTATTCTCCGCTGTCTCAACCAAATCTCCGAAATGAGGCAGGCAAAAGCCCTTGCTTTCCGCAAAAAGCTGGCGGAATTCCGTATTTTTCTGATACAAATCGAAAAAAGTATCGAGATACCGGCCGTAAATCCGATGAAAGTGGTCGCAAACATAGCAGTCATTCGTCTTTTTTTCAATCCATGCGCCGAGCGGCGTCTGCGCACTTCGGGCGGCTGTGGCATCCGTCTTTTTCAGCCGCTTGAGCAGGCCGGATTTCCCCGGAGTAAAAGCTTTCATCTCCGTGGCCAGCTCCTGGTTCAGTTTCTTTAAATGCGTGCTTAAAATAAGAGCGTTGCCCAGCCGGTTGCCGTAGTCGTACATCATTTTAAAATGATGCCGGCAGAAGCCGACTGCGTCCGTTTTCTCGCGAATATCATCCTCCATATATGCGGAACCTAAAATAAAAGAAACCGCATGCTGCTCCGCCTCGCGTTCCAAATAACAGAAAGGGCACTCGTCCTTTGCTCCGAATGCGTCCATCAACGGTATCGTTGCAATATTTTCTTTCATCCGTCTATCTCCCGTATTTCAATTTTTCGGCCGGGACATCCCGGCTGTTGTTGAAAATATCTTAACATTCAGGTAAGGAGAATACAAGAATGCTTCAGATAGCTCTTGTAAAAAATAAGGTTATCCATTAATATAAAGTAGGCGTGAAATTCGTACGCTACAGGAGATACAAAGCGAATGGATTATTACAGCAGTCAAATCAGCAAATTAATACAGGAGCTGTCCGGTTTGCCCGGTATTGGCGCAAAGTCGGCGCAGCGGCTGGCATTTCACATTTTAAATATGCCGTTAGAGCAGGTGGAGGAGTTATCCGGAGCGATTTTGGACGCCAGAAAAAAAGTCCGCTATTGCAAAGAATGTTTTACGCTGACGGATGATGAGCTTTGTCCCATATGCAAAGATGCGGCTAGAAACCATAAGCTTATCATGGTAGTGGAAAATACCCGTGACCTTGCCGCCTATGAAAAGACGGGTAAATACGAGGGCGTTTACCATGTGCTGCACGGGGCGATTTCCCCCATGCTCGGCATTGGGCCCGGAGATATAAAGCTTAAAGAACTGATGCAGCGTCTCCAGCAGGATGTGGACGAAGTCATTATTGCCACCAATTCCAGCCTTGAGGGCGAGACGACGGCTATGTATATCAGCAAGCTCATCAAGCCCACGGGAATTAAGGTGACGCGTATCGCCAGCGGTGTTCCGGTGGGCGGTGATTTGGAATACATCGATGAGGTAACCCTGCTCCGCGCGCTTGAGGGCAGAACGGAGCTTTAGCGCATCGTCCTCCGCTTTTGCGGGAGCGGGTATGCGCATTCACATAAAGACAGATAATTCAAGAAAGGAAACAGGCATATCATGACAAATCTGGAACTTGAAAAAACAGCGAATGAAGTCCGAAAAGGCATTGTTACTGCGGTGCACAGCGCAAAGGCGGGGCATCCGGGCGGTTCTCTTTCCGCGGCGGAGATTTTTACCTATCTGTATTTTGAGGAAATGAACATCGATCCGAAAAATCCTCAGATGGCGGACCGTGACCGTTTTGTGCTCTCGAAGGGACATACGGCGCCGGGACTGTATGCGGCGCTTGCGGAGCGGGGATTCTTTCCGAAGGAGGATTTGGTGACCTTTCGTCATACCGGGTCTTATTTGCAGGGACATCCGGATATGAAGCACATACCCGGAGTGGACATGTCTTCCGGTTCACTGGGACAGGGCTTGTCCGCCGCGGTTGGTATGGCGGCCGCGGGTAAATTTGACAAGAAGGATTACCGCGTATACGCGCTTTGCGGGGACGGAGAGATTCAGGAGGGACAGATTTGGGAGGCCGCGATGTGGGCAGGTTTCCGAAAACTGGATAATCTTGTAGTCATTGTGGATAATAACAATCTTCAGATAGACGGAACAGTGGATGAAGTATGCTCGCCCTATCCGATTGACAAAAAGTTCGAGGCATTCAATTTCCATACCGTCAATATCAACGGAAATGATTTTGACGAACTTCGCGCGGCTTTTGACGAAGCGCGCCAAACAAAGGGAAAACCAACCGCGATCATCGCCAGAACATTAAAAGGAAAGGGTGTATCCTTTATGGAAAACGTGGTCGACTGGCACGGCAAGGCGCCCAACGATGAAGAATACAAAGTGGCGATGGCAGATTTAGAGAAAGTGGGGGAAGCGTTATGTCAGAAATAAATCCGACGAAAATTGGTATGAAAATAGCGACGAGGGAAAGCTATGGCAACGCCCTGGTGGAAGTGGGAAAAGAGCATGAGGATTTGATTGTGCTCGATGCCGACCTTGCCGGTGCGACTAAGACAAGCATATTCAAAAAAGCGTTTCCGGAGCGCCATTGGGATATCGGAATCGCCGAGGCGAATATGACGGGAATCGCGGCGGGACTTGCTGCATGTGGAAAAGTACCATTTATCAGTTCCTTTGCGATGTTTGCGGCGGGAAGAAATTTTGAGCAGGTGCGCAATTCGGTTGGTTATCCGCATTTAAATGTAAAAATCGGAGCCACCCATGCAGGAATTTCGGTCGGAGAGGACGGGGCCACCCATCAGTGTCTTGAGGATATTGCTCTGATGCGCACGATTCCGGGAATGGTCGTGATCAATCCAGCGGACGATGTGGAGGCGCGGGCGGCCGTTCACGCGGCGTATGACTACGTGGGACCGGTATATCTCAGATTTGGCCGTCTTGCGGTTCCCGTATTTAACGATGAAGCCACCTACCGGTTTGAGCTCGGAAAGGGAATTGTCTTAAAGGAAGGAAGCGATGTTACCATCTTTGCGACAGGTCTTTGCGTCAAAGAGACGCTGGAGGCGGAAAAGCTTCTGGAGAAGGATGGTATTGATGCGGAGATTATCAACATTCATACGATAAAACCAATCGACCGTGAGCTTGTCGTAAAATCGGCGGTAAAGACGGGAAAAGTCGTAACCGTGGAGGAACATTCGGTAATCGGTGGACTTGGGAGTGCTGTCTGCGACGTATTGTGTGAGGAAGCGCCGACAAGGGTGCTTAAAATCGGAATCAACGACGTGTTCGGGGAATCCGGACCGGCGCTTGAACTGCTTCACAAATATGAACTGGATGCCGAGGGAATTTACCGAAAAGTCAAAGCATTTGTAAAATAGGATTTACAAGTGAAAAGTGCCGCCGCAGGCGGCGCTTTTTTTGTCGATAGGTTTTTGAAAAATAATCCATAATACACCAAAAAATTTGGACGTGCTGTGCTATATTTTCCATAAAAGCTGCGGATTCCCTGCGGGACAATACCGCATTTGTAAGGGATATCGGGGAAACACCGCCATGGAAAGGAGAACGGCATGATAGAAATAATCCGGGAAGAAGACTGGGATGAGACAAAAGAAAAAACACTGCCTAAGGATATCAGACAGATTGGAAAACCGGATATCGGAGACAGAATCTACATAGAAAACGGGGTATATCAATATCTGCACCCCGAGGATGGCCTGCATGAAAAAACCGCATACGCGCTTTTGGGAAGATTCGAAAATTGTCAGGGCAGGCAGTGTACTTTTGTGCAGGCTGCAATGGAACTGACGGAAATTACCTTTGATGGGGAGCTGCCTGTCTGGAGCGATCATATCTGGGCATATATTTACAAAAGGCTGAAGGATGAATACGACAGTATGGTCATCGTTGGCTGGGCGCTCGACAACCGGGGACAGCTTCCGGATATGACGCAGACAATCGAAGCATTTCACCGGACGCATTTTGGAGGCGTACATCAAACGCTTTTTCTGATGAATACGCTGGAAAACGAAGAAGCCTTCTACAGCAGCCGAAACGGACGGCTGTATCGCAGAGATGGCTTTTACATTTACTATGACAGCAGTGTCCCGGCGTGTCCGAAGCGTGAGACAGTGCCGCAGAAAGCGGCGGCTGCGCCGGAGAATCCGGCAACAGACGAGCGTAAGGAGCAGACTGCGGCGGCCGCGGCAGAATCCAAACATACAGCCTCCGCAGTCGGGAAGGACTTAGAGCTTGAGGAGCAGATTTATTTTGAAGAAAGCAAAGAACCGGAGCCGGAAAACAGTCCGATAAAAAACTTTCAGGCGAGACGTCAGGGAAACTATCGTAAACAGCTTGCGGAAAAGGAAGAACAGCAGAAAGCACCGATATATTCTTCCACTCTTGTATTGGCGGCGGTTATCTGCGTCCTGGGGTTTGTCGCCTACCAGAATCATCAGAAAATGAATGAAATGGAAAATGCGCTGGCGCAGATGAACGGAATCCATACTGCGGTAAGCACGGAACAGACGCAGGATGCGGCATCGGCTTCCGTAAAGGTTGAAAATGTCGCCGGAAATGTAGAAAAACAAACTGAAAACAGCGACGGTACACAGTCTTTGGAAACAGAGGCGGCTTCCGATGTGACTGCGGAAACAACTGCTCTTGACAGTTCGGAAGCCCCGGAGGAAGGGGTTGCAGCTTCAGAGACAGGGGAGACGCAGGATACCGCAGCAGCCGAAACGCAGAATACCGCAGCAGCCGAAACGCAGGATGCCACAACAACCGAAACACAGGGCCCCGCAGCAGTCGAGATGCAGGATGCCGCGGCGGTCGGCTATTTGGAGCAGGGCTACTATATTGTACAGAAAGGGGACAGTCTTGCCTCTATCTGCCGAAAAATATATCAGACAACTGCAATGATGGATAAGATCTGTGAGATAAACGGCATTGACGATCCGGATTCTATTTATGCAGGGCAGTACCTGACCCTTCCAAATTAGTAGCAGTTCAGTGCGCGCCATTCGCAAAGCCGCGCCAAAGGCGCGGGCTGAACTGTTACCCAAATTAAGGCTTTCGAAAAAATTAAGATGAAACGGGAATCGAAGAATGGTATAATGATAAAATATCGAATGAAGGATGCCCGCGAAAAAACGGGAACTGCCTGCTGCGGCGGATAAAGCATGTAAGAGAGGAACCATGGCGGAAAAAGACAAAAGAGGCTTTCACACAGTGGAACAGCCTGATATGGAAGATTATAAACAGAAAATACGGGAGCATCGAATAAAGATTGTGAAAAGAACCTCGATCCTGATATTCATTGTCTTACTGGTGTCGGCTGGGGTTGGGATTTTTCTGGCACTCAGGCATTATGAGGCGTTTGACGTGCGCTCTTCCGTAGAGCGCGCGGATACGGAAGCGACAAAATTTGCTGATTTTAAAGGGAACATCTTAAAATACAGCAATGACGGCGCCTTTTACACGGATTTGTCAAATGAGTTAATCTGGAATCAGACCTACGAAATGGCAAACCCGCAGATAGACATCTGTGAGAACTACCTGACGATTTATGACAAAAACGGAACGGTGCTTTATATTTTGACCCCCGAAGGACTTTCCGGAAGTATTGAGACTACCATGCCAATTCAACAGGTCTGTGTTGCGGCACAGGGCACCGTGGCGGTTTTAATGAAAGAGGGGGCGGCGGGTTACCTTGCCCTGTATGACAGAACGGGTGAGACACTTGCGGAGGGTACTGTTCATGGAGAAAAGAAAGGCTATCCAATTGCGATAGCCCTCTCCCATGACGCGATAAAGCTTGCGGTTTCCATGCTTGACATTAATGACGGAAGCCTAAAGAGCACCATTGCATTTTACAACTTTGGCTCTGTCGGGCAAAACGAAATCGACCGCGTGGTGGGGGTAAGCTCATTTTCAGATACCGTAATACCGGAAATGGAATTTACTGTCGACGACAGACTGGCGGCATTTTCCGACACGGGAGTCATTATCTTTGAAGGCAGCCAAAAGCCACAGCAGACAGCGGAAATCGTGTTTGAAAAAGAGGCCGGAAGTATCTTTTACAACGAAGATTATATTGGCATCGTAACTGCAAACGACGATGAAAAAGTGACTCATCACATGGCAATATACGATACAAAAGGAAATTTTGTTCTGGAAAAAGATTTTGACATGGAATATACGGAAATTGAATTTCTTGCAAATAACGAAATATGTATCAAAAACGATACCGCCTGTGACATTTATACAATTCGGGGCGTTTATAAATTTCACTATGAATTCGATGAGGAAATTTACAAAGTGATGTCCGGCGGCAGCGGACTAAATTATACATTTATTATGGAAAATGCGACAGAGAAAGTGAGACTGAAATAAGGGAGATACATATGAATTGGGTTTTCATACTGGTAGTGTTGATTTTGTTGTATCATATTGTGAGGGGATATAAAAGAGGGCTGTTGCGAATTGCATATTCGCTGGTATCCTGGATTATCGTGCTGGTATTTGTCATGTGGGCAACGCCATATGTGAAAAGCTGTATAATGGAAAAGACTTCCCTTTTTGAGCGGATTCAGAATAGCTGCAGTGAGCAGCTCCGTGATTCGATGCAGGAAAAGCAGGAAGCGCAGCTTGAGGAAAATGCCGGGGATACGGTAAACGGAGAATTGGCGGAGCTTGGAATCGGACTGCCGGATTCCGTGATAACCGGACTGCTGGAAAATGCGGGCGGTGCGGCAGACACACTTTTCGAGGAAAGCGGCATCTATGATGAACTGGCCGCACAGATTGCCGGCTTTATCGTACAGGGCATAGCGACTTTTCTTGCGTTGACTGCCGCGTGGATTCTGGTTCATATCCTTGCGCAGATCCTTGGCATAGTATCGCATATCCCCATACTGAGTGGGATTAACCGAACGCTCGGTATTTTTGCGGGCGGGCTTTACGGGCTTATACTGGTTTGGATTGCCTTTTATATTATTGCCGTGTGCAGTGCCAGCGACATTGGAAGAACACTGATTTCCTATATTTACGAAAGCAGACTTCTGACCTGGATTTATGAAAATAACATTGTGCTGACGTTATTTATGTATTTTTTATAAAAAGAAAGAAAACCATAGATATTGGGGACGGTGAAAACACTGTCCCCAATATCTATTTACAAAAAATGATAAAAGTAAAAACCGGGAAAAAGGACTGTGAAAAACACGCAAAAAACTTGTAAAAATAGTGTTGACAGACGTAAATAATGATGTTAATATAAAGGTCCATTGCAGGAGATGCAGTGGTTTCGGCAAAATAATTGCTGAAAAAAAGTGTTGACAAACAGGCAAGCATATGATAGACTATCAAAGCTGTCGTGTTTGCGGCGGTTGTTTTTCGAGGCGGACAAGCTGAGAAAAATAAAAAAAGTTGTTGACAACAGCTTGCTAATGTGATATATTATAAAAGTTGCTGAAAACAACAAATGCTCTGCGAGCGTTCTGCAACACAGAACACCTACAGAGAAAAAGAACCTTGATAACTGAACAGTGAAATAACCTTGAAAGATTCAAAGAATTTCAAAGTGCTGTAAAACAGCACAC
>CALWBG010000056.1 GCA_944375975.1 uncultured Roseburia sp.
TTCTCTTTGGTCGAGGAAGCACAGGTCAAATGTGCCAGCGCCGGGATATGGTTTACATTGCATACCTCGTTCGCAAGCTCTACCGTATAATCGGAGGTTCCTCCCGTCGCGCCGTAGGTTACGCTGATATACGAAGGTTTTAAATCCGACATCTCTTTTACGATTTTCTTGTAATTTTCAAGCTGCGTCCCCTGCTTGGGCGGGAATAACTCGCAGGAAATCGTCACTTCATCCGTCTTTAACAGCTCTGTCAGTCTCATATGTGTCCCTTTCTCTTAAAAGCTTCTCAATTTGTCTGTTCCGTCATCCACGGTATTCTCAATCCTCCGGATGACAACATAATAGGAATAATTATCATTTACGACAACCTCAACCCGGTCCCCGACCTTATGCCCCATCAGAGCTTTGCCCAGCGGAGACTCGTTGCTGATTAAATTTTTCAGGGAATTTCCGCGTACCGTAGTGACGATTTTATAAACCTCCTCCTCGTCATCCTCCTCAAAATAAACCGTCACGGTATTATTCATTCCCACCTCGTCGTCCGCAGACTCCGTGGAAATGATTTTCGCCGTCTTTATCATGCGCTCCAGATAACGAATCCGGCTCTCATTCTGGTTTTTATCCTTCTTGGCGGCATGGTATTCGAAATTCTCGCTCAAATCGCCGTGCGCGCGGGCCTCTTTTACCGCTTCGAGCGCCTGTTTCCGAACCACCAGCTTGCGGTACTCGATTTCCTCCTCCATTTTCTTTATATCCTGTTCGGTCAATTCGTCGTACATGTGTACCTCTCCTTCCCTCTGATTATTATAAAGATTTTCCGATTTCCCGTCAAATGCCCCCTGCAAATTCAAATGTCTCGGCACGGAAAAACTGTTCCGCCTTAAGAAGCTGCGGCTTTCCATCACAGGGGCGTCCGGCACAGACCGAAAGGCAATAGCCGGGCGGCAGACCTTTCCATGTTTTCAAAAAAAGCGGCGGACCGGCGGGCTCTTTCTCCCGGAATACCACCTGCTCCCCAAGCACTGAAAATGAATCCAACGGCAGAGCCATCCCCGCTCCTGTCGCCTTAATACAGCTTTCCTTCCTGCTCCAAAGCTCCGTAAATAAAACGTCCTGCCTCCGCGGTTCCTCCCGCAAAAGCAACTCTGTTTCCTCCTGCAAAAAAAAACGACGCGCAACCTTAATCCGCGCTTCCTTAATCTGCTCTATATCAATGCCTGCCTGTGTATCCGCAAAAACACCTGCCGCATATCTTTTGGAATGCGACAGGTTAAAATAAATTCCCTCCTGCCCCGCCAGCGCGGGCTTGCCACTTTTCCCGTAAATCAGCTTTGCATACGTTCCGTTTCCGCCCTCCAGAAGCGTCAGGCCCCGGCGGTTCAGCCCATATTCCAGCAAAAGGCCGGCAGCAAGGCCAAGGCACGCATCGTCCCTGTGCCGGCAGCGCTCAATTTTACCACGGCGCTCCGGCGGCACAAAGGAAAGCAGCCTGCAAAACCGCTCCCGGGATTGCAGGGGAAGTATATCCACCACGTAAATATTCAAGGTTTTTCCTCCCCCGATGCCGCAAGAAGCTCCTTTAAATGTTCGTTCTCATCAAGCAACTGCCGGTAGAACAAAAGCAGGCGCTGCATATCCTGCTGTTCCTCCCTTCGAAGCGGCTCCACAAGCTTTGTCACGGTATCAAACATCGGCGTGATACCCATATTTGCAATGGCTCCCTTTAATGTATGCGCGCTGGCAAACGCATCCCCGGCACGGTTTTCGCGAAGCTCCTCCCCCAGTCTTTCAAACGCGGAATCCTCGACCAGCATAAACAGGCAGCTTACATACAAATCCTCGTCTCCCAGAAACCGCGCCAGAGCGCCTTTCCAATCGCATCCCCACTCGTCCAATTTCCGCAAAATTTCTCTCATCGCCTTCACTCTTCTTTCTTAGGACAGAGCCATCCCGTACTTCTGCAGCTCCCTGTCCAGCTCCTTTTGCTGGGTAATATTGGTTAAAATTCCGTAAAGCACATGCTTTTCACCGTCCTGCTTCATATAATGCAGCTCCAGATGAAACCAGTCTACCCTGCCGGCTGCTTCGTCATCCCACAGGAACTCACAGTCTACCGGCTGCTTCGTATCCACAGCCTGACGAAACGCATCCAGCATACGGCTCTCATATCTGCGGTCAATAGTAAAAAGCCTTCGTTTGCCCTCGGTAATCGTATCACCACCGCATACATTATAATAAGCGTCATTAATCCGCACGATTTTAATCTGATTGCCGGAATACTCATATACGGCAACGCCCTGCGGCAGTTTCAAAAACAGCTCCTCGATACGCGAATCCAGGGACCACGGACTGTCTGTTTTCGCGGCTTTTCCTCCGCCCGAAGCCTCCGGCGTCCCCGTAAAAACAAGCTTTTCATAATCCTCCACCGGCATCGGCTTCGCAAAATAAAAGCCCTGCACATATTCACAGCCGATACTCCGCAGAAAATCGGCCTGCTCCCGGCGTTCCACGCCCTCCGCGACAACCGGCATATTCAGCCACTTTGCCATACGCACCACGGACATCAGAATATTTTCCCCGCGCCGTCTTTTATCCGTATCCGACAAAAACCTCATGTCCATTTTCAGGACATCGACATCAATATCCTTTAAAACATTCAGCGAGGAATAGCCGCTGCCGAAATCGTCCATTAAAATTGAAAAGCCCTCGTTTTGCAGGCACTGCATCGTCTCCTGAACTACCTTCGGATTGCTGGTATAAGCGCTCTCCGTCAGTTCAAGCTGAAACAGATAACGCGGAATATTGTACTTTTCGACCAGTCCGCAGATTGTCTCCACGAGCTTCGGATTATACAGGCTGACTCTGGATAAATTGACTGACACCGGCCGCGGATTCTTTCCCTCATCGAGCCATCTGCGCAGCATCATACAGGTTTTCTCCCATACATAGCAGTCCAGCTTCGTAATAAAGCCGTTCCGCTCAAATACCGGAATAAACTCTCCCGGAGAAACCATGCCGCGATCCCGATTCTGCCAGCGCACCAGTACCTCCGCACCGGCCACCTGGTTATCGGAAAGCTCATACTTCGGTTGCAGATACAAAACAAACTGTTCATCCTCAAGCGCATGTTTCATGCTGTTGACGATTCTCTGTTCCTTTTCAATCTCCTCGCTCATCCTGCGGGTGTAAAAGGCGTAGTTGCGAATATAATTCCCTTTACAGTGCTTTGCCGCCAGATTCGCCCTGTCATACATATGGTTGGGGGAAACACTCCGCTCCTCTATCAGGTAAATGCCGAAAATAGGGACAATATCAAATTCCAGTTGATACTTGCCCAATCGTTCCCTGAGCCTTCCTGTAAAATCCAAAAGCTCCTGCTGCTCTTTGTAGGGCATACAGATTCCAAATATATCCGCCTCGATTCTCCCGTAGACAATCTCCTCTCTGCCCTGCGCCTCTTTCGTCAAAAGATACGCGATGTATTTTAACAGCCTGTCTCCCTCATCCATCCCGAAAAAGGAATTAATCAACTGAAATTTCTCAATGTCCATGCGGATAAACGCAAATTTTTTATCCTTATACCGTCTTACAATATCCGAGGTTGCCTGAAACATCCTGGATTTGTTATATATTCCGGTCAACACATCAAACTCCGCACGGTATTTGAGCTCCCTGCTAATCTGAAGCTGACTGTGTTCAATCACATTGCGGATGCGGAAGCGGATAATATCCGGATCATAGGGCTTTCCAATGAAATCCCATGCTCCCAGCTCCAGGCACCTTTTCTCCACCGCGGCATCATCCTCCACGGTGGCCATAATGACAGGTATCTCCTGATACATATCCGAAGCCCTGTACCTCTCCAGAAAATAATATCCGTCGTATTCCGGCATAACAATGTCAAGTATGACGGCGGCAATTTCCTCCGAAGCGCCGGAAAGAAGTTCAAAGGCCTCCTTTCCGTCGGCCGCCTCCCGTATTTCGTAGTGCTCTTTTAAAATAGCCCCAAGCGCAGTTCGCTCGATTCTCTCATCGTCTACAATTAATACCTTACTTTTTTTACCCATCGCATTTTGCTCCGCTTCTAAATAAAATGGTTTTGAGTATAAAATATACTATGCGCGCTCCGCAAACGAATCCTTTCTTCCGACAGCACACACAAAAATAAGACACTAACTTAATGATAACAAAGTCAGTGCCCTATTTCAATAGCCATACTTTATTTTAGGAAATCATACTGTGACATATACAGTCTGTAGTATTCACCCTTCTGCGCCATCAGCTCCTCATGGTTTCCGCGCTCTAAAATATCGCCCTTATCCACATACAAAATACAGTCCGCGTTTTTGATGGTCGACAGGCGGTGCGCGATAATAAAAGAGGTCCTTCCCTTCAAAAGCTCATTTAACCCCTTCTGAAGCATCCGCTCCGTCTCCGTATCAATGCTTGAGGTCGCCTCGTCTAAAATCAGGATTTTCGGGTCCGCGAGCAGCGCGCGCGCAAAAGATATAAGCTGCCTTTGTCCCGCGGACAACCTGCTGCCCCGCTCATTGACCTCCGTATCATAGCCGTTTTCCATCTCCATGATAAATTCGTGGGCACAGACCGTCTTTGCCGCCCGCACGACCTCCTCGTTGGAGGCATCCCTGTTCCCGTAACGGATATTATCCATTATCGTTCCCGCGAAAATAAAGCTGTCCTGCATCATAATCCCCATCTGCGTGCGCAGAGAGTGCAGCGTTACCTTCGAAATATCTACGCCGTCAATCAAAATCCTCCCCTCATCAACGTTATAGAAGCGGCTGATTAAGTTGACAATCGTCGTCTTTCCGGCCCCGGTCGGCCCTACGACCGCATAGGTTTCCCCCGGCTTCGCCGTAAAATTAATATTTTTCAGAATCTTCTGTCCCGGCTCATACCCGAAAGAGACATCGCAAAACGTCACCTCTCCTTTTATTTTCGGCATTGGGACCGCGTTAGGCTCATCCTTAACGCTGACCGGCTCATCGATAGTTTCAAAAATCCGTTCCAGATACGAAATCGCGGTCAGCAGAGAATTATAAAAGCCGGCAAGCGTATTAATCGGCGCCCAGAACCGCCCGATATAGGACGTAAACGCAATCAGCACACCCACGGTCAGCGTCATATCCGGCGCTAAAATCCAGCGCACGCCGAGTATATAAATAAACGCCGTCGTAAAGGTGGAAATGACATCGACACTCGGTCCCATCATAAAATTGAACATTACCGCCCGCATCCAGGCCGTACGGTAACTGCCGCTTAAGCGGTTGAAAATCCCAGTATTTTCCCGCTCCCGGACAAAGGACTGCGTCACCCGGATTCCGTTAATGCTCTCGGCAATATAGGCATTTAAATTGGACTGCTTGTTACTCTGAACCTGCCAGGCCCTGCGCTGCTTTTTCTTGATAAAAATAATCACGAGCGCGAGCACCGGAAGCCCCAGCAGGCAGATAAGTGTCAGCCGCACATCAAGCGCAAGCATAAACAGCAGAATAAAAATCAGGTTGCACAAATCCGTGAAGGTATTGATAATACCATTGCTCAGCAAATCGCTTAAGCTGTTCACATAATTGACGACGCGCACCTGAATTTTCCCGTGCGGCCTGTCGTCGTAATAGGAAAACGGCAGCTCCTGTAGATGGGAGAAAATATCGTACCGGATGTCGTGCACGATATTCTGCCCGATAGCGCTCATCGTCTTAATCTTCATACGAAGTGCAAATCCCGAATACAGCGCGATGACAAGCGTGAGCGCGCTGTAGAAAACAATGGATTTCATATCCTTTCGCGGAATACTGTAATCCATCACATTCTGAAAAAAAATCGGAATCGCCATCGTAAGCGCCGAGGACGTAAGCATGAGTGCAACCACGCCGGCCATTTTCTTTTTGTAGGGCACTATGTAAGCGGCCAGGCGCTTTAGCTGATTGACATCAAAGCTTTCCTCCAAAATCTCATCCATATCATAACGGTTCCGTGCCATTTAATTCTCCCCCCTTCCGTTTAAAATCTCCCTGGGGATCTCGCCGTACTGATGATAAAAGGCCGTCGCGTAATAGCCTCCCGCGGCGACAAGCTCCTCATGGGTTCCCCGCTCGATAATGCGCCCGTTATCCATAACGAGAATCAAATCCGCATCCTTAATCGAGGAAATGCGGTAAGCGATGACAAAAATGGTACAGCCCTTATTCAACTTCTTAAGCTGACTCTGGATATAGCTTTCCGTCTCCATATCGACCGCCGAGGTCGTATCGTCCAAAATCAGAATGGACGGCTCCTTAAGGAGCGCCCGCGCTAAGGAAATCCTTTGCTTTTGCCCGCCGGAAAGCCCGACGCCACGCTCGCCGACAATCGTGTCATACCCCTCGGGCAGCGCCGAAATGAAATGATTGGCATCCGCCATAACAGCAGCCGCCTTTACCTGCTCAAACGAACAGTCCGGACGCCCGTAAGCGATATTCCCTTCAATGGTATCGGAAAACAAAAATACATCCTGCATCGCCATACCGATATTGTCGCGCAGATTGTACAAATCCATCTCCCGCACATTCACACCGTCCACAAGCACTTCGCCCGAGGTCGTATCATAAAAGCGGCAGAGCAGATTCATAATGGTGGATTTTCCGGAGCCGGTGGAGCCGATGATTCCGACCGTCTGCCCGGGCTTTACCCGAAAGCTGATATTCATCACAATATCCTCGTCGTCCGCCCGATAGGAAACGTCCCGAAATTCCACCTCTCCGCGCAGGTGATGCTTCACCAGCCCTGACGGCGGCGTCTTTACCTGCGGCTCCTCGCGATAGGTCGCATAAATTTTTTCGACCGAGGTCACAAAGTTCCCGATGTCATTGACCAGCCAGCCCGCCTGGCGCAGCGGATTGTTTAACATCCACAGATAGCCGTTGACCGTGACGAGCTGTCCCAGCGTAATTTCTTCGGAAATCACCATCGAACCGCCGTAAAGCATCAGAATAATCGTCAGCACATAGGAAAGCACCTCAAAGACGGGCACATATTTCATCCAGATTTTCGACGCGTCCACCTGTGCGTCCCGGAATTTATCATTTTCTTTATTAAATTTCTCAATCTCATAATCTTCCTTGGCAAAGGCCCTCACTACCCGGTTGCCGCTGACGTTTTCCTGCACGAACGCGTTTAACGAGGAAAAACAGTCCCGGTTCCGCTTGAAGGCCGGACGTACTTCCTTCGACTGAAAAAACGTCGCAAGCGCGGTAAACGGAAGCACCGAAAGCATCGCGAGCGCCAGCTTCGTATTGACGGTAAAAATCATCAGCAGCGCAAATACAAACAGCAGTACGCTCTGATACACCATATAGATGACATAGGCGACAAAATGGCGGATTGCGTCCATATCCCCCGTCTGCCTGCTCATCAAATCTCCCGTCCGCTTTTTATTGTAGAAGGCAAAATCCTCCTCCAAAAGCTTCCGGTACACCTTATCCCGCATATCGTAAAGCAATCCCTGGGACGCCGTCTCAAATACCGCCTGAAACAGGAAACGCAAAATCCCCATAACAACGGTAACGCCGATCAGACAGCCGACAAGCGGCAGCAGCAGGTCGTAGTCCCCGCCGCTTATAACTCTGTCTACAATCTGCCCGGATATGTACGGATTCACTACGGACAGCACCGATACCGCCGTTGTCATCACAATTCCAAGCGCCATATACCCCCGGTATTTTTTCAGAAATGAAAAAAACCATTTCATAGGCGTCATAATAAAATCCCTCCTCTTTCGCCCGCGCGCAGCAGCGGCACGCTGCCGCAAAATAAAGCGCTGCCCCTCGGCAATGATGTGTTTCGGATTTTCAGTATAGTACTTTTTATTAAAAAGGGAATGTACTATCTTGCACCCTTTCTGTTGTTTTTTGCAAAGGAAAACTGGCGTCCGGCGGACAGAAATGATATAATGAAAAGACGAATCTTTAGAAAAAACGAGGTGCTTTTCCATGTGCTGCGACAACCGTGAACAACTGCTCGACCAACTGAACCCAACCTTTCTGTTCACCTGCAAGGGTACCCGCACGAGAGACGAGACAAATTACCACAGCCATGATTTTATTGAAATGGCGTTCATTTTATCCGGCAGCGGAAAATACCGAATCGACGGCTGCTGCTACGATATATCCGAGGGAGATATCCTGATACTGAACCCCGGACAGAGGCATCAATCCTTATGCACCGTCCCGGACAACCCGTTGACCGAGTTTTTCGTGGGCTTCTGCGACGTCCGTTTTCCCGGATTCCCGGAAAACTATCTTCCTCTTTCGCAGGCTGCCGATGCTTCCGGAACGCTGTCCCCGGAGACCTCGCCGGTACTGCACACCTCCGGGGAACTGCGGCAGAAGCTGTTTCGGCTCTGTACCTCCATGACCGCGGAAAACGACGTCTGCCGCAGCGGACGCTATGTCATGCTCAAATCCTATCTGATGCAGATGCTGATTCTGCTGCTCCGGGAGCAGAGCGAACCAATCCGCGTCAAAAGCGGCTGTTCCTTTGAATCCGTCAACAAAAAATACGTCGTGGAGCAGATGGTCAATTATCTGGAGGAGCATTACGCCGAAAAAATTTCGCTCGACCGGATTGCCGAAAATATGTATTTAAGTCCCTTTTACATCTCACGCATCTTTAAAAGCGAAACAGGCGACACGCCCATCCGCCATCTTATCAATATCCGGCTGGAAAGGGCCAAAGAGCTTTTGGAAAATGGCTGGGACGGCAGCATTCAGGAGGTTGCCGCAGCGGTCGGCTACGACGACGTCTGCCACTTCAGCAAACTATTCAAAAAACGCTACGGGAAATCCCCCTCGGGAATGCGCAGATCCTAACCGCGCTTCCCTGGGGAGGCTTCCCCTTTTTTTTCGCGCAAAACAGGATTTCTGAATGCCTGAAGCCCAAGCGGCAGCACCATCACAAGCCAGCTCACCGGTTCCGTCCAAATCACGCCCCAGTAACCGAACAGACGCACAAATACCAGCGTAAACAATATTTTCCCGGCAAGCTCAATGCAGCTTGAAACAATCGGCGTCACATAATCCCCGATTCCCTGAAGCGTATTCCTCAAGATGACGATAAACACGCACACCACCTCAAAGGACATATTGTATTTCAGATAAGTCTCACCCCAGTAAAGAATTTCTTCGCTCTGCGTGCTTGCGATAAAGGCAATCAGATATGACGAGATGGTATGCGCCATCACAAGCACGAGCGCGCTCCATCCGGTTCCGATGGCGAGAGAAGACAGAAGTCCTTCCCGGATTCTCTGGTATTTGCCCGCGCCGAAATTCTGACCGCTGTAGGTCGCCATCGTCGCTCCGAGTACACTGACCGGAAGTCCCCAGATTTCAAAGACCTTGCGCGCAGCTGTATGCGCCACGATAACGGAAGTTCCAAGCGTATTGATTCCCGTCTGCAAAATCAGCGTGCCGAAATTTACGAGACTTGACATCATTCCCATCGAAAGCCCGCTCGTCAGCAGCGTTTTCACCTGAGCACGCTCCGGCCGGAAATGCCGCTTTTCCACCCACAGTACCGGAAACTTCCGCCGGATATGCAGAATACACAGCACCACGGAGAGAAGCTGGGAAATCACCGTCGCCACCGCGGCTCCCGCCACCCCCATCTGAAACGCAAGAATCAGAAGATAATCGAGAAATACGTTGACCACCGATGCAAGAACCAGAAATATCAGCGGCGTTACAGCGTCTCCGATGGAGCGCAGTATATTGGCACAGAGATTATATGCAAGAGTGACAAACATGCCAAGCACCAGAATACTGATATAGGAATATGCCATGGCCTCCTGCCGCCTTGGCACATGCAGCAGCGTTAAAATCGGGGAAAGCCCGGCAAAAATCCCAAGCACCAGCACCGCTGCCGCGGCAAAGCCAATCGTAATGCTCGCCGCCACGCTCTTTTTCAACCGTTCCTCATCACCCGCCCCAAAGCAGCGCGCCGTAATGACGGAGAAGCCGAGCGTCATGCCGTTGAAAAATCCGGTCAGCAGATTGTAAAGCGTCGAGACTGAGCCGACCGCGGCAAGCGCTTCCTCCCCGAGCGTGCTCCCCACAATCTTCGTATCAATCAGCCCATATAAAATCTGAAACAGATTCCCCAGGAAAACGGGGACCGCAAATGCGAGAATCAGCCGTATGGGCTTTCCCTCCGTCAGGTTACCGCTGTGCTGTCTCATTCTTTTTCCATCCTTTCCGACCCGCGTCTGCGGCTCTCAAAATAAATAAAGCGCTCAATCGCGTCCAAAATATCCGCGAAATCCTCCCTCGGCGCAAGGTCGATATAGCGCTCTAAAAGCTCCGTCTCCCTCTCCTTATACCGCCCGTAGAAAATATCATAGAGGTTATGTCCCCGCAGATAAATTTTGATTTCCTCCATATGGCGCTTTATGTCCTCCACCGTCCGAAACTCTTCACCGAGCACCTCGGTCAAATGCCTCCCGCTTGAAATACGATACAGATATTCCTGCCATTTTTCCAATAATGTCTCATAAAACGCCTCCTCCGATTCCACGATGCCAAGCTGGCGCATGACTGTCGGATTGAGGAAATAATTTTCAAACGAATAATATTTTAAAATGAGCACATTCTCGGGGCGGACCTTCGGCAGCGTATCCGCGTCCTCCCTGCTGCGCTCCTCATAGTACCGGCAGAGCTGGCCCAAAAGCTCCTTCCTGTCCTTTCCGTCCCCGTCCCGGATCATCAGAAACTGGTCCTTCAGATAAATCTGGTTCATATATTTTAAATTTGCATAGGTCTTGATGTTGGTGCAGCTATTTGTGGTGATAATGGCGATCCGCGATAATCTGCCCTGCTCGTCATAGGTCTCGGAATAATATTTGCGGATTAATAACGGCAGGCGGCTCTTGTCCTGTTTCCCCTCAACGATAAAGACAAAATTCACGTTCATCAGGTCATTCGCCGTATATCCCAAATCCTCCAAAATCGCGCTGATGTCGGTTTTCTTTCGAACCGTCGGATAACCGTCCGCGTCAAGCACCACCTGGCGGATTTGCCTGCTGTTAAAGTTGGCGAGCAGATTCGGCGAATGCGTCGAAAAAATCACCTGATTTTTCCTTGACAGGCGGTAAAGAATCTCCCCGGATACCTTCTGCAGCTTCGGATGAAGGAAAATTTCGGGGTCCTCAATCATAAGAATACTCGGAATCCGCTCCTCATTTTCCGCATAGGCCTCCAGCAGGGAAAGCATATAGATACTGCGCATCCCTTTTCCCATGCGCCCTATGGGCCTTGTCCGGTTCTGCGCGGCGCTGTAGATTTCCGTCGTCACGTTAAGCATCCGCTCCACATCCCGGTTCATGGAATAAAGAATTTCGTCCTGCCCGCCGTTCTTTTTGAAATTCCGGTTCACCTTTCTGGCAAACGCGTCCAGATTAAGCTGGTAAAGCTTATAGTCCAGCAGCTTTGCCGCCTCGAACGCATCCAATTCTTCGGGCTTTTTCTGATTCACCAGACCAATACAGGAAAAGCAATGGCTGCATTTTTTTGCCTGGTTAAAAATACAGGTGTCGGCGCGCATCCGCTTTAAAAGCTCGTCCTCCTGAAGCATCAGCAAATCTCCCTGAAGCTGGTTTAAATCACGTTCGGCGTCTATGTAATATATCTTCGGAAATATCTGCGGTATGTAGCTGTTATTCTTGTGTGCCGCGTCCTGATACCGCACCTGCCCGCCGCGGTTCGCCGTAAACGAAAACCAAAGCGTCCCGCCGGACGACCATGGCTGCCCGTTATTTTCTTTCTTCCCCGAACCCCTCTTTGTCTCTGCCCGTTCCTCCCGCGGTAAAAACGACGGAAGCTTTTTACAAAAGTCTCCGAACCACGCCTCCGGCCTTTTGTACTGACTGACAATACCGTTCTGGTGCAGCCAGTCCAAATCGGAGCCCTCCAGAAAAAGCTGCACATCCATCTCGATATTGGCGGCATTCTCACCGAAATCCTCAATGCCAATCCGATAATCCCCGAAAATTGCCCGGACGGCGTCTAAGATTGTCGTCTTTCCCGTATTGTTCTGTCCGACGAGAATCAGCGCGTTTTCGATTCCCGCAATATCCACCTCCCGGATGGCCTTAAAATTTTTAATATGGATACCGGTCAGATTCATGCACTGTACCTCCTGTGCTTTTCAGCCTTTTTGACTATTTACAAACAATCGCCGCTGTGATATAACGGATTTGTTTCAATCAATCATTCACATTAGCAGAGTAGAATTTTGTGCGTTAAGTGCCGTGTGAACAGGGAGTTGTCACGCGGACGAAAAACAGAAGTTTCTGTTACAGAGTTTTCTGTTTGCGGTACAGAGTTCGCATCCCGCTGCTGCATACAGGTATTTTTTGTCTCCTCTATGTAGTCATAGGAAAACTGCTAAAAAGGAGGCTATTTTTATGAAAAAAATCAAAGAGCTCTATCAACATTCCCTTCTGGAGCTGACTGTTACGCGCAACGTCGTGCTCTGCGGCCTTTTGGCCGCCCTCGCCATCGTGCTCGGCATGGTCGCAAGCATTTCCGTCGGTCCCTATGTCCGCATCGGATTTTCCGGTCTTCCAAACCGCATCGTGGAATTTTTATTCGGCCCCGCGGCCGGCTGCCTGTTCGGAGGCGCTTTGGACATCCTGAAATATATAATCAAACCGGACGGTCCTTACTTTTTCGGCTTTACCTTAAGCGCTATGCTGTCCGGTATCATTTACGGAAGTATCTTTTACCGGAAACCCGTCTCCGTCAAACGTATTTTTCTTGCCGAATTTCTGATTAAGCTTCTGATCAACTGCCTTTTAAATACACTCTGGCTCAACATGCTTTACGGGCAGGCATTTTTGGCGCTTCTCCCGCTGCGCATGCTCAAAAATGCCATTATGCTGCCGATTGACAGCTTCATCCTCTATTTTGCGCTGACCTTCGCACGGAAGCTGACTGCACACCTGGGATTCCTTTCCTCTGGAGCCGCTGCCGGAAACCGGAGCTGAAGCGGCCGGATCGTCCCACCGCGCCCGTATATATCATACCGCTGCCAGACATCCCTCTACAGGGGCTTGCGCAGCCCCTTGGGATAATGGTTTTTCATGATACCGCCCGCAAGCTTTCCCCAGCCGATGCCAAAGCCGTCGGCGGTAATCAGATACCACCCCTTTTCCCCCTCACAGGGAAAGGTTCCGCCGTTTAAGTAGCTTTTGATTTCCGTGCCGTCGGACGACAGGTTTAGGGTATGCAAAACCTGTTCCGGCTGTAGCGCCAGCGCAAGCGCGTGAGACGGATTAAAACGGTCTTTTTTCACCGTACCAAGATGCAGACCCGGGCGCAGAACCTTTAAGCCCCTGACGGAGGGCATTCCCTGCGGCGCAAGATAAAGCTGTCCTCCGAATTTCAGGTATACGCCCTCCGAAAGACGCCGCGCGGTTTCCGGCAGAAGCGTTTCCTCCGCGAATTGCAGAAATTCAAGAATTCCTTTCCCCGGAACGTTCCGTTCTTTGTTTGAAATCCCCTTTTCCTCCCCGCTTAAGCAGATTCCCGGCTGCATTTTCCCCTCTTTTATCAGCACCGCCGCATAATGTCCCTCTCCCTTTAGCTTATGAGGCCAAAGCCGGACGGTATTCTTTAAGTCC
>CALWBG010000057.1 GCA_944375975.1 uncultured Roseburia sp.
CCTTGCCCAGGGGGCCAGCGTCCGCTCACCGGCAATGGTGGCGCGGAGCTTCGTGAGATCTCCCTCCGGCAGCTTGGGATAGTTCTGGTATAAAAATTCGCTCGACACAATCTCTAAGACAGCATCTCCCAAAAACTCCAGCCGCTCATTGTCCGACAGCTTTTTCATATGCTTTTCGTTCGCATAGGAGCTGTGTGTCAACGCCTGGCGCAACAGCCCCTGTTGTTGAAACCCGTAACCGATACGGCTTTCCAATTCCGTTAATTTAGACATATTTCCTCCCCTTTCTTCAGGGGCTTTTTCCCGGTTTACCGTGTTTCCTGTATCTATCGTTCTCTGTAAAACAGGAAAAAAACCCTGGTCATTCCTTTTGCCAGGACAAATAACGCAAAAGCCCTTGCCAGACAACGGGCAGCGCCGTATGCGCCACTCCCATGCCGGGGACAAGGGCCTGTGTCATTTTTCCTGATTAATTTAAAGCGTTTTTGATTTCTTCCACCGCATCCGCAACCGTCACGATATGCTCGGCCTTCTCGTTTGCAATCTCGATATCAAATTCTTCCTCAATTCCCATGATGATCTGAAAAATATCAAGTGAATCCGCTCCAAGGTCATCCACAAAGGTTGTTTCCATTGTAATCTCTTCCTCATCGACATTCAATACTTCCGCAATGATTTTTTTCAGTTTTTCAAATTCCATAACCTACATTCCTTCCCGTTCCGCTGAACTGTTAATATTGTTTCTTATTTTTCCGTTAATGTCTTCTTCCTTAAAGGTCACGCACTGATAAATAGAATTGGTAATCTCATTTGCCTTCGAGCTTCCATGCGTCTTTACTACAAGCCCGTTCAGCCCCAAAAGCGGCGCACCGCCATACTGTGATGCATCGAACGCCTTTAAGGTTGATTTTAACGCCGGGAGCGCCAGCGCGGCGCCAATCTTGCTTCTTAAGGTGCTCATCAGACCTTTCTTTACCACGCTCATGAGCATACCGCCCAGACCCTCATAGAGCTTTAAGATGACATTTCCGACAAACGCCTCACACACAATGACATCTGCCTCACCGTGCGGAATCTCCCTTGCTTCGATACTGCCGACAAAGTTAATATCCCCGCACTCCTTCAGCAACGGAAAGGTCTCCTTGACAAGCGCATTGCCCTTTTCCTCCTCCGCGCCGATGTTGACGATTGCAACCCTCGGATTTTTGATTCCGACCACATGCTCCATATAAATCGAGCCCATCTTTGCAAACTGTACCAGATGCGACGGCCTTGCGTCCACATTTGCCCCGCAGTCAATCAGAAGGGAGACCCCCTTCTCGGTCGGTATCAGCGGCGCAAGAGGCGGCCGCTCAATTCCCTTGATTCTCCCGACAATAACCTGTCCTCCGACCAGAATCGCACCGGAACTTCCCGCTGAAACAAAGGCATCCGCCTCCTTTTGTTTCACCATATTCATTCCTACAACGATTGATGACTGCTTTTTCTTGCGGATTGCCTGAACCGGCGGCTCAGCCGTTTCTATCACTTCCTCCGCATGTACTACCTCAATCTGTCCGGCGGGGTAAGTATATTTTTCCAGTTCTTTTTGAATCACATCTTTCTGGCCGACAAGAAAAACTTTAATGTCCTTCCTCGCGGCAACCGCGTCGACGGCTCCCTTTACCGGTTCCACAGGAGCATTGTCTCCGCCCATTGCATCCAACGCAATTTTTGTAATTCCAAGCGAATCATTCTGCTGCATACCCAACTCTCCATTCTCATGCGTTTTAAAGACCCCCTGCACGTCTATAAAGAAATATACTATAAGTTTTTCTATAAATCAATATAAACTTTACTGATAGAATTCGCGGTTCCTCTCCTGCTCCGCCGCGATATCTTCCTCGGACATATAACGCAAAAATATCTTTTCCATAATAAAATTAATCACCAGCGTATAGACTGCCGGTATAAAGAAAATGAAAAGCGGGATGATATAGGTCCCCAGACAAACTACCGCAAGGATCAAAAGCATCAGAAGCGTTTTCGGCAGATTTCCGATTGCCATCAGCGCCGTATTCTTCAGCACCTGTTTCGTGGTGTTCTCAAACCTCGCCATATAAGGAAACAGATAAATCGTCCATGCGGCTTCCAAAATAAGCATGATGAAGAATACGATATACAAAACGCCTCCCTGCCGGCCCGCCTGGGCGAATTGCAGCATAATATAGCCGTCAAGCGCTATGATAAATGCCACGGCAGCTACAATCAGGGTGACGATCCCCGCCTGCCTGAAATTCGTCCGAAAGGCATGCCAGAACTCCTTCCATATGTAGCCTCTGCTGTGGCGGATTACCTTATTGACCGTATAATACAGCGCTGTCGACGCGACTCCTGCCGGTACCGCCAGCGGAATACACGGAATCAGCAATACGATAACCTTTGATGCCAGTCCCAGATATAATACGATTGCAAACGGCACACAGCACAATACCCAGAGCAGGCTTAAGCAAACACAGTCTACCGCCTTATTCAGTCCCTGAAAAAACTTATTGTCCAGATTAAAAAATTCTCCCATTACCGCTCCTTCCACTTCCTCTTTCGCCGGATCCCGGACAGACATCCCTGCCGGAATACCCTTTTGGTATACTTAAGGTATCATATCACAAAAAAATCTTCCCTACAACACACAAGTTTACGCTTTATCTTCGACAGCCCTGTTGTGCTCCAGATAATTTTGCAAATCCTCCTTCATATACCTGTAATTCTCTGCCTGGTTTTGCTTATAGACACAGTTTTTCGCAAAGAACCGGACTATCCAGTCATCCAAATCCATATCATGTTCCACCGAATACGCTACGATCCCGAGCATTGAAGGCTCATTGCGCCAGCAAAGCAGCGCGGAGTGCTTATCCACCCTGTATCCGTTGAGCATATCATAATACATATCGATATCTTCCTCCGTAACATCAGGCTTCACATGCTCCCGCACAAAATCAAGGACAGACACATCAGCGTCCGCTTCCTCCTCTTTTGCTTCCGACAACGGTCCATCGCCATGCAGATGCAAAAATTCCAGCATCAGCTTTTGGAGCATATCCAGCTTTTGCATGATTACCTTCTTATCCTTCGTCGATTTATTGGCATCCAGACTGTCAAATGTCTCGTTGCCGTACTCCGCAAAGCTTCGGTCGTGCAAACTTTCCCGGAACGCACCGAGGAACTCCGCAAATTTATCCTCCCTTACGCCGAGCGCAAGAAATCTGTGATACAGCGTAAACCACAGAAAGGAGTCCTTGCTCGTAAATATCTCCGAAAAACGCCCTCCGACCACCTGTGACAGGCCATCGAGCACCTTTTCAAACGCGTCAAATTCTTCCTCCGAAGCGTTCTCATTCAGATACATTCCCATTTTCTTTCCGTTTTTCTGCCAGTGGTCCAGATGAAACATCGCCATGACCGATTCGGCCACGATTCTCTCATATACCCCGTTTTTCTTCTCCGTCTCCGTGTATTCCCCGCAGTCTTTAAAAAAACGGTGCTCCGTGATGCCCCGAATCTTTCTTGCGTATTTGTCCAGATAGGTAAACGCCCTCTGCGCCGCATTCATCGGTTTATGGTTATTGTATCTGCGCACTAATTTTGAAATCATATCCATCGTGCAGTCCTGATGAATGACCATTTCAATCTGGTAGTCATCAAAATTCTTTTTTAATTCCGCCGGAAGCTCATCAAAGGTCTTACCTCTGATGTCAAACTGCATGGATTCCCAAATAATATTGTCATCCTCATCCCTGCATATTTTTCCCGACGCGTCGAGCTTCTTTTTCTGATAATCAATCCTGCTGTTTTCAATGGCCGACGTAATCCGGCAGTTTCCGTATCGGAACCGCAAAAGCGACGAGCTTCGCTGAAGACCGTCAATAATCCACTGCTGCACGGCATCGGTCAACTGTTCCTCCCCCAGGATAATCGGTGGTATGTAATCGTCAGTGAGGACGGTCGCCACCAGCTCGTTCACCATCCCGGCATCCCATGCACCGGATAAACGCTGAACCTCCTGGTCACTTCTGACATCCTCCTCCCTCACCTTATCCAAATAAGAACTCAGGGAAAGCGTCTGTTTTCTGATTTTCCTTATTGACATAATAACCCTCTTACATTAATACTCGAACATTCTCATAAGACTGGATTGCCCGCATACAATCGTGATATTTCCGACCGGTAATTTGCAGCTTTCTCTGAATCTCTCCCGCCTTATAGCCGGCCGCCAAAAGCTCCACGATTCCCCTCTGAAGGTCCGAAAGCCTGCTTAAGTATGCTTCCATCCTGCCGCCCTCCGCCGCTTCTTCACCGAAAACCTCCTTTTCGATATCGAAGTCCGATACCAAAAGGTCCTGAAGCGTCGCTTCGTCCTCTCCCAGCGGAGTGTCTATGGAAACGGCCTGCCGGTCCGATTTTCTTTTTTCCCGGTTTCTCTTTGTCATTTCCGTCTTGATTTTATTTGACAGGCAGGAATAGACATATCCGTCGAAATTCTGAACATTATCATAGGTACGGCATATATTCGCCATGACTTCATTGGCAGCCGAATAAAAATCGTCCCTATCCATATCACTGACGCCGCCGAACCTTGCTAAAATACGGTCTACCACACGGCAGAGCTTCTTCGCCCCATTCTGATAATAGGCATATAAATATTCTTCTGTTTTCATTGGTAACTCTCCCCTTATATCGATACGTCCTGATTACAATTGTTTATCGGGAACAATTCTGATTATATCCCAAACATTTGTTCGTGTCAATAGAAAAATCGAACATTTGTTTTGTTTTTGAGTTTCTTCTATATAATAGGCGCTTAATTTCGCTGACTCACAAAAAAGCATTTTTTTAGGCTTGATTCATTTTTCCAAAAACTTCATCACAAACGGAGAAAGATACAGTGTAACACAAGTGACAAAGTAAACAGCTTTCTGCAAAAACAAAAAGGAGAAGTGATTTCAGAATGAAAAAAACAAATACCTTTGGCGGCCTCATTTTCCAATCGGATTATAACACGGATGCCCGTCTGCATTCGTCCGACATCGCGGGAAGAATTCTCTCCGACTGGAGATTTGATGAACGCTGCCGCAGGACAATCGAGGCAAGAGAAAAACATACGGAGGTGATTTCCAGTGAAACAGATACAATATACATTAATCAAAATTCCCATCAAGGAGCTCATCCGGCAGGAATATAATGTCACAATGGACAGGCAGGAAGAAATAAAAAATGAATACCTGATTACACAGGGCGATTCGCTCCTGTTCGATCAAATCCAACGGCTGCGCGGCTCCGTTTCCAGCCATATCGAAGAATTGATCCTTGTCGTGGCGAAAAAGAATCCAAAACAGGAAGAGGCGCTTCTCCATATTTTGGAGCATGGATTTTTCTATAACGGAATTCATTATTCCCGCTTTGGCAAGTCAGCTTCACAGGCCAAGGACGGCATTACCGCCTTTGTATGCGACACCCTCTTTGACGAGCTGTACCGGATTACACAGATGGACCTGCCGGTTGACGAATGCATCATATCCAAATATGAAGCGCAGCGCTGCCTGGTGTTCAGTACCTGCACGCTCATCCGGGATTATATGCCGAACATTGTCATTATCGGAGAGTACGAAAAAACGCTTCCCCATCAGTTCATCAAATATGTCGTGGAAAAAGAAAGGGAATATGAGGACAAAGAGACAGGAGAACGAAAAAAATATAAATCCAGGGAAATCGAGGAGGGCTATCGCGACATTCATCTATCCCCCTTTGACGGATGCGGCTGTCACGAAAAAGAATTTATGGAAATCACAAGCGCCCGGCTTGGACTCGATTATCCTGCCGTCGGCAGCCAGATACGCCTGCCGTTCATCAAAGGATATTCCGTCTATGTCCCTTTCCGCCGGATTTTAAAGGAATGGGGCTATGAGTCCATCACGGATATTTACGGTCAGGTGCATCCCATCGATACCATCGACTGTATCTGGAATACCTCGATGTTCAAGGGTCACAAATTATTTCAGGCAAACTACGGCAGCGATGCCTGGCTGGCATACATGAATACCTTAAAGAAGTACGATTTCAAGCTCGGCATCAGTAAATACAGCCACCATATCCGGCATCTGAACAAATATACGCGCATGAATTTCCAGTATTTACAGTGCCTGGATTTATGGAATCCGAACTATATCGACAGCTACGAAAACCACACACTTGCGGATTATGATATTCTGGATTGTGCCAATGACGGAAAAATCGTAAAGCTTGCCAGATACACGACCGATTTATTTGAAAAAATTATCAAAGGGGAGCCCTTTTACACCTGCAAATTTATGGGCATCACTGACACGGAACATTCAGAGCCGGAAAGCACCTATCTGAAGGCTGTGCTCATCAATCAGCAAATGCTAAAGGATCCCGCCGTGAAACAGTTCATTTACCGAAAATTAAAAAAATCCATTGATGAGGCAAAAGTCGGCAAAATTTACTGTTCCGGATTTTATCATACCGGCGTTGGCGATATGGCAGGCTATCTGCAATACGCGGTCGGGCAGACACCCGAGGGATGCCTTGGCGGGCGGGAAATATACAGCGGAAATTTTTCGCCGGGAGATTGCATTTCCTTCCGCTCTCCGCTGGTTGACCCCTCGGAGGTCAACCAAATAAAAAATGTGCGGAATACGTTTATTGACAAATGGTTTTCCTATTTCAAAGACCAGGATATCGTCATGTTCAATATGCACGATATCTCGGCGCCCCAGCAAGGCGGAGCTGGCCCCTTTTCTCATCGGCTCCCTATACAGTAATGTATAGCTTCTGTCCGTTACAGGCAGTTGATATTCTGTGAACCTGTACCTACAGGGTGTGTAATTGGCGTTCGTTTTTACCAGGAAATGGGTAATTAACAATTATGCTGACAGGGGAAGCTGTGCGCACACAGCCAATCTCTGTGCCAAGTTTCTGTACGAAGCCCTGCTTTCGTATAGAAAAAGGTTCATCGACTAACCTGAGTTCTGATTTACGCGCGAAATACGCAAAATCGGGCTCAAAGACCATCCATGTGAAATTCATGGACGGGTAGCGCAGAACTCCGTTTTGCGGTGACAGTAAAACGGATGAAGATATAGTCAGGCTTTGGAAACCTCCAAAGCGGGATTTTGACGGGGACATATTCTTTTTGTGTGACGAACCGTTGGTAGCAGCCTCCAGAATTGACAAGCCCATCATCCTTGACATCGAGGACAAAACTGCCGCCCGACCGAAGCCTTACACAAAAGAGAACTTAATCGAATACGAAATTATGACCAGGGACAGCCGGATTGGCGAAATTACCAATGCCGCGACCAGCATAGAAAACCGCTACACGACAGAGGAAGCCGTCCGGAAACGGTATGAGGATGCCGCCTCGCTTCTGCGGATTTTTCAGGGGAAGGAAATCGACTTCTTAAAAACAGGTGTTCGCTGGCACATGAACAGTGCTTTAAAAAAGCACTTAAAGCAACTTCCTTATTTTTTACTGTATCATTATCCGGACAAAATGGATACCTACAAAGCCCTTCGCAGCAAAATGAAGCAACGTGCGGATACAGATGAAACGGTAACGCCAAACGCGTACCACTCTCCTTCTCCCATGAATGAATTGTGTGATTATATCTGTACCTGGGAGAAAAAACATATTTTGTGGGACAAAGGCATCGGCGATTTGGCGGATACCGCCCGCCTGGTCGTAAACGACAGCCTCGATCTGACCGACAAAAATGTACTGCGTATCTGCAGAAGATACATCAATCACTATGCGGCCAACCTGAAAATGCACTTATCTCAAAAGAAAGACGGCAAAACCGCGGGCGGCAGCTTTCACTACGAACTGGTTGTCAATGAGTATAAGGCTGCGCTAAAGCGGGAGCTTTCCATGGACGAGGCGCTGATTGCAAATTACGTAATCAAGGCCTCCTATGCTTCCGTCTCCATCAGCAAGTCCTTTGCATGGGCGGCGTACGGAGACTATTTACTGCAAAACCTTACGGAACACAGCGGTGCGGCAAAAAGGCTGTCGATACAGGAGGTCCCGGACAACACGAAAGGCTCCTATGAGTATCTCGGGAAATATTATGAGCTTAAGGAGGGGGATAACAATATACGAATGTAACGAACTGTACTTATATGAAATCATCGAGGATTACAAGGATGCGGCATCACGGGAAGAAAAAGATGAAATTTTCCGTTCTTTCTGCGCTGCTCTTTGGGCCTCCGGCAACAAACGCAAAACCTACACGAAAACCATTCATTTTAAAGTGAGAAAGGATTTGGCCGACACCGAAATCGGGCGGATTTTCCGGCAGTGGTCCGATATTCCATACACCTATTATAAATCAAAAACGACGGATGACCACTGGTGCTCTGTAATCCGACAGAAAATCAATAACATTTATACCAGATACTTTGACAGGGAAGTGATTCTCGGGGAAACATATCTGGACTGCCTGCAAACACCAAAACGGCTGTATTATAAATGGACTTCGGGAACTGCCATGGATGCCTCCGCCGTAACCGATGCGATTCTCAAGGCAATGGAAGAAGCCCGGGCCGCGAAAAAACGGCTTCAAATGGAAAAGATGACGCTGCCGTGGCAGGATTATAAAAAAATAGTTGAAGGCTTCTTATATAAATGCTTTGAGAATTGCAGGCGCATTGAGGAATACGAGGATAAGTCCTGTATTTCCACGCGGTTTAATTTTATGCTGGAGGACCACTTCTACGGCGGCTACATAAACCGCTGTCTGGACGGGGAAATCCGGAAATGGCAGAAACGGGCGTGCGGCCTGCCCCAAAATTCCAGAAAAGGTTATAAGCGCTGCAAACAATGCGGCGCATTGATTGAAAACACCGGCAATAAAAAAATGTATTGCAGCTCCTGCCTGGCCCTGCACCGATTACAGACCTACCGAAAATACAATCAAAAAAGGGCAGCCACAAATAGAAATACTTCATTTTCCGCTTAAATTCAATCAATTCCGGAATTTTCCCGCGTGTATATATCACGTATGGAAACACCGAAAATCAGACACGGCAAACGCCACGTCGCCATCAAACCCTTCACAAACATTTCTCACTTCGTTCTGCCGAGGACTGCGCTGCCGTTCTGGCCACGTGGTCCTCGGCTTTCTAAAAAGAGATATTTTTGTGGACCTACAGGAGGTTGCATATTGAAACTGGACTATTTTCATTTATTATCTCCGGAGCCGATGTACTTTGATTATATCGGCGGCGTAAAATGCCCTACGCTGCGGGAAATCAGCAGATTGTCCTATCCTGTCTACCAGATGTATCTGTCTATTCTGTCAATGACACCGGAATCCTACTATACACTCGTACAGCAGACCGGTATTTATGAGTGTCTCTCTCATCAGGAGCAGGCATCGCTTGATATATTCGATTTACTGACTTCGGATTCCGGCATGCTTCCCACGCTCGAGGCGATGCTCGATTTCTTTTTAACAGCAGTTCCAAAATACAACAAAGAGCACCGGGCTTTTTTGCTGTATGAGGACGGAAAGCAGTCTGAATGTTCGGGCTTTGTTTCCAGAGAACTATGGTCTCAGCTCTGTGATATTATTTTACAGCGCAATTACCTGAAACCGAAAAATGATGATTTGTCAAAGATTAAAAGCAAACGCGCATTGTCTATTATGCAGAAATTGCAGAAAGGCAGGGAAAATAAAAAGCTGTATGCGAAGGCGGACAAAAATATGGAAATCGGAAATATTATTTCCGCCGTCGCGAATAAAAGCCCGTCGTTAAATATCTATAATATCTGGGATATTACAGTATATCAACTATGGGACGCCTTTTACCGTACCTGCAGCAACAGCATTTACGATATCCAGTCGATGAGCGTCGCCGCATACGGAGACAAGGACCATCATTTTGACGCAAACGCGTGGTTTCAAAACTTTAATCACAATAACCAATAACGGGGACTCAAATCATGAGTCCTTTGCAAAGAAAGCGAGGAAATCTAAATGGGATTCGATTCTAATATGGCAAACAGAGAAGTTTGCGACTTAATTTTTGTGGACTATGCCACCAAAAAGCCTTTTTTAAACATGGATTATGCGAACGTCAGCACAACGGAGCTGACAGGTGAAAGCGTTTTTGCCTACGGCGGTAAGGGACATCCGAAAAGAGTACAGTTCTCCGGCGAGCGCAGCGGCACTCTTACGATTGAAACGCAGATGCAGTCTGTGAAGCTGTGGCAGCTCATTACCGGAGGCGATACCGACAAGTCCGCAAAATACGTAGTGCGCAAGGAGCTTTCCACTGCGGACGGCACGACTGTGGCTCTGGAGGATACGCCGGTGACCGACACCGTTGTCGTTTACGCCGACGGTGATGACTGCGGAACGGAGCTTGCGTGCAGCGTCGAGGGCAAAAATATTACGCTTACTTCCGCGCTGAGTGCCGGCGACAAGGTCATTGTCTATTACATGAAGGAAGTAGCCAGCGGCGTGGAGCGCGTCAATATCAAATCTACAAGCTTCCCGAAAAACTTTATTGTTTACGGTGATACCGTCATGAAGACGGAAAACGACGAGATTCTGCCGTACCGCCTGATTGCCTACAAATGCGCACCGCAGAGTACATTATCATTAAGCTTTTCAAACAACGGCGACCCGGGTACCATCACGGTAACCTGTGACCTTATGGCTGACCAGGATGACAACATTCTTGATTTGATTCTTGAGGAGGAATAAGGCCGGACCGGTCAAAAACTATCTTATGGGGGACACCTGCTGTCCCCTTTTTTTGCGTGCGTCTTATGACTCACGTTTATAACAATGCAATGGAGGAATCATATATGGCAATCAAAATCGGACATGCTTCTATCGACGAAAATGCCGGAATTAAAAACGGCGCCTCAGGCGACCAGACCGGAAGGGAGGTCTGCATCCGGACATGGTACGCAAAGCCCTGGTCTTTTGTATTAAGATGCACGGATGAGGCAAAGGCCGAAAAAATGGCGGCTGCCTGTGAAGCCGGCTGCGACAACCCCAATATCGGCTATGACCAAAATCAGAGAAACACCCTGCATACACAGGCCAAACAGGCCGGCTATGATTTGAGCCGGATTACGACGCCCTGCGAAACAGACTGCAGCGCCTTTATGTGCGTATGCGCCGAAGCGGCCGGCATTACGATTCCCTACAACGGCACAAATGCCCCCACCACCTCCACGATGAAAACGGCGTTTACCGCAACGGGAATGTTTGAAGTATTGACTGCTTCGAAATATGTCACCGGCGACGCCTGGTTAAAGCGCGGAGATATTTTGGTAAAGCCCGGCTCCCATACTGTTATGGCTTTGGAGAACGGCAGTATGGCAAATGCCGGCGCACCTGCCGTTTCCTATTCTTTTCAGGATTTTGTAAAAAATATTCAGGCCGCGCTTGGAGCCGCCGTGGACGGTATTCCGGGACCGGAAACCTTATCAAAAACCATCACGGTATCCGCCTGCTGCAACAGGCGCCATGCAGTGGTAGCGCCGCTTCAGAAGTATCTGAATACGATTGGCTGCCCGTGCGGAAACGTCGACGGAATCGCCGGACCGAAATTTACCTCCGCCGTTAAGACATTTCAGAAAGCAAACGGCTGTGTGATTGACGGCGTGATTACCGCCCGAAACAAAACCTGGAAAAAACTGCTCAAACTGGCATAAACGCAACAAAAAGGAGAAACCGTATGACCTTCGAATTATTTATTGCTATTTTAGTTACATCCGCCGCCGTCACATCAGCTGCTATTCAGCTTATAAAAACGATTCTTTCCGCCGCAAAGCTTACATACAACAGCGTTCTCATCGCACTAATCACTTCTATGGCCGTTGGAATTGCTGAAATCTTTCTCTATTATGGAAAAAACGGCCTGGCAATCACCGGAGCTACCGTTTTATACGCCGTCTGCATGGGGCTTGCCAATGCCGTCGGAGCCACCACTTCTTATGATCTCGTAAAAAATTTCGTCGGCTCCCTGTTTGGCAAGACCCCATAGAAAGGACTGATACCCGATAAATGGAAACCATACTAAAAATGTTTGAGATTGATTTCATTTCTGTCTTTACCGGCGTACTGACAATTATTTTGGGCGCAAAGGCCTGCACCTCCGTCTTTGAGTGGTTTTGCGAAAAATTCGGAATTGAGTTCCGGCATATGCGGAAAAAGAAAGAGGAACACGATTTGCTGCGAAAGACCTCCGAAAATCTCAAAAGGCTTGAGCAAAAGCACGAAGCGGATTTGTCCGGCTTTCAGAAAATCCAGGAGGAAAGCATGCAAAGGCTGAACGTTCAAATCGAAACACTCAGGAATGCGAACAGGGAGCTGCTCGCCGATAAAATCAATCAAAAATATAAAAATTATATCTCGCTTGGGGGCATCCCCGCCGACGAATTAGACGAATTTACCTCACTGCACAGAGCTTACAATTCCTGCGGCGGCAACCATCACGGTGACGCCAAATACCGTTATGTCATCGAACACCTTCCCGTCATTCCCGATGAGACAAAGCTGCCGCAAAAGCAGTCGGAATAGCCCAAAAAGCAGAACTGAAAAAGGAGGAATCATCTATGGAAAATGACCAACTCAATACAACAACCGACGCACAGCCTTCCGCCGGCTCCGACGGATTCAGCCTTACGGGAAAAGCCCTTACCTTTCTGACAACGCAAATCAAAAAAGCCGTCTCGGAATTAATCGATTTAAACGATATTCTGACCGACATCGGCAAAACCTCCGAACTCACACAGGCTCAGTTAGAGGAGCTTGGGAGCCGGGCGTTCGATACGGCGGCCAAATACGGAAAAACAGCCGCCGACTATTTAACGAGCGTCCGGGACATGTACCGCGCCGGCTTTGACAATGCCGAGGAATTAGCGGAATTATCTCTTTTGGCCCAGAGCGCAGGAGGACTCTCCGCCGATACGGCGGACAGCTATCTTACCGCGGCAAACGCCGCCTATGATTTAAAGGGAAATGTCGGAGCCTTAACCGACATCCTCGACGGACAAACCTATATCGCTTCCCGTGCCGCCGTGGGACTGGACAACATGGCTGCGGCAACCGATGAAGCAGCAGCGACCGCCGCAAGGTACGGTGTACAAATGGAGGAATTATCCGCTCTCATTGCAGCCGCCCTCTCTAAGACAGGCACATCCGGCGCCGAAACCGGCGCTGCCTTAGCCTCCATTTTTGATGCCTTACAGGATGTCGATCACACATCCGTTACCGCTCTGCTTGACTCCCTCGGCATTTCAATGACGGAAATCGAAAACGGCACCGAACATTTAAAAACACCTGTGGAGCTGCTGCGTGAATTATCGGAAGCATATGCGGCCTTAGACGACGGCTCCGCTCTTAAGAGCTCTGTTTTAACCGGGATTGGGGGCGATGACGCGGATACCCTCTCCGCCATCCTGAACAACGGGTCATCCTATGAAGAACTGACAGGTTTGTATGCCTCCGGCAGCGGATCC
>CALWBG010000058.1 GCA_944375975.1 uncultured Roseburia sp.
GCTCGTGGGAAAGACACGCCCCCACGGTGCATATTCCATCCCGTTCAAGCACTCTTTTCACCTCCGCAAAAACCTCTTCTTCCTTTTTCCCGGCACAGTCCACAAAAGCGCCCCGGCCGGGTCCCGGCACATACATATGCGTCGTTGTCGTAATCAGCACTCTCTGGCCCCGTGCCAAAAGCTCCCCGGCTCTCCGGTAAATGCTCCCGGTCTTTCCGCCCGCACCGACATAGGAAATCACATAGGACATAAATCCGCACCCTCTTTCTTTTCTTCCACCGCTTCCATAAAATAAAGACGCGAGCCAAAGTCCGGGTAACAACGCACACTGCTGTCATACCCGGTTCCGGCAAAGGCAGGCCTTAAGCGCACCCCTCCATACATTAACGTATCTCCGCCGGCGGTATAATCCTCTGTCTCACCGTCCAGATGAATGAATTTCGCGGCCAGCCGCTGGATAAGGGAATCCTGACGGATATGTACCGGAGAAACCGTATTGACCAAATCCCCAAAATCCTTGATATTGTATTTTAATATCCGATTATAAAAATGATATGTCATATTCTCATCCAGACCTTTTGCCCTGTAATACCCATACGGCTGATTCGGCACGGCCAGCTTCTGCATCAAAAAGCCTGCCGCTCTTTTTTTATCCTTCGACACACACGTCCACTCCGTCACATTCCCTTCCAAAAAGCTTCTTCCCCGGTAAAAATCCCCGGTCAAAAGCACCTTACGCCATTCCCGGTAAATTGAAATCTGCGCTTTTACCGCTGCAAGCTCCTCCTTACGCATATCGCAAAAATTGCACTCATACCCCAGAACTCCAAACGCCGCCACGGCAAACCTTGTCTCCAGAGGCGTCATCCTCAGTGTCTGATGATTTGGACAGGATGATACATGCGCGCCAATCACGGACAGCGGATAACCATAGCTATAGCCGTTCTGGATTTCGGCCCGGCAGAACGCATCGGTATTATCGCTCGCCCAGATTTGCGGAAAATAACAAAGTATTCCGAGATCAAATCGATTGCCTCCCGCCGCGCAGCCCTCAAACAAAATCTGAGGAAATCTCCGGGTAAGCTCCCTCATACAGCGATAAAGCCCCAAGATATAGCGGTGCGCCGTCTCCTGCTGCCGCTCCGGCGGAAGGTTCCCCGAAAAATAATCGCTGAAGGTGCGGTTCATATCCCATTTCACATAGGAAATATCCGCCGAAGAAAAGACGTCGCTCATTTTCTCTATGATAAAATTCTGAACCGCTTCATTCGTCAAATCCAAAATGCGCTGATTTCTTCCCTCTGAATGCGGCTTTCCGGGAATTTCAATCACCCACTCCGGATGTTCCTGATAAAGCCTGGTGCTGACATTGACCATTTCCGGCTCAACCCAGATTCCGAACGACAGGCCAAGCGCCTTGATTTTTTCCGCGAGTCCATTGATGCCGCCCGGCAGCTTTTTTAAATTCGGCTGCCAGTCGCCGAGTGAATGTGCGTCGTCATCCCGTTCCCCGAACCATCCGTCATCCATAACAAATAATTCAATTCCCGCCTCCTTCCCGGCTTTCGCCAGACGCAGAAGCTTTTGCTCACTGATGTCAAAATAGCATGCCTCCCAACTGTTTAAAAGCACCGGGCGCAGCTTTTTTTTCCAGACTCCGCGGACAATATGCTCCCGCACAAAGCGGTGCATATTTCCGCTCATCCCATTACAGCCTTCCTTTGAATAGGTCATGACCGCCTCCGGCGCTTCAAAGCGTTCCCCTGGCTCCAATACCCAGGAAAAGTTCTGCGGCTGAATCCCCGAAACAAGACGCAGCTTTCCAAAGCTGCTAACCTCCGCCGCCTCATAATGATTGCCGCTGTAAATGAGGTTAAAGCCGTAACAGTCTCCCCAATCCTCGGTTGTGTGCTTCCTGCCAAGCATACAAAAGGGATTGGCGCGGCTGGATGAGGTGCCCGTATAAGATCCGGAAACATATTTTCCCGGCATAGTTTCCGTGTCAACACGCTGCATCTCCCTTGCCCATGCCCCGTGAAACGTGGTCAGCACATAATCCTGGGCATCAAAATCCAGTTGCAGGCTCATCAGACGTTCCAGCCGTACCGTCTCCGAGCTTTCATTGCGCAGCACGGCTCTCCTTGTAATGACATCACATTCCTCATACACATAATAGTACAGCTCCAAAACCAGCCCATACTGCTTATCCCTCATTGTGATGCAAAGCTGCCCCGCCTCTCCCTTTTCATCATAGGAACCGGGCAGCGTATCATACTCCTCCTTGCCCGCCGTAACCGTAAATTTCTCAAATAAAAAATCCGAGGTTGTGCTCCCGTCCGCGTGAATGACCTCAATAAACGGCTCTCTGATATCCCCTTTTCCCAGCGAAGAAAACTCAAGACAGACATCCTCGAGGGAAAACTGCCTGTGTTCATTGTCATATACATTCGTATTTCCCGGTGCAAAGGCATGCTTCTGTGCAAGCACCTCCGCCGAGGGCCTGATTTTTCTCCCGTAATATAAATGCTCTAAATGTCCGGTCTCCATCACCCGGAACAAATAGGAAGTATTTCCCGTACTCAGTGCAAACAATCCGTCTTTTTCCGTAATCATGCCGCTTTCTCCTTCTATGCCCTGCTTCTCCTGTTTTTTATCTCCGCCGCAATTTCTTCCACTCTCTGCTCGGTCAGCAGATATTTTCTGTGGAAATAAAAGACCGCTATCAGTAAACCCGCAATCGGGAGGACTGTCATCGTCATGCGCAGTATAACCACAGAGCTTTCGGCCGCTTCAACGGCTTCGCCGGCGGCAGTATCCTGACTTAAATTACAGAGCGTCAGACAGACAGAGGCTATAAGCGCCGCCACACCGGAGGCAAGCTTTACCACAAAGGTCTGCATGGAAAAAATCACACTCTCGTCTCTGCGGTTGTTCTTCCATTCCCCGTAATCCACCGTATTTGCAAGAAATACCGTCGTCAGCACTGTTAGGATGCCGTTCGCCGCAAATATGAAAAATGCCGGGATGAACAGTAAAAATACACTCGACATATTCGTAAACGCAAGCACCAGCAGTACGACATATCCCATGACCGCCATCCCAAAGCTGAGATAAAACACCTGAATCGTCGTCAAAAATCTGCGAAGCAGCGGATAAAAAAGTATCATGGAAAGAATCTGCACGCCGCCCCCGAACGTATTAAACAGCGTATAGGCATCGTACCAGCCCGCGCCGCCGAAATCATACTTAAAAAAGTAAATCACCAAATTGGAGGTAATATAGATTGAACAGTTGAGCAGCACAATCGTAATGACCACTGTCATCGCCTGGTCATTTTGCAGCAGAGCCCCAAACATCTGCTTTACGGAAGGCGCGTCGATATCGACCGTGGATTTTTCTTTGATATTCACACAGGTAATCACGATACACACTACAAACAGTACCGCAACCAGCAGAGCAAAATAGCGGAAGCCCGTCCGCTCGTCCCCCTGTCCGAATATATAAACACATTGCATCGTTACTACGGTGACGATGGCCGAACCGACACCCGCACAGGAACGCGCCAGCGTAGAGAGATTCTCCCGCTCTTTTCCCCCTTCCGTAAACGCCGGAATCATCGACCAGTAGGGAATATCCATCATTGTGTAGGTCACGCCCCACAGCACGTAGGTTACCGCCGCATAGGCGACCAGTCCACTGCCCGATAAGGCAGGAGGCGCTGCAAACATGAAAAACAGCAGAATCGCATTTAAGGTTGTTCCTACTAACAGCCACGGGCGGAATTTGCCCCATCTGGTACGCGTCTTTGCCACAATCACTCCCATAATCGGATCATTAAACGCGTCAAACACCCGCGCCGCCATCAGAATAATACCCATGGCGATGGCGCTGACACCAAGAATGTCCTGATAATAATACAGAATATAGCTCGCTGACAGCATATAAACCATATCCTTGCCAACGGCTCCGAGTCCGTAAGAAACCTTCTCTTTTCCTGTTAATTTCATATGTTTTCCCCTCCCATTTCCGTGCTGTGCACGATAACATTAAATTGCAGCTCCTGCGTTTTTATACCCGCGGCGCCAACCTTAAGCCTTCCCGTCCCGGCGCTGCCCGTTGTCCTTATGTAGGCACCGCCCATGCCCCCCTGCAATGATAAAACCCCAGGGCCAATCAGCTCGATGGCTCCCTCTGTCTCAAGCACAATCGGATCGTTGTAAAAATGCAGCAGATTTCCGTTCTGATCCTGTGCCTGTATGCGGACTGCCGCCACCTCATAGCTGTTTTTTTCCTCCAGGCAAAGGCGGTCCGCCTCAACGGAAAGCCGCAGTGCCGTCATCGGCTCCTTTACTGCCGTTTTTACTATCTTCCCATCCTTTACCGCCTCAAAACGGTATACCGTGGAGACTCCTCCCCAGTCCCCGACATAACGCGTATAAAGCTCCACTGCGTCCTTCATTTTCATATGATAAAGAAGCACCAGCTCCGCCGCCGCGGCACGGGCTGCCTAGGTCAGATGCCCAAGCCCAAAGCGGGCCACCGTATTTAATACCGTCTTGACCTTTTCGGCCTGGGCCGGCTTCATATGCTCCCGCCGTTCTAAGGCATCCCCGATAAAGTCGTCTACCAAAAGCGGTCCGTGGCAAAGATTACGGTACGGGGAATCCTCTCTCCGGAACTCTTTGACAAAGCTGTCGTTTTTATACATACGCACACTGTCCGCATTCGTAAAAATCCAGACAGCGCCGCGATGACAGCCCGGATGCTCTCCGATATCCATGGAGGACGCAACCTCCAGCACCGGTTCCCGCTCCTGCTCACAGGCATACACCGCCGCCGCCAGCTTCGGATTGCGGAACATATCCATTACGCCGTGATAGCAGACGCGGTCCCCGCTGCCAAAATCTTTATGTGTGTTGTAATCAAACATACACCAGCCGAAGCCGCCGGCAATCTCCTCTTCACCGACAAGCGCGTCCATCACATTTGCATGGCGCAGCGCGTGCTCCACCCTGTGTTCCTCGCAGTCGTAAGCCTTGGTCGGGTACATATGCCCGTTATATTCACTGACCAGATACGGTTTTGTTACGTCGGAAGTCACCGCACTTTTTTTCTCGCAGCCCCTGTTGTCTCCCTCGTGCAAAAAATCGTTGTAGGTATAAACATCCTCCAGCAGGCTGCTTTTTTTGTTGGCCCTCACACCTCCGGTCTGCCTGGAAGGATCCAGACTGCGGGCCACGCGGTTCGTCTCCACGTAAAACCCATCATCATCCTGCGATTCATTGATGCGCACACCCCACAAAATAATAGACGGATGATTGCGGTATTGCCTTACCATATCACGCACATTTTCGACCGCCTGCTCCTTCCACGCCGCGTCGCCGATATGCTGCCAGCCCGGCAGTTCCGTAAAAACCAACAGCCCCAGCTCATCACATCTGTCTAAAAAATAATGGCTCTGGGGATAATGGGAGGTACGCACCGCATTGACCCCAAGCTCCCGTTTCAGCAGATCGGCATCCCTTTTCTGCATTGATTCCGGCATGGCATAGCCCACATACGGAAAACACTGATGACGGTTCAGTCCCCGTATCTTCAGCTTCCTGCCGTTGAGATAAAACCCGTCGCGCCGGAACTGCGCTTCCCGGAAGCCAAAGACCGTAACGGTTTTATCGAGCACTCTGCCCTGCCAAACGAGCTCGGTTTTTATCTCATACAGTGCGGGCTGCTCCACATCCCACAGAGAGACGTTCTTTACCGGAAAAGAGAGCTTTGTCACCGCTTCCGCTTTACATTCACCCAGTGGTACGCTTTGCGTCTCTCCCTTTTTCCTCATGCTCTGACGAATCACATAGCCCTGTGTTTCCTCATTGAGCGCCGCCTCGGAAATCAACACCGCATCCCGCTCTGACGTAAATTCGCTTCTGACGAACACGTCCTTGAGATAAACCGGATTTCTGACCTCCAGATAGACATCCCGGTAAATACCGCCATAGGTCATATAATCAATCACATGGCCAAACGGCGGAATGTTCAGGCTTTCCCTGCTGTCCACCCGCACCGCAAGGATATTTTCCTCTCCATACCGGAGGCTTTCGCTCAGGTCGATTGAAAACGCCGTATAGCCGCAATGATGCTCTCCAATCTTTTGACCGTTTAAAAAGACGGTGCTTTCATGCGCCGCTCCCTCGATTGTGAGCAGAACCCTTTTTTCGCGCCATTCCTCCGGAACAAACAGCCGTCTTCGGTAGCCGCTGACCATCTGATAGACATGTTCGTCAAAATAGTGGAACGGCGTCTCCTTACAGGTATGGGGCAGACGCACCTCCTTAAGTCCGCTCTCATCAAAATTCCGCCTTACCATACGCTCGTCAAACTTCTCCGTAAATTTCCATCCGTCGTTTAAATAAATACGTTCCATAATCCCCCCTACATTTCCTAATCATGCAGTGTAATGCCGTCCATTAAAATTCCCACAACTTCATCCAGCGCATCCACATATGATATTCCGCCGCGAAGCAGGATATCACGCTGGAAAAACTGCTCCAACGCCGCCTCCAGCATCATCTTTAATATCGGAATCCGTACCGGCCGCAGCACTCCTTCCTCCATCCCCTGTTCCAGCAGCGCGATCGTCGTCTCCCATCCGGTCTCCAGGCGCTCCTCCACTCTCCCGTAAATCCTCGGGTATTTCTCGCGCAGCAGATAAAGCTGCCGAAAATCAATCTCCCGATAGCTCTCCGGAAGCACGCATAAAATCGTACGGACCTTTTCAAGCGTGGTCAGACTTTTATCTTCCACCACCTGCCGCTCACTCTCCTTGATAGAATCAAATAAATAATCTACCATGGCGAGAAACAGCGATTCCTTATCCTCAAATACCGTGTAAATCGTCTTCTTGCTCATTCCAAGCTTTTCCGCAATATCATCCATCGTAAATTTGAGTCCTTTTTCATTGAAGGCCTTAAGCGTCCCCTCCAAAATTGTCTCCTTTAATTCCATATTTGTCCCTCCCGAGGAAACTATTTTTATTGTTTCAGTTTCCATTATTCTACCATTCTCCCGGATACATAACAAGAAACTATTTTCACAAAATCAGTTTCCTGTTTTTATGAAAATTTGCTAAAAACAGTTTTTTTGCAATCCTTACCGCTTTTCGGTATAATCAAATTAATTTAATATTAAATCACGGAGGATTTTTATGAAGACACTTTATTTCGAATGTAATATGGGCGCGGCGGGCGATATGCTGCTCGGAGCCCTCTATGAACTCTGTGACCGCAAGGAGGACTTTCTGCGGGATATGAACGCAGCATTCGCTCCCTACGGAGTAAAGCTTACCGCGGAGCCTTCTGTAAAATGCGGCATCCGGGGAACGCATATGCACATTCTTATTCACGGACGTGAAGAAAACACCAGATGGCCGGAAGGCCATGAGCATGGCAGCGCGGAACCGGCAGACGCCCATGCGGACGGAAACGCCCACGTACATACACACGGAGAGGCGCATACGCACAAGCACGCCACCTACCGCTCCGTTCTGGAAACAATCGGAGAGCTTGCGCTTCCGGATGCGGTCAAAAAGAACGCCCGTGCTATTTACGAGCAAATCGGAAATGCAGAGGCAAAGGTACACGGACAGACACTCGAACAGATTCATTTTCACGAGGTCGGCACCATTGACGCGCTTGTGGATGTGGCAGGGTGCGCATATCTTTTGTATCTGATTGCACCTGACGAAATTATAAGCTCCCCCGTACACGTCGGAAGCGGCTTTGTACAATGTGCCCACGGCGTGCTTCCGGTTCCCGCCCCGGCAACGGCGGAGCTTTTAAAGGGGATTCCGTTTTATACCGGCTCCGTCGCGGGAGAGCTCTGCACTCCGACCGGAGCCGCCATCTTAAAACACTTCGTCTCACACTTTGGTCCGATACCGCCCCTCGCCGCGTCCTCTATCGGCTACGGCATGGGTACCCGCGACTTTTCCATCGCCAACTGTGTCCGTGCTTTTTTCGGGGAAAAAACAGACCTTCCCTCCGACGCCAACCGTGAGGGGGAAACGGACGAGGACGGTTTTCCCTTCGACGACTGCGTGCTCTCCATCTCCTGCGGTCTGGATGATATGACGGGGGAAGCAATCGGACTTGCCACGGAAATTCTGCTGGACGCCGGCGCCCTCGACGTTTACACTATTCCCCTGCAAATGAAAAAGAACCGCCCCGGCGTTCTTTTGACCTGCCTGTGTAAGCCGGAGGACCGCGATAAATTTACGGCGCTGTTCTTTCTGCACACCACAACCCGGGGTGTGCGCTACCAGCTATTTGAACGGGCAAAGCTTGAATCCACTGTTGAAACAAGACACACCTCCTACGGGGATATACGTGTCAAAAGGAGCAGCGGCTACGGCATTGAAAAGGAAAAAGCGGAATTTGAGGACTTAAAGTCGATTGTGATGAAGCATCATTATTCGATTTCCCTGGACGATATCCGTGGCAGCGCCGCACGTCCGGCGTCTTTTCCAAAGCAGCGCGAACCTTGACAAACTGCGGCAAAAAGAAATACCGCTTGCAATTTTTTTTAAAGCAAGGTACAATACAATGCAGCAATAAAACGGACGGGAGCTTGTATGACAGGCTGAGAGGAAGGTATGACCTTCGACCGATAACCTGATTTGGATAATGCCAACGTAGGGATGCCTGATATATCAAGTATTGAGCGGGAAGTTACCAAATCGGTAACTTCCCGTTTTTGTTGCACAGAATCAGGATGTCCCCACCGGGCGTCACTTTTCTATGGTATTCGGAGGTAAGAAAATGGTAAAAATCAACGGTGAAAATCTTGATATTGCCGGCAAAACCATAGCGGAATATCTGCTAACCACAAGCTATGACGCAAAACGGATTGCCGTCGAATGCAACGGAGCTGTCATACCGAAAACGCAGTACGGAAAAACCGTACTGGCAGACGGCGACAGCGTCGAAATTGTCAGTTTCGTGGGAGGTGGTTGAGCTGATACCGACACAGGAAGAAATAAGAAAGGCACTGAAGGAACGCCACGGAACAGAATTACAGGATAAGCTTTCCTCCGCCACGGTTGCCGTATGCGGACTCGGCGGGCTTGGTTCCAACATTGCCATAACGCTTGCCCGTACGGGAATCGGCAGACTCATTCTGATTGATTTTGACAGGGTGGATATCTCCAATCTTCACCGCCAGCAATATAAAGCGTCTCAGGTCGGCAGATATAAGACGGATGCATTATCCGAAAATCTAAAGGAGAACTCACCGTATATCAAACTTGAGACGCACACCGTCCGCATAACCGAACACAATATACCGGAACTTCTGAAGGACGCGGACATCATATGCGAAGCCTTTGACCGCGCGGAGACAAAAGCGATGCTCGCCAACACCGTGCTTACCGCTATGCCGGACAAGTATCTTGTCGCCGCGTCCGGTATGGCAGGACTAGGAAGCGCGAACAGCATCAGAACCCGCAGGCTGACAGACCGGTTTTATCTCTGTGGCGACGAGGTAAGCGACGCGGGCGACGGACTCGGTCTTATCGCCTCCCGTGTTATGCTCTGCGCGGCTCACCAGGCACATACCGTTGTGCGTATCTTAGCAGAAAAATTTGAACCATAAGAAAGAAGGAAACAAACATGAACAATGATAAGCTCATCATCGGCGGACACGAATTTGATTCCCGCTTCATTCTCGGTTCGGGAAAATACTCCTTAAATCTCATTGAAGCGGCCATAAAGGACGCGGGCGCCCAAATCATCACCCTTGCGGTCCGCCGTGCCAATACCAAAGACCGGGAAAACATCCTGGACTTTATTCCAAAAGGCATTACTCTGCTCCCCAACACAAGCGGCGCGAGAAATGCCGAAGAAGCCGTACGTATCGCAAGACTGGCGCGGGAGCTCGGCTGCGGTGATTTCGTAAAAATCGAAATTATGCGCGACTCCAAATATCTGCTGCCCGATAACCAGGAAACCGTCCGGGCGACCGAAATTCTCGCTAAGGAAGGCTTTGTCGTCATGCCCTATATGTATCCCGATTTAAATACGGCCCGTGACCTTGTGACCGCCGGAGCTGCCGCGATTATGCCGCTTGCATCTCCTATTGGCTCCAACCGCGGACTTGCCACGAAAGATTTTATTCAAATTCTCATTGACGAGATAGCGCTTCCGATTATTGTGGATGCCGGTATCGGCAAGCCTTCGCAGGCCTGCGAAGCAATGGAAATGGGTGCGGCGGCAATTATGGCAAATACCGCGCTTGCCACTGCCGGAAATCTGCCGATGATGGCAGCCGCTTTCCGCGGCGCAATCGAAGCGGGACGAAAGGCATATCTTGCTGGACTTGGCAGGGTACTCACCCGCGGTGCATCCGCGTCCGACCCGCTGACCGGTTTTCTTCGTGATTGAGAGGTACATATAATGAAAAATCAATTTTTTGTCGATTCAAAGCATCTGTCTGACGGGGCGCTTGCCAAAAAACACCGTCTGGAAACGGATCCGTCCTCGCGCCAAAATCATATGGAGTATCTTCCCGGCATGGAGAAAATCAGCTCCGATGTCTGTGCGAATGTTATGGAACAGATGAATTCCTTTGATTACTCAAAATATACCGCCGAAGATGTAAAAGCTGCCTTAGCGCGCGAGACCTGTTCGATAGAAGATTTCAAAGCCCTGCTCTCCCCCGCGGCCGAACCGTTCCTCGAACAGATGGCCCAGAGAGCAAGACTTGAAACAGGCAGACATTTCGGAAACACCGTCTATCTGTTCACGCCTCTTTATATTTCAAACTATTGCGGGAATTACTGCGTCTACTGCGGCTTCAACTGCTACAACGACATCAAACGCATGAAACTGACCATGGAGCAGATTGAGCATGAAATGACTGTCATAGCCGACAGCGGCATGGAAGAAATTCTGCTTCTCACCGGCGAAAGCCCTGAAAAATGCGACGTGAATTATATCGGTGAGGCCTGTAAGCTGGCGCGAAAATATTTCCGGATGGTGGGTCTTGAAATCTATCCCGTCAATACGGATGAATATCGTTATCTCCACGAATGCGGCGCGGACTACGTAACCGTCTTTCAGGAAACCTACGATACCGATAAATATGAAACTCTGCATCTGCTCGGGCCAAAGCGCGTATGGCCTTACCGTTTTGACGCACAGGAACGCGCCCTTATGGCCGGTATGCGCGGAGTGGCATTTTCCGCACTGCTCGGTCTTTCGGATTTCCGCAAAGACGCGCTGGCAAGCGCGCTGCACGTCTACTACCTTCAACGGAAATACCCACACGCGGAAATGTCGCTTTCCTGCCCAAGGCTCCGACCAATCATCAACAATGATAAGATTCATCCTCTGGATGTACACGAAAGACAGCTTTGCCAGATTATCTGCGCCTACCGCATTTTCCTGCCGTTTGTCGGCATTACGGTATCTTCCCGCGAGAGTGCCGCATTCCGCGACGGCATTGTAAAGATTGCCGCCACCAAGGTATCGGCGGGCGTATCGACCGGTATCGGCGATCACGAAAATAAATACAGCGGAAAGGAGACAGACGGCGCGCAGGGCGACGAGCAGTTTGAAATCAACGATAACCGCAGTCTCGATACGATGTACAAAGATATCGCCGCGGAAGGCTTACAGCCCGTTCTGAATGATTATCTGTATGTCTGATATTTTATGCGTTACCAATCGGAAGCTCTGCGAGGAAGATTTTCTTGCGCGCATCTGCAAAATCGCTTCCGCACATCCGGCAGGCATTGTTCTGCGTGAAAAGGATTTGAGCGAAAATGAATACAAAAAACTGGCAGCCGCGGTGCTCGCAATCTGTCAAAAACACGGAACTCCCTGCATTCTCCACAATTTTGCAGATATTGCGGCAGAGCTGAATTGCAACGCCCTGCACCTGCCGCTGCCCGTCCTCCGGGGTCTTTCGGACAAAAAAAAAGCACGTTTTACCGTGCTCGGCGCTTCCTGCCATTCCGTGGAAGACGCGGTTGAGGCCCAAAGGATTGGCTGTACCTACATCACCGCAGGCCACATCTTTGATACCGACTGCAAAAGGGGGCTGCCCGGACGCGGGCTTGGCTTTCTCGAAATGGTATGCAGAAGCGTTTCGATTCCCGTATATGCCATCGGCGGCATCCGCGCCGCCGATACCTTAAAAATACGACAGGCCGGGGCTGCCGGCGCCTGTGTCATGAGCGGCGCAATGGTATGCGATAATGTACAGAAATATATTTCCGGCTTCAAAGAAACTTAAATTGTCCTCGCTTGTGCTTTTAGTCTTCAATCACGAGCGTTCCCGGACTTACATCCAGATAAACGCTTCCCTTGTCCGTCTTATACATATCAAGCAGCAGAACCCACAGCCTGTGTATGGCGTCCAAAAGCACATTCGACACCTCCACACTGTAGGGGAGCAGCGTGTGAAGGTCGAAAAAACGCAGCCCGAGCGGAGGAAGGAATACCATATTCGATGAGGTGACCCTGTTCTCCCCGCTTCCCGCCTGCTTTGCGGTTTTTATCATCTCATACGTAATCATGCAAAAGTCACGTCCCCGATATTTGCAATAATAAGAGACATAACATTCATCCACCGTCCAGGCGGTTCCGTTTTCCTCCTCCACGGGCTTTTCCTCCGGCGGATTGGCCTCGGTGGTCTGCACCTCCACGCTCCACCGCAGCGTCCCGTCCTTTGTCGCCTTTATCATTTCCGTAATCTCACGGTATAATTCTTCCTGCTTCTTCATTTCCCTTCCTCATTTCTTTTGCGCTATTTCTCTCTTACATAAATCTCCGAGAGGTTGGCAAGAATTGCCCCCGCCACATCCGGCTTATTCATCGTATAGATGTGTACATGGCTGACCCCGTTCGCGATTAAATCACTACTCTGCTCCGTCGCATAAGCGATGCCCGCCTGCTTCATTGCCGCCGGATTGTGCCCGAAGCGGTCCACGATAGCCAGAAATCTCGGCGGCACCAGATTGCCGGAAAGGGAGATGATTCTTTTTATCTGGCTGGCATTCGTGACCGGCATAATTCCCGCCACAATCGGGACGTCGATTCCGATTTTTAACGCCTTATACATAAAATTGTAGAGTATATTGTTGTCAAAAAACATCTGGGTTGTCAAAAATTCGCAGCCCGCCTCTACTTTCTCTTTCAAATGCACCAGGTCTTCCGTACCCGACTCTGCCTCCGGATGGCCTTCCGGATAACAGGCCCCGCCGATGCAGAAATCACCGCGGGATTTAATATCATAAATCAGTTCACTTGCATGGTGATACTGATTGGGCAGCGGGAAATCCGCGTTCTGTGGAATATCCCCGCGCAGGGCAAGCACATTCTCAATCTTCTTCTCCTTCAGTTCTTCAATCACCGAAGCCACCTTCTCTTTGGTCGAGGAATCAGAGGTCAAATGTGCCAGCGCCGGGATATGGTTTACATTGCATACCTCGTTCGCAAGCTCTACCGTATAATCGGAGGT
>CALWBG010000059.1 GCA_944375975.1 uncultured Roseburia sp.
AAGCGCAGGTCAGACAGCTTCTCACGGAGGGGCGCACAGGAACCATCCGGGGCTTTCAGTCTAAATCCGGGAAGAAATTTGATGGACGCATTGCCTTAAACCGTGATGAAAACGGTGCTGTTACCGGTCTGCGTTTTGATTTTACCGATTTAGAGGCTCCGAAGGTGGCAGGCGTGAAATGCCCGCTCTGCGGCGGTGCAATTATAAAAACCCCGTTCGGGTACGGCTGCGCCAATTATGAGAAGGACAATCCGGAAAGCTGCCGGTTTTCGATTGGGCAGATTGCCGGAGTAAAATTAAAGGAAGCGCAGGTAAAGGAGCTTTTGACAAAGAAAAAGACCGGCGTCATCGAGGGCTTCATCGCCAAAACCGGCATGATGTTCGACGCGCCGCTGAAACTGACGGAGGAGGGGCAGATTGTCTTTGATTTCCCGGAGAAGCCAAAGCCTGTGGAAACCGCGGTAAAATGCCCGGCCTGCGGAAAGACGCTGCAAAAAAGCCAGTGGTATTATGAATGTGCCTGCGGCTTCCGCATCGGACACACTGTGGCGAAGATGCCGTTATCCGAGGAAACCATGCGCGAGCTTTTGGAGGAGGGAAAAACAAAGGAAAAGGTGACGGGCTTTACCTCAAAGGCGGGAAGCAGCTTCGACGCATATCTGTTGTTTGCGGACGGAGAAATTCGTTTTGATTTTGAAAGGCAGTGAACCATTTTTTGACTTGTTACAATGTATGAGTGAAGGGCAAAGCAATTTCCTTCGATAAGACGTCTTGAAGGTGGATTGGCAAATGACAAAGATGGAACTGGAGCAATGCATAGCTGCTTACGGAAAAGACATTTATTCGTTCTGCAAAGGTCTTGCAAAGAGTACGCCGGAGGCGGAGGATTTGTATCAGGACACATTTTTAAAGGCGGTGGAGCTTGGCGGCAAAATTGATTCCGGTGGCAATCCCAAAAGCTACCTGTTATCGATTGCCATACGAATCTGGAAAAACCGAAAGCGCAAATACGCCTGGCGGAACCGGATTGCCGGGATGGATTCCTTTGCGGAAGGGCAGGAGGACAAGGCGGCGGACGAGGAGGCAGGGATCTCCCCGGAAACCATCTTTCTCTGCCGGGAAGAGCAGAAGGCGGTAAGGCAGGCGGTCGGGAGGCTGCCGGAGAAATACCGGCTTGTGATATTGCTTTTCTATATGGAGGAGCTTTCCGTCGATGAAATTGGGGCAGTGCTGAAAATCCCGGCCGGAACGGTGAAAAGCAGGCTGCACCATGCGAGAAAACAGCTAGAGCGGGAATTGGAGGATGTTTTCTATGAAACGTGATATCAATGAAGTTTTAAAACAGGCCCTTACTCCAAACGAAGAACCGGATTTCCATTTGAATCAGAAAATATTACATTGTGTAAAGGAGACAAGTCAGATGGAAAAAAGAACATGGAAAAGAGTACCGGCTATGGTATTGACGACTGCGTTGGTGCTTGGCGTCTGCACGGGCAGCGCTTATGCGGCATGGCGGTATCTCGCACCCGGACAGGTGGCGGAATATCTAAAGGACAGCAGGCTTTCTTCGGCTTTTGAGAGTGAGGGCGCCGTCAAAATAAACGAAACACAGAGCTGCGGCGGATATGATGTAACTCTGCTCGGCATGATATCGGGAAAGGGGCTTTCGGATTACGTCACAACGGTAGACGGGGAACTGTTGGATGACAGAACCTATTCTGTCGTGGCGGTTGAAAAATCCGACAAAACGCCGATGCCGGATAATGAGGAGATATTCGTGTCGCCGTTTATCCAGGGCTGTCAGCCGGAACGGTACAATGCGGCAAGCATGAACGGCGGCTATTCAAGTTTTCTGGAGGACGGAGTCCTTTATTGTATCGCGGAATGCGATAATGTTTCGGTTTTTTCGGACAGGACGATTTATCTCGGCGTGTTGGGAGAGGCGTTCTATAACAGCGAGGCATATCAATATGACGAGGCGACGGGGGAGATTGCCAGAAATGAAAGCTATGACGGCTTAAACGCGCTGTTCGTACTCCCGATGGATGCGTCCATGGCGGACAGTGAAGCGGCGGAAGCCTTGATTGAAGCGATTGATACACCTCGGGCTTCGGATGATGGCGAAATGCCGGAGACGGACGCTGACCGTTTTGTGCAGCGGCTGACGCCGGAAAATATCGATGAGTATGCCAAGAGGGTGGAAAGTACGGTTATGACTGTCACGCCGGACGCGGACGGCGGCATCACGTACGCCTATGAGCTGGAAAACGGCGCGGCAGGCAGCGGAACGGTGGCGAAAGAAACACTTTTCCACGACGAAGCGCCGGGCATGAGTCCGCAGTTTTCCTACTCCTACTCGGACGGCGAAAACGGCCAGCTTGTGATTGAAACCTTTACTCTGAATGAGGACGGGACAGTTACGTTTGCCGCCTATGTGGCAAATTTGGAGTGAGAAGAAAGGAATGAGAAATACGTGGAATTAGTGGAAGGTAGCCCAAGAGATACCGCCGGCAGACCGGAAAAGGAAATCAGAGTTTATCGTCTGCTCGATGCGCTCGGCATCCGTTTTCAGCGGATTGACCATGAAAGCGTAAATACGATGGAGGCGAGTGCCGAAATTAACAGCATGCTTGACGCAATCGTCTGCAAGAATCTGTTTTTATGGGATTCGAAAAAAGAACATTTCTATCTGCTGATGGTCGCGGGGGATAAGAAGTTCCGCTCCGGGGAAATCGCAGGGCAGATTGGAAGTACCAGGCTTTCGTTTGCCCCGGCGGAATATATGGAGGCATATTTAGACATCACGCCCGGCTCCGTCAGTATTATGGGATTGATGAATGACAGGGAAAAACATGTGGAGCTGCTGGTGGACGAGGAGGTCCCGAAGGCGGAGTATCTTGGCTGCCATCCGTGTGTCAATACCGCGAGCCTGCGCATAAAGACGAAGGATGTGCTGGAGCGTTTCCTTCCGGCGGTGGGGCACGCCTACAGGACGGTTCATATGGATGAGGGATGAGAGCGTTCTGCTCGAATCCTTTGGCAGGTGAATATTGCACAAAAATTGCTTCCGGAAAACAAATGTTTCGGAAGCAATTTTTTGCAATTTAATATGATTCGCTCAATAATCTATAATAAATTGATTATTCACATTTATCCCTCCTCTATTTTTATTTCAATAAATTCAAAGATTTTCATTGCGTCTTCCTTTGTGTCAAATATGCGAACCTCCGCATAAGGTTTCATGTTTTCTTTGCAGTTCATAAGATTACCGATAAACTGTTCAAAATCCGCTGCAACCCAAAATACTTTTTTGTTTCCATCAATATACACAACAGATGATTTTGAGTCAAAACCAGGTAGGTCTTCTACACTGGAAAAAAAGCCGCCACAACTATCAAGTGCAAAAACCTCAACCCAGGGAACGGAATAAAAATGCAATTTTGGTTTTTCATCATCAAAGATAAAATGAACATCGTATTTATCAGCAATATTCTGATACGCTGCGTTTTTGTCACTAACCGGCATGCTGTAAACAGAAGCTCCGGCCCATTTTATATTTATATTCCGAACAAAGACAGACATTGGTTCCGAATGAGACAGTCGATCCATAAAATTTCTTTGTTTGACATATCGGGCCGTACGTTTTAATATTAAAATTATGCGGCTGTCTGTGCGGAGCGTCACAGATTGTCCGGGCGGCGGATCTTTCGGAAGCAGGAAAAAATACCGACACGCAGCGTAAAACGCTTCAGAATGGAGAATGAGATGGAAAACGCAAAAATCAGCAATTTATACGATTTAAACGAGACAATTGCAAAAGAATACTTAGAGCAGTTCACCTACCCATGGGAGGCGCTGAAGGGAATCGCGGCATTCATAAGAGAGCTTGGCCCCACACTGGATCCGGAGCGGTATGAACAGCGCGGAGAAGATATCTGGGTGGCAAAAAGCGCGAAGGTGGCGCCGACCGCATGCTTAAACGGTCCGCTGATTATCGACGAGGACGCGGAAATCCGTCACTGCGCGTTTATCCGGGGCAGCGCGATCGTAGGAAAGGGCTCTGTTGTCGGCAATTCCACGGAGCTGAAAAATGACATTATTTTTAACTGCGTGCAGGTTCCGCATTACAATTATGTCGGAGATTCTATCCTGGGGTACAAATCCCATATGGGTGCAGGTTCGATTACCTCTAACGTGAAGTCGGATAAAACGCTGGTTGTGGTAAAGGACGGAGATGAGAAGCTTGAGACAGGGCTGAAAAAGTTCGGTGCCATGCTGGGGGACTTTGTCGAGGTCGGCTGCAATTCCGTGCTGAATCCCGGAACCGTCATCGGCAGACATACGAACATTTACCCGCTGTCTTCGGTGCGCGGCGTTATTCCGGCGAATTCCATTTACAAAAATAAGAATGAGGTTGCGGCGAAAAATTTGTAACTTTAGATTCATAACGTGAGCTTGTTCAGGCAGAAACTGGATAGTTTGCCAAAAAAGCAAAATAGACAAATTTTTTACTTGATAGATTGCATAAAATGTGCGAAAATATATGAGGTATGTTAAATGTATAACAAAGTCTGATACATACAGTTCTATTTAAGCGAAAGGAGTCTTAAAATGATTTACACTAAGGAAGTCGAAAACATGTGTCCCGTAGCAAAGGGCGCAAAACATGAACCAGCTCCAATTCCGGAAGAAGGCAAATGGGTTCATTCTAAAAAAATCGAAGATATTTCAGGTTTTACACATGGTGTAGGCTGGTGCGCACCGCAGCAGGGTGCCTGCAAGCTTTCATTAAATGTAAAGAACGGTGTAATCGAAGAGGCATTGGTTGAGACCATCGGATGCTCCGGTATGACGCATTCCGCAGCGATGGCAGCAGAGATTTTGCAGGGCAAAACCATTCTTGAGGCATTAAACACAGACCTTGTTTGTGATGCAATCAATACAGCAATGAGAGAGTTATTCTTACAGATTGTCTATGGACGTACCCAGAGTGCGTTCTCTGACGACGGACTTGCTATCGGCGCAGGACTTGAGGATTTAGGAAAAGGACTCCGTTCTCAGGTTGGTACGATGTATGCGACCAAGGAGAAGGGCGTTCGCTATCTGGAGATGGCTGAGGGCTATGTAACCGGAATCGCGCTTGACGAGAATAACGAAGTAATCGGATATCAGTTCGTTTCCCTTGGAAAAATGACTGACTTTATCAAAAAAGGCGATGATCCTAATACTGCTTGGGAGAAAGCAAAGGGACAGTACGGCCGTGTGGCGGATGCCGCAAAAATCATCGACCCAAGAGAAGAATAGGAAAGGAGACGGACGAAAATGGCTTTATTTGAAGGATATGAAAGAAGAATTAACCAGATTAACGCTGTTTTAAACAGTTATGGAATCAGCTCAATCGAAGAAGCTGAGAAAATTACGAAGGATGCCGGTTTGAATGTTTACGACCAGGTAAAGAAGATTCAGCCGATTTGCTTTGAGAATGCATGCTGGGCTTACACCGTAGGCGCTGCGATCGCAATTAAAAAGGGCTGCACAAGAGCGGCTGACGCTGCTGCGGCAATCGGAGAGGGACTTCAGGCATTCTGTATCCCGGGCTCTGTTGCTGACCACAGAAAAGTAGGCTTAGGACACGGAAACCTTGGCAAGATGCTGCTTGAGGAGGAGACAGAGTGCTTCTGCTTTTTGGCAGGACATGAGTCCTTTGCGGCGGCAGAGGGTGCAATCGGTATCGCTGAGAAGGCGAACAAGGTACGTCAGAAACCGCTTCGCGTTATCTTAAACGGTCTCGGAAAGGATGCTGCACAGATTATCTCCCGTATCAACGGCTTTACCTTTGTTGAGACTCAGTACGATTACAAAGAGGCAAAATTAAACATCGTATACGAGAAGCCGTATTCCAACGGACTTCGCGCAACCGTAAAATGCTACGGCGCGGACGATGTTCAGGAAGGTGTTGCAATCATGCACCATGAGAACGTAGGTGTTTCCATCACCGGTAACTCTACGAACCCGACACGTTTCCAGCACCCGGTAGCAGGTACCTACAAGAAAGAGTGTAACGAGCAGGGTAAGAAATACTTCTCCGTTGCATCCGGCGGCGGTACGGGACGTACCCTTCACCCGGACAACATGGCTGCCGGCCCGGCTTCCTACGGTATGACCGATACGATGGGACGTATGCATTCCGACGCACAGTTTGCAGGTTCTTCCTCCGTTCCGGCTCACGTTGAGATGATGGGTCTGATTGGTATGGGCAATAACCCGATGGTAGGTGCAACGGTAGCAGTTGCAGTTTCCGTTGAGGAAGCTCATAAGGAAGGTAAGTTCTAAGAGAAAAACAATACAATCAAGGGCTTTAAGGCTTTCGGGATTCATTCTCGGAAGCCTTTTCTTGCTTTTACGGCATAGGCGAACTTTCACAGGTGAAAGTTGTGTGCTCTGCAAGCTGTCAGCAGTCAGCCAGTGAAAGTCTGGTCAATGATTTGAGCTGTGGCGTGGTGATTATGCTTTATTTATGAACTATATCATTTATCCGGTAATTCGCATTATTAACCATGCGGCCTTTATTATCAGCGCCTTGACAGGGGCAATTATGGTCATTCAAGGGGAAATGACCCTGGGAGTAGTACAGGCATACCCAGACTCTATCGGGCGAAATAGTGTATAATACCGTATTCTCATAATATAGACAACTGCTTCATTTTGACTATTTCTTTTCATATAAGATTGTCATATAATATATAAGATTTTTGATTGTGGTATGCCGGAATGACCGAAAGAAAAATGGGAGTATCAAAATGAAAAATATATGGAAGATATTTGCAGGTGATATTACAAAACTGGTAAAAAATCCGCTGGCACTGATGATTGCAGCCGGACTTTGTGTTATTCCTTCACTGTATGCGTGGTTTAATATCTATTCTAATTGGGATCCCTATGCAAATACGTCCAATATTAAGATTGCCGTTGTCACAGAGGATGAGGGTTGCCGTATGGATGACGGGACAATTGTGAATATGGGGGATTCCGTCGTTGAAGGTTTAAAGAAAAACGAGGCAATTGGATGGGTAATTACAGATACGGCGGAGGAGGCACTGGACGGTGTTTACAATGGGACATATTATGCGGCCATTATTATCAGCCGTAATTTTACATACAGTATGTACCATGTGTCAGGGCAGGATTTGGAAAGTCCGACAATAGTATATTATGAAAATGAAAAAAAGAATGCAGTTGCAACCAAAATTACCGATTCTGCAGTGTCAACCTTAAAGCAGAGTATTAACGAGCAGTTTATTTCGGTAATTGCGGGAAAAATTTTTGAACAGACAAACGATTTGTCAACAGAGCTTGACGGGGCTGCAAGATTTTCGTATTTTCAGCGCAAGCTGGAAGAGTTAAATGACAATCTCATTTCCTACAGCGCCATGATTGATGCATTTATCGCAGGGAACGAAGAATTAGCCGAGGCTGTTGCGGATGCAAACGATGATATACCTGAGATTTCTTCTCAGATAACAGAGGGGGCCAACGGTTTTGATGGCGCAAAGCAAAGTCTGGATGAGACGAGTGCCTCACTGGAGGATTTCAATAAAAATGTAGATCAGACGATGACGAATATCCAGGATTCTATTCAGCGGATTTCTGAGTACTTAAGCAGTACAGACCTTTCCGGGGAGGCTCAGAAAACAGCGGACAGTCTGAATCAGACTGTGGCGGAAGCGGCGGCTCTGCGCCAGCAGTTGGACGCTTTGACAGATCATTTGGAAAAAATGATCGTTGAGCAAAATATTTCCGAGCAGGAAAAGGAGACTATCAGGGAAATTATTGAAACGATAGTGTCAATCAGTAACGGGGCACAGGACATTCAAAAGGCAATTGGCAGTATCAATCAGATTGCCATGGGAGTTTCCCAACAATTGCAGACAGAACAGATTAACACGGAAATTTCCGGCAGTATGGTTGCGGATGCAGTCAATACATCTCTTTCCGGTATGAATCAGATATTGTCCGCTTGCAGCCAGGCGGTGTCAAATATGCAGGGGATGTATACAGAAAGCCTGGTGCCGCAGCTTAATAATGTGATGGACAGTATGGCTGAGGTGCTGGAGAATGTCTCGGGATTGCTGACAAACCTGAACACTTCATTAGGTGACATGGGAGTTGTATTTTCCGGAATAGAGACTACGGTAATCGGAGCAAACGCCAGCCTGGAACAGATACAGACTGTGATTGATGAGGTGAGCGGAAAGCTGAACAGGTTGCTTACGCGTCTTAATTCCGTCGGTGAAGATGAAAAGCTGCGGGCATTTTTGGAATTTATGGGAGGAGATTCGGAGGACTATGCGGAATTTTTTTCAGAGCCTGTAGTTGTCACGACAGAGAAGGTCTATTCGATTCCAAACTACGGCACTGCAATGACGCCGTTTTATACGGTTTTGGCGATTTGGGTGGGTGGTACCATTCTGGTGGCGCTGATTAAGGTAAAGGCGGAGCCGGGCGAACTTACGTGTGTAAAGTCCTGGCAGTTGTTTTTCGGACGATATCTGTTGTTTTTTGTGCTGGGACAAATTCAGGCGCTGATTATAGTACTTGGAGATATTTATCTGCTGCACTGTCAGATATTATTTCCGATATGGTTCTGGCTGGCGGCCGCATTGGCAAGCTTTACATTTACGCTGCTGATTTATGCATTGGCTCTTTCTTTTGGGGACGTAGGGAAGGCATTGGCAGTGGTTGTCATGGTCATTCAGATTGCCGGTTCCGGCGGAACCTTTCCAATCGAATTGCTTCCTTCCATTTACCGGAATATTTATATTTTCTTTCCGTTTCCCTATGCAATTAATGCAATGCGCGAGACAATCGGCGGAATGTATGGCAGCGATTACATGAAGTATCTGGCGGAGCTGTTGATTTTTGCAGCCGCAGCGCTGGTGCTTGGCCTGGTCATCCGTATTCCTTTTGTGAAGCTGAATCACTTTGTAGAGAAACGGATGGAAGATACCAAAATGATGTGACGGGAGAACGGTAATGGAAGAAAAGGAAAAATATGAGAATATGTATGAGAGACTTGTGTCTTACGAAAAAGGTATTCACGAGCGGAATCAGCGAAGAATCAGAATCGGGCTAAAATGCATTTTGGTGATTCCGTTGATTTTTCTGTTGCTGCTGTTTTGGACAGACAGCAATAAGGTTGTATTCCTGATTCTCTGGATTGTGTCTCTTTTTGGGATTGCGGTTTATCTGATATCGGTAGAATATATAGATTATAATCTACAGGAAAAGCTAAATGAAATTTGCAGTGAAGATCAGGGGACGGTGGATGCCTTGCTTGGACAGAAACTGGATACGGTCGGGGAAGGAATCCGGCATATGGTGGAAAAGCTGGATGATTCATTGAATTTTGAGCTGGAGCCGGAAGAGACTTCGGAGAAAGAAACGGAGGTAGCAGAGCTTGAGGAACATAGGTAAGATTTTTATCTCCGATGTAAGAAGAATTTCTAAGAATGTTGTGGCTGTTGTAGTTATTATGGGACTTTCGGTTATCCCGTCTTTGTATGCGTGGTTTAATATCTTTTCAAACTGGGATCCTTATGGTGAGGAGGCAACCTCTAATTTAAAGATTGCGGTATTTTCTGAGGACAAAGGAACGGATATTATAGGAATTGATGTCAATATTGGATCTACGGTTGTGGAGACGCTGGAAGAAAACAGAACAATCGGCTGGGTATTTACGGAAAGTGCGAATGCCGCGATAGACGGCGTTTACAGTGGAGACTACTATGCAGCGATCGTGATTCCTGAGGATTTTACCGGAGATATGATTAGCTTCCTCGGAGGGGAAATTGAACACCCGGATATTATTTATTATGAAAATGAGAAAAAAAACGCGATTGCACCCAAGATTACCCAGAAGGCACGAACAAGCGTTCAGGAAGAACTGAACGCAACGTTTGTGAGTACACTGGCGGAGGTCATCGTTGAAATTGGCGGAGAGTTAGCAGGGGAAAATGTGGAAGGCAGTTCTCCTGCCGATACCGTCATGGTGCGGCTGAATGAGCTGGGGGAGGATTTGCAGAGTTATATTAACATACTGAATTCCTTTTCGGGGATTATGAGTTCCGCAAAAAGTATTGTCGAAACAAGCCAGGTAATGCTGCCGGGACTTGATTCTATGGTCGCCAGCGGACAGAATACTATCAGCGGTATGGAGAGTCTCATGATTTCGGGAAACGCCACCGCAGACACGGTTTCGCAGATGGTAAGCTACAGCTTTGATATGGTAAGGAACAGTCTTGACGGCGTAATGGTTATGGCGGAAAATGATTTGAACCGTATGGAAAACTATGAGAGCTCGGCAGTGTCGGGCACTGCGGCACCGGGAGCGGTGCTGCCCTATTTGAAAGAACTGTTTGAAAATGCGGTTGGAGTCTGGGAGAACACGGCAGATATTGAAACGCAGCGGCAGATTCAGGAAATTCGTGATGGGCTTGACCGAATTGAAACAAATCTGAACAGTCTGTCAGAAAGCGGTACCGCGGCGTCCGGTGAAGTCAGTGCTTTGCGTACACAGATTGAAACGGAGATTGCTGGATGCTTAAACACACTTTCTTCCCTGGAAGCTGCATTTGAACATTCGGTAATGCCGGAGTTGGAAAGCACTATGAACGCTGTGCAGAATTCAATGGTTGCAGCAGGTTCTGTTTTGAACGGTATTGACACGGATTTTGAGGATGTTGAAAATGTACTGAACAGCTATGGGGAAACGCTGGATCAGGGCAGTGCGAATCTTGCACAGTCCATTGTGATGGCACAGGACTTATACAGCAGACTGGCGGAGGTGATTGCTGATTTTACAGCCTTGCAGCAGGATGAACAGTATCAGCAGATTATGGAGATTTTGGAAACGGATCCTTCTATGCTTGGCAGCTTCATTTCGTCTCCGGTGAATCTGGACACGGTAGGTATTTACACAATTGAAAATTATGGGTCCGCAATGGCGCCGTTTTATACAATACTGGCGATTTGGGTTGGAGCTCTGATTCTGGTTGCCATCATTCATGTGAAGGTTGAGCCTGAGCAGGGGATAGATAACATAAAGCCATATCAGGCGTTTTTCGGGAGGTATATTACCTTTTTTCTGATAGGACAGGCGCAGACGCTGATAACGGTGCTGGGTGATTTGTTTTACATACGCATCCAGTGTCATAATCCGTTCCTGTTCTGGTTGGCGGCTGCAATCAGCAGTCTGGTGTTCACACTGCTGATTTATGCACTGACGGTTGCTTTCGGAAACGTCGGAGAAGCATTGGCGATTATTGTAATGGTTATCCAGGTGGCAGGGGCGGGAGGTACCTTTCCCATTGAAACGCTGCCAGAGGTTTATCGCTCTGTTTATAAATATCTGCCGTTTCCCTATGGAATGAATGCCATGAGAGAAACCATTGGAGGAATGTACGGAATGGATTACTGGAATGATATTGGCATGCTTGGAATTTATATCGTGATAGCTCTGTTTATCGGTCTCGTGCTGGCGATACCGTTCCGCAAGCTGAACAGAATTATTGAAAAAAGCAAGGAAAATACAGGAATTATGATCTAAGGGGGAGTTATGGCGCTTATTCAGATGGTATTGTTATTGACGGGACTGTTTATGGTGGCGGTGCCGGCCGCCTGCACGCGGAAGGAGCAACGCGGAGATAAGGAAGCCGAAAAGAAAACCAGGACCATGGGTGTATGGTTTGTCGCCGCCGCGGTCATTTGGATGATCACCGCGAAGCTCATGTAAGTAACAGTTCAGCCATAAGCTGCACAACAGGCAATTTCATGCAAGCATGATGTGCCTGTCATACAGCTTATGGCTGAACTGTTACCATGTAATATTCTTAACTTTAACATACCTTTACATTTACTTTAAGTATGGTATATAATACCGACAGACGAATAGAATCGTTACAGGATGAATAAGGGAGGAATTTGTTATGTATTGCAGAAACTGCGGGCAGCAGTATGTTACGGATCAGGCGGTAATGTGCGTAAAATGCGGAGCGCAGAAAGGGACGGGAGAGAATTTCTGTCCGAATTGCGGACAGCCGACGCCGCCGCAGAGCCAGGTCTGCTTAAATTGCGGTGTTTCACTTGCGGCTTATGGACCGAAGGGGGATAAGTCAAAGCTTGCGGCAGGACTTTTGGGAATATTTTTGGGCTCATTTGGCGTACATAATTTTTATCTGGGCTATACCGGAAAAGCGGTGGCTCAGCTTGTCATTACAGTCGCTACCTGCGGCATCGGTTCTGTAGTTTCAGGAATCTGGGGCTTTGTGGAGGGAATTTTGATTCTCTGCGGCAAAATTGACCGTGACGGGAAAGGAAATCTGCTTTCCGAATAAAAGCAGGGCTGCTGCAAACTTTGCGGCAGCTTTTTTCGCATTTGTTTATTGACAAAAAATTTCGATGTGTTATCATAGCTTTAGTGTGATGTGTGTTTAAAGTATGAAACTATTGGAGATTTCTATGAGAAAACAGGTATTATCTCTTTTAGTGGAGAATAATCCGGGCGTTACCAGCCATATTTCAGGGCTTTTCAGCCGAAGGGGCTATAATATCGACAGCTTTTCCTCCGGCGTGACCGCAGACCCGAGGTACACGAGAATTACCATTGTGGCGAGCGGGGATGAGCAGATTTTAGAGCAGATTGAAAAGCAGCTTGCCAAGCTTGAAGACGTGGTGGATATCAAGAAGCTGGAACCCGGCTCCTCCGTGACAAGGGAGTTGATTTTAGTCAAGATTCGTGCAAAAGATACGGAGCGCCAGTCGATTCTGAACGTATCAGAGATTTTTCACGGCAAGGTCGTGGATGTCACGCATGATTCCATGGTCATCGAATTGACCGGACATCAGGATAAGCTGGACACATTCCTTGATCTGTTGTCAGGCTATGAAATATTAGAGCTGGCGCGGACAGGGCTTACAGGATTGTCCCGTGGCATTTCGGATGTCGTCATTATCGACGAGGACGGAAGCATACGGACATTATAGGATGAAAAACAGAAATAAATTAATTTGGAGGAAATCAATTATGGCAGCAAAAATATTTTATCAGGAAGACTGTAACCTTTCTCTTTTGGATGGAAAAACCATCGCAATCATCGGCTACGGCAGCCAGGGACATGCACATGCTCTGAACTTAAAGGACTCAAGCCGCAATGTCATCATCGCACTTTACGAGTGC
>CALWBG010000060.1 GCA_944375975.1 uncultured Roseburia sp.
TATCCGCAGAAGGTTCTCCTTCGGGCTTTTTGAAAGTCCGAGTCCCCGGGCAAGGTCATTTCCGGAGCCGGTGGGAATGGTTCCAAACCGTACCCGCTCAAAATCCGTAATTCCATTTAACACCTCATTTGCGGTCCCGTCTCCCCCGACTGCCACAAGGCAGATATCATCATCCTTTTTCCCGCAGAACTCCCGCGCAATGGTCCGCGCGTGTCCCTCGTATTTTGTAACCTTTGCCTCGTAGACAACCCCCGTTTTTGCAAGGTACTCCCTAAGCTCGCTCCACACCTGCTTTCCACGGCCGCTCCTGGACTTTTCGTTTATGATAAAATACAGCATCGCTTTTCCTCCCGTGTCTCTTTTCTCTATATTAATACATTTTCTGTAAAAAGAAAATCCCGACCGCGTTTTTTCCGCTGCCGGGATTTTCCTGCTATTGAAATTATGCTTTTTTCTTTTTATGTTCACTGTCCTTTTTGTCTGATTTTAAGGCTGTGCTCTCCTTTTCCGCATCGGTTTCCTCCACCGGATCCTTTCTGACGCGCCCGTACATCTGCATATACCGATAAAGCTTTTTCGCCAGCTTTCCGTCTATCTGCTCCGGCGTCGCTCTCCATTCCCAGTTGCCGCCCAGTGTAGACGGCGTATTCATGCGTCCCTCGGAACCGATTCCGATTAAATCCTGCATCGGCACGACTGCAAGCTCTCCGACCGACGCCCACGCGCCGCGCATCATACCCCAGTTGTAGCCCTCCTCCTCGGTAAGGTTTAAGTATTCCTTTGCGAATTTTACGCTTTTTTTCGGCGCGGTCTTCATCCAGCCGAGAATCGTGTCATTGTCATGCGTTCCCGTATAAACGACGCAGTGTTTGTCATAATTGTGGGGAAGATAATCACTTCCTTCCCTGGAATCAAACGCAAACTGAATCACCTTCATGCCCGGGAACCCGGAATCCGCTACCAGCTTTAACTCCGACGGCGTGAGAAATCCGAGATCTTCCACAATAATGTTAAGCTTTCCGAGCTTTTTCTCCAGCGCGTGGAATAAATCCATGCCCGGCCCTTTGCGCCACTCCCCGTTCTTTGCCGTGTCATCTCCCGCCGGAATCGCGTAGTAGGAATCAAAGCCGCGGAAATGGTCGATGCGGACGACATCATACAGCTTTGACATTGCTTTAATGCGTTTTGTCCACCAGTCGTATCCGTCTTTTTTCATCACATCCCAGCGGAACAGCGGATTGCCCCAGAGCTGGCCGTCCTCGGAAAAAGCGTCCGGCGGGCATCCTGCAACGTCAATCGGATCCAGATTTTTATCCAGATAAAACTGCTCCGGATTTGCCCACACATCGGCGGAGTCTCCCGCCACATAAATCGGCACGTCCCCGATAATCTCAATCCCCATACCGTTGACATATGCTTTTAAATCCCACCACTGTTTATAAAACAGATACTGGAGCATCTTATAAAAATCAATGTCATCCGCGTAGGTCTTTTTTGCCTCCGCGAGCGCCTCCGGCTTTCGCGTCTTTACGTCTTTGTCCCATTCGAACCATGCCACACCGCCATTGGCGTCCTTTAGCGCCATAAAAAGCGAATATTCGTCCAGCCATTCGGCTTCTTTTCTACAAAACTCCTCAAAATCCTCCGGTTTGTTCTTCTGAAAGCGCGCGTACGCTTTTTTCAGCAGCGGGTAGCGAGACGTGTACATCACACCGTAATCCACATAATGCGGATTGGTTCCCCACGGAAAGGATTCGCACTCCTTTTTCGTCAACAGCTTCTCCCTGCACAGGTATTCCAAATCGATAAAATACGGATTCCCCGCAAAACTGGAAAACGACTGATAGGGAGAATCGCCGTAGCTGGTCGGGCAGATTGGAAGAATCTGCCAATATTTCTGACCCGATTTTTTCAGAAAGTCCGCAAACTTTCTCGCCTCTTTTCCCATCGTGCCGATTCCATAGGGAGACGGCAGCGAAGATATGTGCATTAACACACCGCTGGTTCTCATAACGATTGTTCCTCCTAACATGAACCACTGACGTGATTCCTATTTTATTTTTATAACCATTCCAGATATATCTGTAATCTGCGCGGTTATATTTTTTGAATGCTTTCCCCACTGACAAACTCAAACGGAACAATTTCATGAACCCTGTCTTTTTTCAGTTCAATCTGACCGAATAAAATCTCCACGCTGCGTGTCGCAAGGGTCTGGTACTGCTGTTTGATTGTGGCAAGCTTCGGATTATAATACTCCGCCAAATCGGTTCCGTCAAAGCCAATGACCGAAATATCCTCGGGAATGCGGTAATCCATATCCCGCAGCGCCCGAATCGCACCGATGGCCATCACATCCGACATGGCAAACACCGCCGTCAGATCCGGATATTTACGAATCAGGCGCTCCATTCCACGGTACGCGCTTCCGTAAGAAAATCTGGCTTTCTCATAGCAAAGCTCCGGAAAAAACGGACGCCCGTGTTCCCGAAAGCTCTCGAGACAGCCTTCAAAACGCAGATGGCTTGTGTAGGATTTTTCAATATCGCCGCCCAAAATGCCGATTTTCTGATGTCCTGCCTCAAAGAGCGCATCCACGGCGCACTTTGCCGCCGCCACATCGTCGGTCGCCACGCTGGAAAGATTGGAAAAATCCATTTTGTCCGCAAGATTCGTCACGAGCACGCATGGAAGATCCACCATTGCAAAACCCTTTTTAAAGTACTCCGGGTTTCCTCCGAGGAACAAAAGCCCAAGCGGCTTTCGTTCCCGGCACAGAAGAAGCGCCTGCTCGACCTCGTCGTCATCCTCGTCGAGATAGGAAACAACCACCGTATAGTCGGTCTTTTCAATCATGCGCTGAATCTCCTCGACGATGCTGGCAAAGAGCATATTGGAAATACCCTTTACCAGTACGCCGATCGATTTGGAATTGCTCTGCTTTAAATGCTTGGCATTGTTGTTCGGCACAAAATGATATTCCGCAACAACCTCCTCAATTCGCTTTTTTGCATCCGGGCTGACATCGTTTCTATGATTGAGTACACGGGAAACGGTACTGACAGAATACCCTGATTCTCTGGCTATGTCTTTTATCGTAACCATATTTTTCATTCCTGTCTACTATTTTTTTCGTGTTTTTTCGCAAAAACTCCATTTTTGTGAACTTTTACAAAAAAACCTTTAATAATATAATATCAGCCTTTGACCGCTCCTGCAACTACTCCTTCAATAATATATTTCTGGCATACAGCGTAAAAAATGATAATCGGAATGATTGCCAGCACCAGCATCGCCATCATCGTTCCCCAGTCAACCGCCCCGTAACCGCCTTTTAAATACTGAACGACAATCGGAATCGTCTTATATTTTTTCAAATCCAGCACCAGATACGGCAGCAGATAATCGTTCCAAATCCACATTGCCTGAAGAATCGCCACCGTGATAACCGTCGGCTTCATAATCGGGAACACCACCTTAAAAAAGGTCTGAATCGGCGTACAGCCGTCAATCATGGCAGCTTCCTCTATCTCCAGCGGAATGCTCTTCACAAAGCCGCAGAACATAAACACCGCAAGACCCGCTCCAAAGCCGAGATACACCAGAATAATGCCGATGGGATTGCTCAGCTTCATCATGTTTGCGATTTTCGACAGCGGGAACATGACCATCTGGAACGGCACAATCATGGAGAACAGGCAGAGCAGGTAAATACCCGTATTCACTTTATTATGTACTCTTGTGATAAACCATGCGCACATGGAGGTGCACAAAATAATCAAAGCCACAGAGCCGACCGTGATAATCACGGAGTTGCCCAGCGCCCCAAAAAAGTTGGTCTTTTCAACTCCGTTGACGAAGTTGGTCAGTCCGAAGAAAGAGCGCTCATCCGGCAGAGCAAACGGCGTTCTTGTGATAAAGGCTTTTTTCTTCACGGAATTGATGACCACCAGGAAAATCGGATACATATAAAAAATTGCCAGTATACTGAAAAACAGAGTTAATATCCAGCCGTGCTTCGCCCTTCTGACCGAACTTACCTGGCTGTCCGTATTCTTATTCTTTGCCATTACTGCTGCACCTCCTTACTTCTCGTAATTCTGTTCTGCGCGATGGCAATCACCGCTACTATCAGGAAGAAAATAACAGCCTTCGCCTGGCCGACACCCTCCCAGCCGTTTCTTCCATAGAACGTCTCAAAGATATTAAGTGCCAGCATTTGCGAATTATTGGACGGTTCGCCCGCCGTCAGAGCCAGGTTCTGGTCAAACAGCTTAAAGGAGTTGGTCAGCGTCAAAAACGTACAGATTGTAATCGAAGGCATCACCATCGGAATCGTCACCTTCCTTAAAAGCTGCCAGTTCGTAGCTCCGTCGATTTTCGCCGCTTCAATCAGCTCGCCCGGAATATTCTGGATTCCGGCAATATAGATAATCATCATATAGCCAATCTGCTGCCAGTTCATCAGAATCATCAGTCCCAAAAAACCATAGGATGAGGAATAGGTCAGCGTTCTGCCGAAATTTCCGAGGATTCCGTTTAAAAGGATCTGCCAGATATAACCAAGTACAATGCCGCCAATGAGGTTCGGCATAAAAAATACGGTGCGGAAAAGATTGGTGCCTCTAATTCCCTTTGTTAAAAGCATCGCTATCGTAAACGCAAATACATTAATGGTCAGGACGGACACAATCGTAAAGAGCGCCGTATACCACAGGGCATGCACAAACGTCGGGTCCGTAAATACGCGCAAATAATTCTTCAATCCCACAAACGATGCATCCGTAACCGTCGTAAATTCACAAAATGATAAGTAGATACCCATAATAAAAGGAACTATAAAACCGATGGTAAATGCCACTAATGTGGGGAGCGCAAAAATAGGAAAATATTTTTTAATTGATTTCTCCATAATCGTTCAACCTTTCATAAAAACCATTTTTACGGCCACGTGGCCGCGCCGGATTTTGCCAGGCCTTCCGCTTTCAGATACAGTTTGTGCGGTATCGGCACGGATACCGCACAAGCTGCTTCAAAAATTCCGTTTTTACCGGAACTTATCGTTTACTGAGCGTTTGCCGCAGCATACTCGCTTGCCCATCCGTCAACAAACGCGGTTACAACTGCATCCCAGTCCCCGGTGCCCTGCGCATACTCAAGCAGTGCGGAGCCGACACCGTTTTTCCAGTTCTCGGAAGGAATCGTTGAGAAGTTCCAGGATACCTGTGTTTTTCCGTCCGCAATGCTTTGGTTTGCGTCCTCAATGAACACGTTGTCCGCTACATAGTCACCGGTAAAGGTCATAAACGGTGTTGTAAAGCCCATTACATGCGCCATGGACTCACGTCCCTCATCAGAAGTAATAACCCAGGTTAAGAAATCAAGCGTTGCCTGAATGTCTTCCTCGGATGCCTGCTTATTTACACACCAGTAGTTCTCGGAACCGGTGCAAAGCCCCTGGTTTTCCTCTCCCTCTACTCCGATGTAGATTGGCATCATACCCATATCCTCATCTGTTACCAGATAACCGTTATCCGGGTTTGTTAAATTGCTGTACTCCCAGGTACCGTTCTGGAAGAATACTGCTTCCTCCATACCGAACTCTGATTCTGCCTCGTCTCCGGTCTTGCTGGAAAGCACACCCGGATCACAGGTGGAATCAGTGATGTATAAATCCCAAATCTGCTTATAATTGTCAAGGTAGGTTCCCTCAATCGCATCGGTGCTTGTGATGCCTCTGTCCTGATACTCATAATAAATCGGAAGGTTTGCAAGATGCGTCTTGAATCTCCAGTCGGAGGAACCGTCCATACCCGCGGAAGTAAACGCACCCATAAGCGAATAACCAAAGGTGTCATTGATTTCATCCAGTCTAGCCTGAATGTCGTCCGCTACTGCCTTTAAGGTTTCAAAATTATTGATCTCGTCGATAGAGGAAATCACCGCGTTGTCCATGGTGCAGTAATCATTTAAGATGGATTTGTTGTAAATCAGACCATAAGTCTCAATTACGTAAGCCACACCGGCAACCTCACCAGCGCTGTTTTTCAGTGCGAAATCTTCGCTGGATAACTGCTTGCAAATCTCGGTATCCGCCAAATCCAGGCAGTAATCTTCCCAGTTTGCAAGTCCCACCGGGCCGTTTACCTGAAACAGCGTCGGAGCTTCTTCCTTTGCCATCTCGGATTTTAAGGTCTGCTCGTAGGTACCGTCCGCAGCCGTGATTACTGTTACCTCAACACCGGTCTGATCCGTATAAACCGCTGCCAGATCCTGCCACGCCTGATCCTGCTCCGGTTTAAAGTTCAAATAGTATACGGAGCCGCCTGACGCCGTATTCGCAGCGTTTGTTTCCGAGGAATCGGAGACATCCGACGTGGTTCCCGCATTATCTGTCGTGCCGGAAGTCGTGTCTGCATTGCCGCCGCAGCCTGTAAATAAGGTTGCCGTCATGGTCGTTGCCAGCATTACCGATAGAACTTTTCTTTTCATAAATTACACCCTCCTGAAAAATAATTGTTTCGCGTATGGAAAAAACTTTGCTCTCCCTCCGCTTTCAGTTTCGGACATTTCTGCCCGTTTTCGTTTGAAACGTTTCCGGTAATGTTTTCGGTAATGCTACCGGTAACGTTTTCATCCGATAGGCAAATTATAAGACAACAAAAAGAAAATGGCAATACTCAATTGCCATTTTCCACATTTTATCCAATCTTTTTATTATTTTTTTGTGCAATATGTCCGCATCATTTCGGACCTTTCGCAAATTTCTGCGTTCCTCCGGTATCAGGAGACGTTTTTATCTCATAATTTTTTCAGGGTGACTTGACAGTCTCATACTCTCTAAACCGTAGCTGATGCTGCTGCCCAGCCAGATAATCATGACAAACATCATCGGCAGGATTCCGAAGTCCCAGAAAAGAATCCCCAGCACGGAAATCAGCCAGCATGCCACGCAAAGACCATTTACCGTGACATAGGACTTATAGGCACATTTATAAATCTGGAATCTTTCCGCCTCGTCGCAGCTTTCGAGCCATTTTTTCCGGAAGCCGGTCTCATAGACGCTGCCCTGCTTCTCCGGATTGATTTCTTTTTCAAAGTTTACAATATTTTTCTGAAGGCCCATCGTTACCGCCATCGCGTATATTGTCCCGATAAGAAGCAACACCAGTGCAATCTTTTCATACATCTCCGGCAGGCTTTCCCAGTCTATCGCATACAATCCGGCGCCCATGAAGAAATATGACAGCAGCAAATTTACATTGGAGCCTATTAAAACGACGCTTAAGGCTTCCTCAATCCGGTTGATGTCTTCCTCGTTTTCACCGTCCCAGCGATGAAAGCTGCGGCGGCTTTTCCTCATCACAAAGCCTGCTGCCACAAGCAAAAGCGATGAAAGCACAATGCTTGCCCACGGCGATATCACCCGCAGACACGCGCGCACGGTCTCGGCCGCCCCCGTCTGCCAGGTGTCAACGTCCATCCATGCCATCGCAAATCCCACAACACCTCCACCCAATACGCAGACAATCATAATCCCAATAAATTTTCCAAACGCCTTTTTATCCTCCCTGCGGTTTTCCACAGCCTTTCCTTCATTATTTCTCATTTTCCTCATCCTCCTCATATTGAAATATTTCCTCCACCGGAACACCGATGACCTTTGCAATCTTAAGCGCCAGTGTTACGGACGGGGAATAATCCCCACGCTCAATCTGGCTGATGGTTTGTCTGGAAACCCCCACCAGACGTCCCATCTCGTGCTGGTTTACCTGAAGTCCCGCCCGGTATTCTTTTAACTTGTTATACAGCGGCATATTTCTCCCTCCTTTTATTTGACAACTTTCCTTGTCATTTCTTGGACTCATTATAGCAGTGACAACTTTCCTTGTCAATAACTTTTTGACAATTATTCTTGTCATTTTCTTTCCCGGATTCCGGTTGTAAAACCGCTTCGAACATGTTAAGATTTTTTAGAAAGATATGCTGCTAAGAATAGGAGTTTGTATTTATGAAGGAAATCATCAGGCATAAGCTGCTGCACAATCTCAACCGCCTCAAAACCTCCGTGAAATGGGTTATTTTTTCCATTATTTCCGGTATTCTCGTCGGAGGCGCAGGCACGCTGTTTTATTTTTGCCTAACGGTCGTAACCTTAATCCGCCAGAAGCATCCCTGGCTGATTTTTCTTCTCCCTGTGGGCGGTCTTATCATCGTCGCCTGCTACCGGCTTTTACACGATGAAAGGGATTCCGGCACCAACCTGGTCATTTCCGCTATTCACTCCGACGATAAGCTGCCGCTGCGCATGGCGCCGCTCATTTTTCTCTCCACTCTGCTGACCCACCTCTTCGGCGGCTCGGCAGGACGCGAGGGCGCTGCCTTGCAGCTTGGAGGCAGCATCGGCAACGGGCTGGGCAGGCTGTTTTGCTTTGACGACAAAGACAAGCATATTATGATTATGTGCGGCATGAGCGCCGCTTTCTGCGCGCTGTTCGGCACACCGATGGCGGCAGCCATTTTTTCCATGGAGGTCGTCAGCGTCGGCATCATGTACTATGCCGCTTTGGTTCCCTGCGTCATTTCCTCTCTGGTTGCGCACGGAATCGCTTCATACTTCGGGGTTGTCCCCGATCTGTTTTTGCTTGACTCCATCCCGGACTTTGACATTTCATCGGCGTTTACCGTCTCGGTTCTCGCCATTTTGTGTGCGGGCTTAAGTATTCTGTTCTGCGTGCTTCTTCACCAGTCGGAGGCTCTCTTTAAAAAGCTGTTTCAAAATCCGTATCTGCGGATTTTTGTCGGCGGCTGCATCGTCATCCTGCTTACGCTGCTGGTGGGAAACCAGGACTATAACGGTGCCGGCATTCCTGTGATTTCACAGTGTATCAACGGCTCCGTTCGGCCGGAAGCGTTTTTGCTGAAAATGATTTTTACCGCCGTCACTATCGGCGCCGGCTATAAAGGCGGTGAGATTGTCCCCTCTCTTTTCACGGGTGCGGCATTCGGCTGCCTGTTCGGCAGTCTGACCGGCTTCTCACCTTCACTGTGCGCAGCGGTCGGAATGACATCCTTATTCTGCGGTGTCACAAATTGCCCGATAACCTCGCTGCTTTTAAGCTTTGAGCTGTTCGGCTACGACGGAATGCCGTATTTCCTTCTTGCAGCCGCTTTCAGCTACATGCTTTCAGGCTATTTCGGGCTCTACCACAGCCAGAAAATCATATATTCCAAATATAAAACAAATTATATCAATAAAAAAACGCAGTGATTTTTGTATAGGTTTTTCCTATAGATACTCATAAAAACCAAATATTTGTTATTGTGCTGACAGAGGATTATAATGGATTCAGAAATACAACGAATGGAGGATTTCATATAATGGAAAAATTAGTTTTGACAGAAGAATGGGATAAGACTTTCCCGAAAAGCGATAAAGTCAATCACCGCAAGGTAACGTTTCATAACCGCTACGGCATTACGCTTGCAGCAGATCTCTATGAGCCGAAAGGCGCGGAGGGAAAGCTGGCCGCCATCGCCGTCTGCGGACCTTTCGGCGCGGTCAAAGAGCAGGCTTCCGGACTTTATGCACAGACGATGGCGGAAAAAGGCTTTTGGACGATTGCGTTTGATCCGTCCTTTACCGGCGAAAGCGGCGGCAGCCCCCGCTATATGGCTTCTCCCGATATCAATACGGAAGATTTTCAGGCGGCGGTTGATTTTCTCTCTGTACAGAACAATGTCGATCCGGAAAAAATCGGCATTATCGGTATCTGCGGGTGGGGCGGCATGGCACTGAACGCGGCGGCTATCGACACTCGAATTAAGGCAACCGTCGCCTCCACGATGTACGACATGACCCGCGTGAACGCCAACGGTTATTTTGACGCGGAAAACAGCGAGGAAGCCCGCCATGAAAAGAAAAAGGCCCTGAATGCACAGAGAACAGAGGATTATAAAAACGGAACTTATGCCCTCGCGGGCGGTGTGGCGGATTCCGTTCCGGAGGACGCGCCCTTCTTTGTGAAGGACTATTATGATTACTACAAGACAAAGCGCGGATATCACGCACGCTCCCTGAATTCAAACGGAGGCTGGAATGTGACCGGATGTATGTCCTTCCTCAATCAGCCGATTCTCCGTTACAGCAATGAAATCCGAAGCGCAGTTCTGGTTATGCACGGGGAAAAAGCGCACTCCTGCTATTTCAGCAAAGATGCTTTTGCCAACATGACAAATGGCAATGCCTACACCGATAACAAAGAGCTGCTGATTATTCCGGACGCTGTACATACGGACCTGTATGATAAGACGGATGTGATTCCCTTTGACAAACTGGCGGAATTTTTCCGGAAATTTATCTAAAAAAAGCGCCGCCCGGCAGCGGCGCTCTTAAGAGAATGCTTCGCATTCTCCCTGACTAAAGCTACTTGGCTCGCGCTATTCCTATTATTTAAAAAGCGCCGCCCGGCAGCGGCGCTCTTAAGAGAATGCTTCGCATTCTCCCTGACTAAAGCTACTTGGCTCGCGCTATTTCCGCAGCCTCCTGTTTCCACTGCTCATAGCTGCACAGTCCCTGCCGGTACCACCGACAGTTTCCGCAGCTTTCAAGAAACGCCGCGGCATCCAACATCTCCAAAGCACGGCCCAGCAGTTCCCGATAGGTGTAGTTTTCCCCCTCCGACAGCGCAAGCCGCTGTAAAAGGCTTTTGTCCTTATCTTTGACGCGATTACCGTCCTGACCGCAGCCGTCGTCCGCAGTTTTGTTTGGACAGCGGGCGCAGATATCATCAGCATCCGTCACCAACAGCAGCAATTCATCGGGTTGCACCCGCAGGGCGTTTGTCTGCTCGGTCATATTTTCACAGAACGCGCCGCTGTAACCCTCTCCGCGATAAAGCACCGTACATAAAATATGATGTACACGAAATCGTTTTCTCTGCATTTTTCTCTCTCCCGCCTTCCGAAGCATTTTCCTGCAAAAGACAGTTTTCGTTTACCTTCCCTCAAAAGACCGCCTCTTTACCGGGTCCGGCAATAATTTTCCGGCACGCAGCGCCCTGCGCACCGCCGCCCCCACAGCACAGGCACACGCAACGGAAATCACATCTTTCACCAGATACGGCAGCGACACCGCCGCAAGAGACGCCGCCAGCCCCAAATTCGCAAGCGCTCCGTACCAAAGTGCACCGAGCAGATGGCAAACGGCAAGCCCCGCCATGCCGCAGACACCTCTTAAAATCATATTTTTCCATCGCAGCCCCAATCCACAGAATGCGGTTAATATCAGAAATCCCCAGAGGAATCCGCCTGTGTAGCCGAACAGTACCCCGGGCCCCGCACTCATGCCGGCAAAAATCGGGATTCCCACCGTTCCAAGCACAAGATACAACGCCGTGGCAGCCAGCCCCAGCTTCCATCCCAGGACAAAGCCGCACAGCGCCATGGCAAAGGTTTGCAGGGTAACCGGAACCCCGGTCGGCATCGGAATCGTAAGGATGGATAATATACCGAGCACTGCCGTAAACATTCCGACTGTCGCAAGCGTTTTGGTTGATAGCTTCATTTGTCGCTCCTCTTTTCCGCGGAAACTGTCCCGCTGTTTTATCCGATGATGCACCATTTACCGCTATGGTAATACGAGGAGCTTTAATTGTCAACTTTTATTTTTTATTAAGTTTACAATTAAGTGTTTCTGTTTTTTCCGAAAATCAGATCGTAATTAATATTCCGGTAAAAAATATCGGAATAATCCCCGTCCGAGGGTTTACAGTTTCCGAGCATCCACATGGATTTGGCAATGACGGATTCCAGAGTCATGTCGTAGGACTCCAGAAAGCGACAGTATTTTTTCATGTCATGCCCGACCTCATAGACTGTCATATCGCTGCCCTCATGCGCCACCTGGGTCGCCATAATCACAAGCTTGTTGGGATATTCCCGGCACAGACGGTAAAATTCACCGGAAAGCGACTTCGGAATCCCGCCGACGCCAAAGCTCTCGACGATGATACAGTCATATTCCTCGAAAATCACAGTAAGAATATGCGGTGCAATACCGGGCGTCAGCTTGAAAAGAAACACCTTTTCATCCAAATCCTCATAAAATTTCACCTTTTCCTGATACGGCTGCATGGGAATATAGCGCATGATATTGCCGTCCTGTATCACGGCAAGGCAGGGAAAATCAATGCTGGAAAACGCATTGTAGCTTTTGGAGCGTACCTTTTTGGCGCGGGTTCCAGCAATCACCTTTCCGTCAAACACAATCTGTACCCCCTGTGACTGCGCATCGGCGGCATAAAGGAAGCTGTCCGCAAGATTCGATTTTGCGTCCGTGATCTCCAGATCAATCGGTTTCTGCGCTCCCGTAATGACAATCGGCTTTGAGGAATTCTGGATCATATAAGACAGTGCCGCGGCGGTATATGCCATCGTATCCGTACCGTGCGCAATCACAAAACCGTCGTAGTCTTCGTAATGCTCCCGGATGGCGCGGACAATTTTCTTCCAATGACGCGGCTCCATATTCGAGCTGTCCAGATTCAGCACCGAAACCGCGTCCACCATACAAAATTCCCTCACCTGCGGAATATATTCCAGCAGCTCATCGGGCGCAATCTGAGGCTTTAACCCGTTTTCGGACTTTTTGGAGGCAATGGTCCCTCCGGTTGCAAGCAGTAAAATTTTCTTTTTTTGTGTCATAACGTTCTCCATTCTCCTATTGCAGCAACCGGATATCGTTTAACAATGCATCCACATGCTCCTCTTTCGTGGCCCAGCAGGTGCAGAAACGTACCGCACTGTGCATTTCATCCACTCTGGCCTGATAGGAAAACGTATAATTTTCTTTTAATTTTTCCAGCATTACATCGGGCAGAATCGGGAACTGCTGGTTTGTAGGGGAATCCACATAAAAGCTTACTCCTGCTTTTATTAATTCATCCTTTAGTTTTTCTGCCAGTCGTGCAGCATGTGCGGAAATTTCAAAATAGCGGTTTTCCTGAAACAACGTCTCAAACTGGATGCCAAGCAGCCTGCCCTTTGCAAGCATACCTCCCCTCTGCTTGATATGATAACGGAAATCCGTCTTAAGCTCCGAATTTGTAATGACAACCGCCTCACCGAACAGCGCGCCGACCTTTGTTCCCCCAATATAAAATACATCCGTATTGCGTGCGATATCAGACAGGGACATATCATTTTCACGGCAGGCCAGCC
>CALWBG010000061.1 GCA_944375975.1 uncultured Roseburia sp.
GGCTATGGCCGGGAAGGAAAATCAACGGAACGTTTCTTAAAGCGCTGCTGTCAACCGGCTTCGGTGGCGGTTTATGAGGGGGATCGCGAGGGCATTTGCGAGGCGGATTACGATTACATCATAAAAAGCCCGGGCATTGTCATGCGTGAGGATCATCCGAAATATACTTCACAGACGGAGCTTTTTTTAAAGCAGTTCCGCCGCAATGTCATCGGAATTACGGGGACCAAAGGAAAGAGCACGACGTCTTCCTTACTGTACCATGTACTCAGGGAGTGCGCCGACCGTCCGGTCTTTTTGGTCGGAAATATCGGACAGCCGTGTCTTGACGACTTTGAGGAAATTTCCGGGGACACGATTGTCGTGTATGAAATGTCCTGTCATCAGCTTGCGCATACGAGGGTATCGCCGCACATTGGCGTATTTTTAAATCTCTTTGAAGAGCACCTTGATTATTATGGCACGATGGAGCGCTATTTTGAGGCGAAAAGCCATATTGCCGCGTATCAGGAGGCTGGGGACATTTTCTTTGCGGGGGAAAATGTACCTGAGATTTCCACGGCAGCTAAGACTGTTGTGATAAAAAAAGAGGAAGGGGAGCCGTATGCGCTGAAGCTTGCCGGAGCACACAATCAGTACAATGCGCAGTTTGTTTACCGGATTGCGGTGGAGGTGTTCCATTGCGACAGGCAGGAGGTATTGCGGAGCATGGAGCGCTTTGCGGGGCTGCCCCACCGTCTGGAGTATGTCGGCACGGTAGGCGGCGTCCGTTATTATGATGATTCCATTTCCACCATTCCCGAGGCTTCCATCCGTGCCGCGGAGAGTATCCCGGAGGTGCAGACAATGTTGCTCGGAGGCATGGACAGGCAGATTAATTACGACATCCTGGTGGATTTTATCCGGAAAAACAGACAGATCCGCTTTATCTGCGCTTATGCTTCCGGAAGGCGGATTTTTGCGGAGGCGGGAGACTGTATGAACTGCTGCTACGTGGAAGACTTAAAGCAGGCGGTAGCGATGGCAAAGCGCGTCACGGAGCCTGGACGCGCCTGTATCTTATCCCCTGCGGCTGCCTCCTACGGGTATTTTAAGAATTTTGAGGAGCGCGGAGAGGCGTTTGTACAGTACCTTCTGGAAAACAGTTAAAAATACGTATACTGTAACTTCATACTTTTGCACAGCAGTGTGACAGATTTTGGAAGAAAATCATGCAGAACAGAGAAAATCGAAATTTTGGGTTGTAAAAAACGTTTATTTCATGTATGGTAATACATGAATTATTCGGAGTGAAATCTGTCATATTTTTGGAGCCTGCAACGATAAATTGAGATATTTTTTCTCTAAAATGCAAGTTGGAATTGCAAAAATTTCAAAAAAGTCAGATGTGTGTGACGGAAAGACAGGTTGTGCCATGGATTTATTCGAATATATGAGAGAACAGAATCAGAAAACGGAGGCTCCGCTGGCGTCAAGGCTCAGGCCCCAATCGCTCGAGGAAATGGTGGGGCAGCAGCATATCATCGGGAAGGATAAGCTGCTTTACCGCGCGATTAAGGCGGATAAGCTGAGTTCGATTATTCTGTATGGTCCGCCGGGAACCGGAAAGACGACGCTTGCAAAGGTGATTGCCAAAACCACGAGTGCGGATTTTTTGCAGATTAACGCTACCTCCGCCGGCAAAAAGGATATGGAGGAGGTTATCCGGCAGGCGCAGGACAGCCGCGGAATGTACGGTAAGAAAACCATTCTTTTTATCGACGAAATCCACCGCTTCAATAAGGGACAGCAGGACTATCTGCTGCCGTTTGTGGAGGACGGCACCGTAATTTTAATCGGGGCGACGACAGAAAATCCGTATTTTGAGGTGAACGGGGCATTGCTTTCCCGCTCAGTTATTTTTGAACTGAAGAGCCTTTCAAAGGACGATTTAAAGAACCTGATTCTGCGGGCCGTAAACGATACGGAAAAAGGGATGGGCGCGTTTCACGCGGTGATTGACGGGGAAGCGCTCGAATTTCTGGCAGATATGGCAAACGGTGACGCGCGGGCGGCGCTCAATGCCGTCGAGCTTGGAATTCTCACAACCGAGCGCGGCCCGGACGGACTCATTCACATCACGCCCGCCGTTGCGGAAGAATGTATTCAAAAGCGGGCGGTGCGGTATGACAAATCCGGCGATAATCATTATGATACGGTGTCCGCCTTTATCAAAAGTATGCGGGGTTCGGACCCGGACGCGGCGGTCTATTATCTGGCGAGGATGCTTTACGCTGGTGAAGATATCCGTTTTATCGCAAGAAGGATTATGATTTGCGCTTCGGAGGATGTGGGGAACGCGGACCCGATGGCGCTTGTGGTGGCAGCCTCGGCGGCGCAGGCCGTGGAGCGGATAGGAATGCCGGAGGCACAGATTATCCTGTCGCAGGCTGTGACCTATGTCGCGAGCGCGCCGAAAAGCAACGCCGCGGTGATGGCGGTGAGTGACGCGATGAACGCGGTAAAAAATACCATGACGGCGCCGATTCCGGTGCATCTTTTGGACGCGCACTACAAGTCCTCGGCAAAGCTGGGGCACGGCGCGGGGTACAAATACGCCCACGATTACCCTAACCATTATGTGGAACAGCAGTATCTGCCGGACGGACTGGTTGGCAGAAGGTTTTACCGCCCGTCAGAGAACGGCTATGAGAGAAAGATTCGAGAATATTTCCGTCAAATCAAAGGGGAATATTCCGATGAAATATAACTTTATGTACAGCAAACTAAGAGGAGGAGCAAAGAATGCAATCTTATCAGGAAATGACGAAGGAAGAACTGTTAAGCGAGAAGAAGTCCCTCGAGGCGGAATACAAGAAATTTCAGCACCGCGGGCTTCAGCTTGATATGTCCCGCGGAAAGCCGTCTCAGGAGCAGCTTGATTTATCCATGGGGATGATGGATGTACTGGCATCTTACGTGGATCTGACCTGCGAGGACGGAACGGACTGCCGTAATTACGGTGTGCTCGACGGCATTCACGAGGCCAAGGTGCTTTTGGGGGATATGATTGAGTGCAACCCGGACAATATCATTATTTACGGTAATTCGAGCTTAAATATCATGTACGATACGATTTCACGCTCCATGACGCACGGTGTTATGGGAAGCACACCCTGGTGCAAGCTCGATAAGGTGAAATTCTTATGTCCCGTTCCGGGTTATGACAGACATTTTGCGATTACCGAATATTTCGGCATTGAAATGATTAACGTGCCGATGCTTTCGACCGGGCCCGATATGGATATGGTGGAGGATTTGGTTGCAAAGGATGACGCGATTAAGGGAATCTGGTGTGTGCCCAAATACTCCAATCCACAGGGCATTACCTACTCTGACGAGACGGTGCGCCGTTTTGCAAGATTAAAGCCTGCCGCAAAGGATTTCCGTATTTACTGGGATAACGCCTACTGTGTACATCACCTGTACGATATGGATCAGGATCATTTAATCGAGATTCTCGCCGAGTGTAAGCGTGCCGGAAATCCGGATCTGGTGTACAAATTCTGCTCTACCAGCAAAATCAGCTTCCCCGGCTCCGGTGTCGCTGCGATTGCGACCTCCGCGAATAACCTTGAGGATATTAAAAAGCAGTTGAAAATCCAGACCATCGGGCATGACAAGGTAAATCAGCTTCGTCATGTGCGTTTCTTTAAGGACGTTCACGGCATCATGGAGCATATGAAAAAACATGCGGCTTCCATGCGGCCGAAGTTTGAGATGATTCTCGATACCTTTGAAAAAGAGCTTGGCGGACGCGAGATTGGAAGCTGGTATAAGCCAAAGGGCGGATATTTCATTACCTACGAGACGCTGGAAGGGTGCGCGAAGGATGTTGTGGCGCGCGCGAAGAAAGCAGGAGTTGTCATGACTCCGGCAGGAGCGCCGTTCCCCTACGGAAAGGACCCGAAAGATTCCGTGATCCGTATTTCTCCATCCTATCCGAGTCTTGAGGATTTGACGGTGGCGACGGAGATTTTCGTTGTCTGCGTCAAGCTGGCAAGCATCGAAAAAATTCTTGCGGAAAAAGCATAAGAACTGGTGCAAAAAAGCTGCACGACCGGGGTAAACGGTCCGTGCAGCTTTTTTAATGAGGCTTGTTATGCCTGTGTTCCGGCAGCCTCTGTTGTAGCATTGTTTTTCCACTGCTCAAACTTCTCAACTACTGCGTCATAGGTGCGCTGTGAGATGTCCGGCAGCTCCTTGCCCCAGGACTTTGTCGCTTCCTCAAAGCCCTGCTTAAAAGCGTCTAAAAGCAAATCGGCTTTTTCCGGGTCGTTTCCGGAAAGCGCTTTCGCAAAGTCTAAAATGCGGTCCGAGGTCTGCTCCACGCCCCAGTAGCCGTCCTCGGCGATATCCGCCTGCGCCTGGGCTCTTGCAGCCTCGTCTACGGTATAATTGCCGCTTGCAAGAAAGCTCCAGATGGAGTCCGCCGTTCCGATGGCATTGCCCTGCTGGGTCATCATTTTCTCAACAAGACTGCGGAGCTGGGCGGTACGCTGTTCCGCGTCAGCCTTTAACTTGGCTACGAGCGCGTAGTCTGTTTTCTTTGTCACGGTCTCGCTGGCTGTATCGGAGCTTTTCTCATAAATAACGCCGGTGTCGGCGGTGTCCGTTTTCTGCGCTGCTGCTACAGTCTTTGCTGCCGCGTCCTGTGACGCGCCTGTCTGCGTCTTTGCGGTATAAGCGGACGAATAAGCAGAAGAAGTTACGTTTGAAATAAAATTGGTATCCATATGTATTCCTCCATTCCTTTGGAAATTTGATTGTCTGCGTCCCTGCATGCTGTTTCTTTCGTTACCTATATCGGTTTTTCTCTAAAAAAAATTTAGATGGAATTGACCTTTTTCGGATAAAATGGTAAGATTTATATTGTATACAAAAAACAATCGAAATACAAAATAATACATCATATATTGAGGGATTATGAAAGAAATATCAGTAAAAGCACTGGCAAAAATTAACCTGGGACTCGATGTTGTGAGACGAAGAGAGGACGGCTACCACGAGGTTCGGATGATTATGCAGACCATCCATCTGTTTGACCGCCTAGAAATCAAAAAGACATCGTCCGGCGTCATTACTATGACGACGAATCTGTCTTTTTTGCCGACCAATGAAAATAATCTGGTCTATCAGGCGGCGAAGCTGCTGAAGGACGAATTTGGCATCCGGGATGGAATCGACATAAGGCTTCATAAGCATATTCCGGTTTCCGCTGGTATGGCGGGAGGGAGCACGGATGCGGCGGCCGTACTATACGGTATGAACCGTATGTTTCAGCTCGGGTTAAAAAGGGATGAGCTGATGCGGCGCGGCGTAAAAATCGGTGCGGATGTACCGTACTGCATTATGCGCGGCACGGCGCTCGCGGAAGGAATCGGTGAGAAGCTGACAGCTCTGCCTCCGATGGTAAAATGTCCGGTGCTCATCGCAAAGCCTCCGATCAGCGTTTCGACGAAGTTTGTCTATGAGCATTTAAAGCTGGATGAGACGATGGTACATCCTGATATTGACCGCCTGGTGGAGGACATCCGACAGAAGGATTTGGCAAAAATAGCGGCTGATATGGGAAATGTGCTGGAGACCGTGACAATCCCGAATTATCCGGTAATCGCGGAAATAAAAGAGCATATGCTAAGGCACGGAGCTGTTAATGCTATGATGAGCGGCAGCGGCCCTACGGTGTTCGGCCTGTTTGAAGATGCGGAACAGGCGCGGGTGGCTTACGAAGCGATGCAGGCATCGGGGCTTGCGAGACAGGTTTATCTGACCAGTATTTATAATAATGCAAGATAGTCGTATGAAAAAGAGACCGCGCGGCGCGGGTCACAGGAGGAACGGAAAAGAAATGGAGGAACAGAATGACAGAGGATTTAAAGCTGAACATGGACGCATATCTTCCGCTGCGTGATGTTGTTTTTAATACATTGCGGGAAGCTATTTTAAAGGGAGAATTAAAGCCCGGGGAGCGTCTGATGGAGCTGCAGCTCGCCGCAAAGCTCGGGGTGAGCCGCACTCCGATCCGCGAGGCAATCCGTATGCTTGAGCAGGAGGGGCTTGCCGTCACGATTCCGAGAAAAGGGGCGGAGGTCGCGAAGATGACCGAAAAGGATATGGAGGATGTGTTGCAGATTCGGGAGGCGCTTGATGAGCTTGCGGCCTCGATTGCATGCGAGCAGATGACGAAAGAGCAGTTGGAGCTGCTGACGGAAACCATGCATGAGTTTGAGGAATCCACCAAGACCAGGCAACTGAAAAAAATCGCGGAGGCGGATGTGAGATTCCACGATATTATTTATCAGGCGACCGGCAATCCGAAGCTTGTGAATATGCTCAACAATCTGCGGGAGCAGATGTACCGTTATCGGGTGGAATATTTAAAGGACGAGAAAAATTACCCGACCCTGATGCGTGAACACAGCGAGATTGTCGAAGGTCTGATGAAAAAAGATAAGCAGCGTGTGACAGAGGCGATGCACAAGCATGTAAAAAATCAGGTCACCGCGGTCAAGGAAATGATACGGGAGCAGGAATAGAGGCCGGGAGCTGTTTTTCCATCACATAGTTGGTAAGGAATACGCCGCGTCTTTTCACTTGCTGTTCCTGTTTCACCCGGTACCTCCGTCGGGCAAAGAAGGGCTTTGCCGTTATGGAGGCATGAGTGATGATTTTATCCGCGTCTGCGGCAGCTTCCAGGCTGTCGCAGAGGGCGGACGCAATTCCCTTTCTCTGATAGTCTTTATGGACATACAGTCTGTCTAAATATCCGGTTTTGTCAATATCCCCAAATCCCACGATGTCACCGTCTATGACAGCCACAAACGTAACATGCTCCAGAAACGATTGATTCCATTCCGCAAGGTCAACGCTTCCCGTCGCCCAGGCGTCTAATTGTGTTTGGGTATAATCTTTCGCATTCACGGAATGCACGGTTTGATAAAAAAGCTCTGCCAGATAGTTACAATCGGCTGGCTGGTATTTTCTGATAAGCATATGGTTCCTCCTGAGGACCCGGGCTTTGTGCCCGGGCTGTTTTTATTATAGCGCTTTTCCGGTGTACCGGCTACAAAATAATACCGGAGAATGGGAATAAAAAAACAAAACGGGCGCAGACTATATCCAGGATTGGGTGTTAAACGCACCCTGTTTTAGTCAGCAAATTACGCCGCGGGAGGCAGACAGATGGAAAAGAAAACGCCCATTACCGGTTTATTAAGCGAAAATATCGCCCATATGGAAGAATTGTTCCACGAATGTGCGGATATTAAGAAAAAACAGTTTCAGCTCGGAAAGAATATGGATGTGCCGTGCTATCTGACCTTTATTGAGGTGTCCGTGGACACGGGAACCTCCGCGCTCGGTGAGCTCTTAAAATATCTGGGAAGCATTGATAAGCAGGAGCTTTACCGGGCACTTCAAAACAATGCGCTTGATATTTCGGACGCCACCTACTTTGACACGATTGAGGACGCCGCGGCCGGGCTTCTGGCAGGGGAGGCGATTCTCTTTGTGGACGGCTTTGACCGGGCCGTAAAAATACCGGACGACGGGTACCCGAATATGGGTATCAGCGAAGCGGACTCGGAAAAGGTAATCCGCGGCTCCAATGAGGGCTTTTGTGACTCCGTAAAGCAGAACGCGGCCTTAATCCGCAAGCGCATCCGTTCTCCGAAGGTAAAGGTGAAGCAGGTGAAAAAAGGAGTGCGCTCCAATACGCTGATTTACCTGGTATACATGGAGGACCTTGTTTATCCTGACCTTGTGCGGGAAATTGAGCGCCGCATGGAGGGCTTTGAGATTGACGGTGTTCTTGACAGCGGGGTGATAGAGCAGCTCACGGAGGAAAAATGGTACTCTCCGTTTCCGCAGTTTCAGACGACGGAGCGGCCTGACCGGGCGGCAATGTCGCTTCTGGAGGGACGTGTCGTGCTGCTGTCGGATAATTCCCCGGTCGGACTGATTTTGCCTACCGATTATAATTCCTTTATCCGAACGAGCGACGATTACTATAACCGCTGGGAAATCGCAAGCTTTGCGAGGCTTCTGCGCTATGTGGCGTCCTTTTTCGCAATGACGCTGCCGGGGCTTTATCTGGCAGTCACAAATTTCCACACGCAAATTCTGCCTACCATGCTGCTGCTTTCGTTTGCGGACGCAAGGAGCGGTGTACCATTTCCGGCGGTCATTGAGGTACTGATTATGGAGATTTCCTTTGAGCTTTTGCGCGAGGCGGGCGTGCGGCTGCCCGGGGCGATGGGAAATACCATCGGCATCGTGGGCGGACTGATTATCGGACAGGCGGCAGTGGAGGCAAATCTTGTCAGCCCGATTGTGGTCATTGTCATTTCCTTTACGGCGCTCTGTTCCTTTGCGATTCCAAACGAGGAATTCGCGACAGCCTTCCGGCTTCTCAAATTTTTCTTTATCGGGCTGTGCGCGTGGCTCGGATATTTCGGTATGCTGTTTGGGCTTCTGGCAGTCCTGATTCACCTTGCCCATCTAAAGAGCTTCGGTATCCCGTATCTGATGCCCTATGTGGGTGCGGATGTCAACGACTATGAGGACGAGCGGGATTTTCTGTGGAGGCAGCCCATAAGAAAGCTGACCAGACGCCCTGTGTATGCCAGACGGGAAAAACGCACGAAGCTGACGTTTCCCGACAAGACCGCAGCCGGGACGAAAAGGAGGTAGCGCATGTTTTCAGGGAACGGGAAAATTTCAGGACGCCAGATGTTTCGGCTGCTCACATTCGATCTTTTGGGCTTTGGCACGCTGGTAATCCCGGCGACGCTGGCGGGCTTTTGCGGCAGAGACGGTATTTTCTGCATTGTCGCAGGAATCCTGGCAGGACTTATTTTTTTAAAGCTGATGGAGGGAAGCGTAAAGCAGATGACGGGCAGCTACCCGGAATATTTAGAGGAACTGCTCGGCAAATTCGCGGGAAGGCTCATACAGGCATGTTATGTGGTATATCTGGTGCTGCTGGCGGGCTATACGGCGTATCTGTTTTCCGGGGCCGTGGTTAAAAGCCTTTTGCGGGAGGAATCCTACTGGCTGGTACTTGTTTTGATTTTGCTTTTGGCCTGGTACGGGCTTGCCAGCGGGATTGAAGGCAGGGCAAGGATTTATGAGCTGCTGTTCTGGCTTGTTTTGATTCCGCTGTTTCTTATGCTCGCGTCGGCGCTCGACGAGATTGACGCGGATTATTGGACGCCGGTATTTATGTCACCCCCGCAGGATGTGCTGGCGGGGAGCTATTATGTATTTGTGTGCATGTCCATTGTGTTTTTGATTCCCTTTGTGGGAGGATATGCAAAGCGGCGTGAGAGCCTTGTGCGCGCGGGCCGGGCGGCGCTTCTTTTTACCGGGGCGATATGCGCCGTTTTGTATCTGATACTGCTCGGTATTTTCGGATCAAATGCACTCGCGCAGATGGAATTTCCGGCGGTTACGCTGATGAGTACCGTAAAAATAACCGGCGGATTTTTAAAACGGGCGGACGCCTTTATGTTCGGAATCTGGTTTTTTACGCTGTACGCACTCCTGAACGGCTCTATTTTTTATGGAGAACTGATGCTTGGGCGTCTTTTGGGGCGTCCGGGGGAGCGTTTTATGAAAAAAAAGGGCGGGCAGATATTGATTCTCGTGTGCGTGTTTGCCGTCGCCGCGGTATTTTACCGCAATAGCCCTATGGCCGGACTCTATGAGAAATTTTTATGGTATGCCGGGGTGCCGTTTCTGGTCCTTGTAGCGTTGCTGCTCGCCGCGCGCCGCCTGTTTCTGCGGAAAAAGGGGGCAAAACGCGCGGGTCTGCTGCTGCTTGTACTGTTTGCGGCGTCAGGACTCTCGGGATGCGCTTCCTCGGAGCTTGAAGAACGCAATTTTCCGGTGGAGATGGCGGTCAGGAATACCGGGGACTTTGCGGAGGCATGGCTTGCCGTGGGGCAGTCCGGCAATCGGGTAATCGACTACAGCCACATGAAGGTTATTATCCTGGAGCAGGAATTTGTAGAGAACACGGGGAAAATGGAAGAATTTCTTACGTTTCTCGAGGAAAAGAGTGATGTTCCGAGAAGTACCTACGTTGTGGTCGCGAAGGATGCCGAAAAGATTATGGAGCTCGGAGGCGGCGCGGGCGAATCCGTCGGCACATATCTGGAGGATTTGTTTGAAAATGTGTCGGAAATCAAAAAGACGGCATATCCGACGCTTGGTATGCTTTATCAGGAGCAGAAGAATCGGCAGGAAACGCTGTGGATTCCGTATGTGGAGGAGGAGGACGGGAAGCCGGCGGTTACGGATTATTATATCTGGAAGCGAGGAACCCCCGACGGCCGGGCAGAGAGCGGGACGGCTCTTTTATCCTATTTTACACAGAATAAACTGGATAATTATTATATTAAGCTGGGTCAAAATTGCACATTGCGCCTGTTTTCGTCCCACAACCGTATTTCGATTGAGGAGGACGGAAAAATTGCGGTAGAAATCGTTTGCAGCGGTGAATTGATGTATCAGCAGCCGGGAGAGGGAAAAAGCCAGGAAGAGGTTGAACGGATGGCGGAGGCTTATAGGAATGCCGTGGCGGAGGAAATGCTTAAGGGAGAGGCACGGGCGGATGTTACAAACAGCTTTAAAAAGCTCGGAGGGGACCGGCGGGAGTGGTACAGGTTTTATGAAAAGGAGCCGGAGCGCTTTGAGGAGGACATGGAAATCGGGTATCAAACCGACATTACGTGGGTGAATCTGTGACGTCGGATGGAATTTTTTATCCTTCGTCTGAATAAAAGGTGAGCAATGGGAAATACTTCTGACTATCAAAGGAAAAGGAGTATTTCCCATGAAGCGATGGAAAAACAGAAAAATGTTTGTTTACATAATGGTTGGTGCGGCCTGCCTGCTGGCTGCTTTTACAGGGGGACAGTATGAAAAGCGGTTCCGGCTTCAGCGTCAGATTGCGGACAAGATTATCAGGTTTCATGTGATTGCAAACAGCGATACAGGGGAGGATCAGGAGCTGAAGCTTGCCGTGCGGGACGCCGTAGGAGCGGCGCTTGGAGAGCGTCTGGCGGGTGCGGACAGCAGGGAGGCCTCCGAGAGAATCCTGGAGCGGGAGATTCCGCGGATTGAACAGACGGCGCGGGAGGTCGTGGCCGAGGCCGGCTATGATTATGAGGTAACGGCGAGCCTGACAGAGACTGACTTCCCGGTAAAGACCTACGGAAGCTACACCTTTCCGGCGGGAGAGTACGAGGCGCTTGAGGTTGTCATCGGGGAAGGAGCGGGGCATAACTGGTGGTGTGTCATGTATCCGAATATGTGCTTTTCGGGGAGTGTTTATGAGGTTGTCGATGAAGATGCGCAAAGCTCTTTAAAAGAGGTGCTCTCCGCGGAGGAATACGAGGAGGTTTTTTCGTCGGGAAATTACCGTGTCCGGTTTCGGTATCTGGATTTTTTGAATGAGCTTTGCGGGCGAAATTTGACAGGCAATGAAGAATAGTATTGAATCCTGAGAAAAAAGAGGTTAATATAATGCTGAATAAGATGGACGGCGGATGCCGGGCTGGAAATGGGGATTAGAAATTACAATGACAAAAGAGGTTTTGGTAAAAATCAGCGGACTTCAGTTTGCGCCGGAAAACGATAACGAGCCAATCGAGCTTATTACATCCGGAGATTATTATAAACGGAATGGAAAGCATTATATTGTTTACGAGGAGGTCATGGAAGGAGTGCCGGGAACCACGAAAAATATCATCAAGCTGAACGATGATTTTCTCGACATCACCAAAAAGGGAGCCTCCAATGTACATATGATGTTTGAGAAAAACCGTAAGAACGTGACTTATTATTACACGCCCTACGGGAGTCTTCTCATAGGCATAGACGCCAAAAGGGTCGAGATACAGGAGTCGGAGCATAACATTGATGTGAAAGTGGATTATGAGCTTGAGGTCAATTATGAGCACATGGCCGATTGCAGCATTACGATGAATATCAAGTCAAAGGATGCGGGGGACTTTCGCATCCAGGCGTAAAACGCCCGCCAGGGCCGACAGGACGAAGGAGAAAAAGAGATGGGAATGGACACGGAGCGCATTGTAGAAGTGGTAAAACGGGTAAAGCCGCTGTTTATGGACCGGGAACGTTCTGCGCAGATCACAGAAAAGGGACTTGCGGATTACGTGACGCAGGTGGACATCAGGGTGCAGGAGCAGGTAAGGCAGGAGCTTTACGAACTTTATCCCGGGGTGCAGTTTATGGGGGAGGAAAAGGACAACAGCGATATTGATTTTGCGGGGGACGTTTGGATTTTAGACCCCGTGGACGGGACGACAAACCTTATTCATGATTTTGGGCACAGCACGCTTTCGCTTGCTCTTGCAAGGGGTGGGGAGCTGGTGCTTGGGATTGTGTATCACCCGTATACGGATGAACTGTTTTTGGCGGAAAAGGGAAAGGGAGCGCGGCTGAACGGAAGAAGGATTTCTGTCAGTGCAAGGACGCAGATGAAGGAAAGCCTCATTTCCGTCGGGACTGCGCCTTATGATAAGCGGCAGGCCAGGGAAACGTTTCTCCTTTTTGCGGACGTGTTTGAAAAGTGCGCTGACATCCGCAGGCTTGGCTCCGCCGCGCTCGAGCTTGCCTATGTGGCGTGCGGGAGGACCGAGGCTTATTTTGAAAGAAATCTCAAGCCCTGGGATTATGCGGCCGGATTGCTTCTGGTTGAGGAGGCGGGGGGAGCCGTTACCGATTTCGCAGGCGGCAAAATCGATTTTTCCGGGAAAGCGGACATTGTCGGAAGCAACGGGGCAATCGGAAGGCTCCTTGTGGATGAGTTTTTTTCATAAGCTTTGCAAACAAAAAAACGCCGTATGGATGGAGCTGCCATCACACGGCGTTTTTTATTATGGGTCGGATAGACCCAGTTGAGTACGTTGGAGTTTCTAAACAGAGAAACGGAAACGTGCGA
>CALWBG010000062.1 GCA_944375975.1 uncultured Roseburia sp.
CGTGATGGTTTCCGGCGGTACGGAAGGGGCGGTCTGCCCGATTGGAATTGCAGGCTTTGCGGCTCTGACCGCGCTTTCTTCCGAGAGCGATCCGAAGAAATGCTCGATTCCGTTTGATAAAAACAGAAGCGGCTTTGTCATGGGCGAAGGCGCGGCAATCGTTGTGCTCGAGGAGCTGGAACACGCAAAAGCGAGAGGCGCGAAAATCTATGCGGAGGTTGTCGGCTACGGCAATTCCTCGGACGCATACCACATCACTTCACCGGCGGAGGACGGCGCGGGAGCGGCGCGGGCAATGGTCAACGCAATGGAGGATGCCGGGGTAACTCCGGCGGATGTCACCTACATCAATGCGCATGGAACCGCTACGCACCACAACGATTTGTTTGAGACGAGGGCAATTAAGCTGGCGTTCGGCGAATATGCGGACAAACTGAAAATCAATTCCACAAAATCCATGGTGGGACATCTGCTGGGAGCGGCGGGAGCAATCGAGTTCGTAACCTGCGTCAAGGAGCTGGAGGAAGGCTTTGTTCATGCAACCGTGGGCTATACGACGCCGGATGAGGAGCTGGATCTTGATTACTGTAAAGAGGCGGTTCAAATGGATATTCCCTACGCCCTGAGCAATTCCCTGGGCTTCGGCGGACATAACGCGAGCATTCTTCTGAAGAAATACAGCGGCTGAAAATGAAGGGAAAGAGTGAAAAATAAATTTTTCACTCGCAAGTTTGTGTCTGCGCGCTGCTTGACAGCAAACTTGTTATGCGCAAAAAGCAGCGCAGAAATGGGGAAAGTATGTCGGTTTTAACAACGAAACAGATTATGGAAATCATTCCGCACCGCCAGCCATTTCTGCTGATTGATACGGTGGAGGAGCTTACGCCGGGAGTGCGTGCCGTCGCAAAAAAATGCGTCAGCTACAATGAGCCGTTTTTTAACGGGCATTTTCCGAATGAGCCGGTGATGCCGGGCGTGCTGATTATTGAGGCGCTGGCGCAGACCGGGGCGGTCGCGATTCTCGGCATGGAGGAAAACCGCGGGAAAACCGCCTATTTCGCGGGAATCAATTCCGCAAAATTCAGGCAGAAGGTTGTCCCGGGTGATGTATTGATACTGGAGACGGAAATCATAAAGCAGAAAGGCCCGATTGGCGTGGGAAGCGCGAAGGCGACGGTGGACGGCAAGGTCGTCTGTGCCGCAGAGCTGACCTTTGCCATCGGAGGATGACAGGAGAACAAAATGGCAGCATTTTTTAAAAGGAAAAAGGAAACCGCAAAAGAAATGCCTTTTGGTAAAGGTGAGGAAATAAACGCAGAGCACGAGAGCGCAGCGCCCAAGGAAGAAACGGCCGCAGATGCTGCTGCATCGGAAAAAAAGCAGGAAGCGCCGAAAACCATCGTATGTCCCTCCTGCGGCAGGGAAATCAGCAAGAAGGAAGCGGAAAAGCATAAATATGTCTGCTACGAGTGCGGAAATTATTTCCGTGTGCGCACAAAAAACCGGATTAAAATGGTTGCGGACGCAAAAACCTTCGAGCCGTGGTTCGAGGATCTTGCGGAGGAAAATCCGCTCGATTTTCCGGGGTATCCCGAAAAACTTGCGGCGGCAAGGGAAAAAACCGGGCTTCACGAGGCGGTTACGGTCGGGCGCTGTAAAATATACGGGGAAGATGCCGTCCTCGGTATCTGCGACGCGAGATTTCTGATGAGCAGTATGGGCCATGTGGTGGGAGAAAAAATCGCGCTTGCCGTGGAGCGCGCGACAGAGCTCTCTCTTCCGGTGATTTTGTTTTGCTGCTCCGGCGGTGCGAGGATGCAGGAGGGAATTGTTTCCCTGATGCAGATGGCAAAGACTTCCGCGGCCTTAAAACGCCATTCTGACGCCGGCCTTTTGTATGTGCCGGTACTGACCGACCCGACGACGGGCGGCGTGACTGCGAGTTTCGCGATGCTTGGAGACATTATTCTGGCGGAGCCGGGCGCGCTCATTGGTTTTGCGGGACCCCGCGTCATTGAGCAGACCATCGGGGAAAAGCTTCCCGAGGGCTTCCAGCGCGCGGAATTTCAGCTTTCCCACGGTTTTGTGGACGCGGTGGTAGAGCGGAAGGATTTGAAGATGACGCTTTACCGCATTTTGAAAATGCACCATAAGACGGAGGGCTATGCGAACTTCGATCCGCTGCGCAGCGACGACTGCTACGAGCCGACGGAGCTGATGAAAGAGCGCGCGACAAAGTCGCACCCGCTTAGCGCGTGGGAAAAGGTCAAGGCGGCGCGAAAGGTGGACCGTTGTGCCTCGGTTGATTATATGGAGCATATTTTTGATGATTTCATGGAGCTGCACGGAGACCGGCAGTATGCGGACGACCCCGCGGTTGTGGGTGGTGTCGCTTATCTTGACGGGCAGCCGGTGACGGTAATCGGCATCCATAAGGGCAAGGATTTAAAGGACTGTATGAAGCACAACTACGGGATGCCGTCCCCGGAAGGCTACCGCAAGGCGCTGCGCCTGATGAAGCAGGCGGAGAAGTTCAACCGGCCCGTGATTACTTTTGTGAATACTTCCGGCGCGTTCTGCGGAAAGGAAGCGGAGGAGCGCGGACAGGGCGAGGCTATTGCGAGAAATCTTTACGAAATGTCGGCGCTTAAGGTTCCAGTGCTCTGCCTGATGATAGGCGAGGGCGGAAGCGGCGGCGCGCTTGCTATGGCGGTCGGCAACGAGGTATGGATGCTGGAAAACGCGACGTATTCCGTGCTTTCACCCGAGGGCTTTGCCTCGATTCTCTGGAAGGACGGAAAACGGGCGAAGGAAGCAAGCGAAGTTATGAAAATTACGGCGCAGGATTTGTATCGCCTTCATGTGATAGAGGAGATTATTCCGGAATACGGAACCGCCGACGAAAAGGCGTGCGAGTCTATTTCCAGATACATGAAGGGACATATGAAAGCGTTTTTAGAGCGGCAGCAGGGCAAGACGGGAGAGCAGCTTGCGGCGGAGCGCTATGCGCGTTTCCGGGCGTTTTAAAACGGGAAACGGCGATTTGCCGTATGTATGATGTTCCCGGTTTGCGGCTCCTGAATGGAGGTTTATATGGATATCAAAATAAAAGGAACCGGAAGCGCGGTTCCAAAGCTTAGAGTGACCAACGATGATTTGAGCAGGCTGATGGATACCTCAGACGAGTGGATTCGGACCCGCACCGGGATTGAAGCACGTCACCTGGCGGTTGAGGAAACGACGACGGGGCTCGCGGTGGAGGCTGCCGGACAGGCGCTCGAAAACGCCGGAATGAAACCGGAGGAACTGGACATTATAATAGCGGCGACCGTGACGGCGGATAAGCTTCTGCCGAATCTCTCCTGCGAGGTGCAGAGCGCGCTGGGAGCGTCAAATGCCGTGGCGTTTGATATAAATGCGGCATGTTCGGGATTTCTGTTCGCACTGAATACCGCGCGGATGTATCTTGCAGGCGGCGATTACCGAAATGCGCTTGTCATCGGAGCCGAGACGCTCTCAAAAATTATGGACTGGAGCGACAGGAGAACCTGCGTGCTGTTCGGTGACGGAGCGGGCGCTGCGGTTGTTACGGTAGAGGAGAGCAGCGCGGAAAAAAGCGGGATTATCAGTATGCTGCAAGGGTCTGACGGTGCCCGCGGCATGGTTTTAAACTGCAACAACCGTCCGGTGAATAATCCCTTCGTAAAAAATGACGCGTCACTTTCCTATGTTTTCATGAACGGTCAGGAGGTCTATAAATTTGCGGTTAAGACCGTGCCGGAAGCCGTTCGGGAGGTCGTGGAGCAGTCAGGCTTTTCCATGGATGAGATCGATTGGTTTATTCTTCATCAGGCAAATCTGCGCATCATTGAGTCCGTGGCAAAAAGACTGCATCAGCCGATGGAAAAGTTCCCGACCAATCTGCAGGAGTGCGGCAATATCTCCGCGGCGAGCGTTCCGATTCTGCTCGACAGTGTAAATAAGCGCGGTATGATAAAAAAAGGCGATAAAATTGTTTTGGCAGGCTTTGGCGCGGGACTGACCTGGGGAGCAACGGTTTTGGTCTGGTAGGGGCAGGCGTACTCCGGCAGACAGACGGCAGGGGTCGTAAACTGTCATGAATAGGAGTATAACGGATGACGACGGATGAAGTATTAAATACATTATTGGTAAGACTGTTCAAGGACATCATGGAGATTGAGGGAAGGTCTCTGATTACGGATGAATTTAAGGACATTACCTACAATGATTTTCACGTGATTGAGGCGATTGGCACGGCGGAACCCAAAAGTATGAGCGCCGTGGCAAAGCTGATGAACGTCACGACGGGAACCCTAACGAAGGCGATGGACGGACTGACGGATAAAGGCTATGTCGTGCGGGAGCGCAGCAAGCAGGATAAACGGGTCGTCTGGGTTTACCTTACCGAGAAAGGAAAGAGGGCCTATAAGCATCACGAGGAATTCCACTGGCGGATGATTGACCATGTCAAGGGAGCCTTATCGGAGCAGGAGACCACGGTTTTGATTTATTCACTGGCGAAGCTGGTAGACTTTTTTCAGCAGGTCTACGGAGAGAGTGAAGAATAAATAATAATAAAAATCCTCCTGTGGGCAGGGGGACATATGCTCTAAGTGACTTCTTAATTATGAGTTTTCTCATGGTTCAGAAAGCAGTCACTTAGAGCATTTTTCATATCTGATTTGAAACTACCCGGGCAGCCGGGGATTTCCATCGGCAGGGACGCGCAGCTAAACGGTTCCCGATAATCTGCTGTGAAAATCCTGAATCATAGAATCCAGGGTGATTCCCTCCATCGTATGTCGAATGGAATCTTCGATCGCCTGGTAAGGTCCTTGCAATACCAGGCGAATATTTTGTGCCACCGGGCATTTCCGGCCTTCACATGGATGAATCCCAATCAAGGAGGACAGTCCGTCCGGTTCCAGCGCATTGTAGATCATATGCAAAGTAATCTCCGAAGGGTCCTTGCACAATTCGGCGCCGCCCGCACCACGCGCAACCTTGATGATTCCTGCTTTTTTCAAGGCGCTGAACACGTTGCGGATCACGACCGGATTGCACCCGGTGCTTTGTGCCAGCAGCGTGCTCGTGACTCGTGCTTTTCCTTTCGCTTCGTATATAAAAATCAGGCAATGCACCGCTATGGAACATTTCATACTAATGTGCACGGCAACCCCTCCTTAAAAAGCATTTTGTGATAGTTCTGGATGTAATTCTTGACTTTACATTTCTTCCATGCTACTCTTATAAAAGATGTAATTTTATCTTTTACATTAAAAGATTTTACCTTCTGGGTATAAAGATTGCAAGCGGAATCTTACGTTCGGAAATGGACGCTCCACTGTAGTAGAAAAGGATGGCGATGGAGTTGTTTTTATATTCCGGATGATACCTGGTACATTATATGGATAATTGAAAAAAATAATTGGAGGAAATACAAAATGAAACTTTATGAAATCTGTTTCAGCCCGACCGGTGGAACAAAAAAAGCAGCAGATGTATTAGCAAATGAACTGGGGCAGGAAATCCTGTCTGTTGATTTGACGGACAGCGGGAAGAATTTTGCGGATATTTCACTCACCGAAGAGGATGTCGCGGTCATTGCCGTTCCATCATATGGAGGCCGTGTGCCGGAACCTGCAGTCAAACGCATTGCTGCAATAAAGGGAAACGGTGCAAGAGCGGTTCTCGTTTGTGTTTATGGCAATCGGGCATATGAGGATACCCTGGTTGAACTCCAGGATACCGCTAAACAGGCAGGCTTTTGCGTCATATCTGCCGTTGCGGCGATTGCGGAGCACTCCATTGCCCGTCAGTTTGCAGCAGGTCGCCCTGATGCGCAAGATCAGGCTTTGCTTAAGGAATTTGCTGAACATATTCAGAGGAAACTGTCTGCGGGGGATGTATCGGAACCCGCTATCCCGGGAAACCGTCCATACAAAAAGGCCGGTGGTGGCGGTATGGTACCAAAGCCTTCCAGGGACTGTACCGAGTGTGGTTTATGTGCTGAACAATGTCCTGTTCAGGCAATCGACAGGGATGATCCGAAAAAGGTAAACGGCAGCGCCTGTATCTCATGTATGCGCTGCGTTACCATCTGTCCCCACTCTGCGCGGAAAGTAAACAGCGTGATGCTTGCTGCGGTCAATGCGATGCTGAAAAAGGTATGCTCAGTGAAAAAGGAATGCGAATTGTATATTTGAATGACAAAAGAGCCTTGAAATGCTGATACGCCTGTACCGCATGCAAGGCTCAATTTACATTATATTGTACCTTCGAACTGATTCCGCTTGATTTTATGTTGTTATCGTATAAAATTTGTGAGTATTTTTTCTTCTCCAACAGCACTTCCCATGTGACAAAAAAAGCTTCAACTTTATCCGGAAGATATGGTACAATAGGCTTATATTATGTCAAAGCGGCATGGAAAGGATAAGGAAGACTTATGAGGGATGACATTCTGACCTCAGGCTCACCGCCGTTAAAGGACGATTGCAGGAGACGGTTTGAGCCTGCCGTTGCGGCGGTCGGTCGGCTGATAGAGCAGAAGGGGCAAAAACCTCTGCTGATAGCGATTGACGGGAAATGCGGGAGCGGAAAAACGACGCTCGGTTTTTATCTGAAACGGCAGTTTGATGCCAATCTTTTTCATATGGACGACTTTTTCCTTCAGGACTGCCAGCGGACGGAGGAACGGCTGGCGGAAACAGGCGGCAATGTCGATTATGAGCGTTTTCGGGAAGAGGTGCTAAAGCCCATCCTTAACGGAGCGCCGGTTTGCTACCGTCCCTTTGACTGCGCGGTCAGGAGCTTTCGGGAAGATGAACTGATTCTTCCGGCGGCGGTCAATATTGTGGAGGGCTCCTACAGCATGCACCCGTATTTCGGGGAACCGTATGATTTGAAAATTTTTGTGGATATTGATGACGCAAATCAAATTTACAACATCAGAAAGCGCAGCGGAGAAAAGAAACTGGAACTGTTTCGGAAGCTATGGATTCCGAAAGAGACGGCGTATTTCAAAAAGTTCCGCATCCGGGAGAACAGTGATTTGATGATCCGCGGCTATGAGGAATTGCATTTGTGATAAAACGGCGCGTGCCGGGAATGCGGCAGACAAAAACGCGTGAAGGAAACGGAGGACGGCATGAGCAGAGGAATTTTGGGAAAAAATAACTGGGCATTATTTCTGCTGTTATTGGCAGGCATCGTACTGGGAGGCTTTATCGGAAATCTGGCAGCGGGCGTATCGGGACTGAGCTGGCTTAATTACGGACAGAGCTTCGGATTCGCGGAACCAATCGTTCTGGATCTGGGTATTTTGGTGATTACCTTTGGGCTTTCCATCAAAATAACCATAGCCAGTATTATCGGAGTATTGATAGCGATTCTCATTTATCGTCTATTATAGCTTAAATTTGTAAACTATAGACAAAATTTGATAAAAAAATCATAGAAAATTGACAAAAGTGCTCAAGTATTGTACAGTGGTAGAAGAAAAGAGCGGCAGAAAAGGTTTGCGGTTCTTTGGGTTCCGCAGGTCTTTCTTCGGAAGGAGGAACTTTAGTATGAAGAAAAGTATCAATTTAAAGCTGATACCGTTTATTACCATTGCTCTTGCTATTGTTTTTATCATTAATAATTATGTGGTAATCAATATTCTGGAGGAAGAAGTATTAAACCAGTGGAAGACGGAGGACTACAAGCTGGTGGTTGCTTACGGACAGATTATGGAAGCCAGGGGCTGTGAGACGGCGGAGCAGTATCAGGAATTTATCGATGACATTAACAGTCAGAACGAGTTTAATTACGCGCTTTATCTGGAGGATGTGGACGGCGTCGTGACGGCGGTTGCGCACAGCAATCATGATAGAATCGGGCTTGTGCTTGAAGACGAAGGAAGTCTGGCAGCGGCGCGCGAGGGCCAGGCGTACGCCGGATATTATACGGATCCCGTCAGCGGCGGTAGAACGCTCGATATTCTTACTCCTATTTATGATGACAGCGGGGCGCTTCAGGGGGCGCTCAATATCGGTATACCGGTGGATGAGGATACGATGGACGGGATTTTGAATCAGGCTACTGTGAAGGTTACGTTCGTCTGTGTGATTTTTGCGCTTATTTTGATTGTTTTGCTTTGCGGGTTTATTTTCTTTATCCTGTCAAAGCCTCTGCGGCAGCTTAGCGTGCGGATTGAAAAGCTTTCCAATTACGATTTGAGAATGGAGGCCGGCGATGCCCTTCAAAAGTACCGGAAACGTTCTGACGAAATCGGAATGATCAGCAACGGCTTTTTGGTGATGCAGGAAAGCCTCATCAATATGGCGGAGGATGTCCGGCAGATTTCCGGACAGCTTGGGACCCAGTCTACCAATCTTTTTGACGTATGTACAGAGGTGCGCGACAGCAGCGCACAGCTTTCCAAGACAGTAGAGGAGGTTGCGGAGGGTGCAACCACACAGGCAAATCAGACAACGGAAGGCAACGCTCAGGTAGGACGCTTAAATGAACTCATTGAGGTTGTGGAGCATAATATGGACAGTCTGAAGGAAGCGACCTCCGCTGTGGAGGAAATCGAGCGTCAGGGTGTTGAGGTGCTGGATGTTCTAGTGGAAAAGACGCAGCAGAACGGGGAAAGCTCAAAACGTGTGCAGACGGTGATTGAGGAAACAAGCCGCCAGACAGAGCGCATTAAGAGTGCCAGCGAGGAAATCCGTGGAATTGCGGAGCAGACAAATCTGCTGGCGTTGAATGCTTCCATTGAGGCTGCAAGAGCGGGCGAGGCTGGAAGAGGCTTTGCCGTGGTTGCCACCGAAATCGGCAACCTTGCACAGGAAACCAATTCACTGACAGCGCAGATTGAGGGAATCATCAAAGACCTGTACGACAAAATGCAGGAAGCGGTAGGTACGATTGGCGTTATGCAGGAGGCTTCCGTAGAGCAGAATGAGAGCGTTGAAAAAACAAAGCAAAAATTTGACGAAATTACGCAGACCATCCAGGAGATGGAGCGGCAGTGTGACAGACTGGCGCAATCCACTCAGGACATGAAGGCGAGCCGCAAAACCATCGTGGATGTGATTAACGATCTCTCGGCATTGTCGCAGGAGAATGCGGCGTGTATGCAGGAGGCGGCAGCATCAGTCAACATACAGTCAGAGTCCATTGAAAAGATTTCCAACTCCAGCCATGATGTGGCAGGGCTGGCAGAGAAGCTTCGGGAGGAAATGAATAAGTTTCAATTAGAATAGGAAATGAATTATTTTCGGCAAAATCCTGCAAAACTTCCTCCTTTTTACTGCAAAACGTTAATAATTTAGCGGGATAAAGAAAAAAGGATTGCATGAAGCTGCATTTTATACTAAAATAAAAGTGTTGATGAAAATCCAACGGGAGACCGTCTGGAACTGCCATGCATGGGGCAGGCAGGAGTATAACTAACAAGTAAGGAGATTTGTAAAATGGGTTACGTGGATGAGGTGCTCGCGCGCGTACGCGAGAAAAATGCTTCTGAACCTGAATTTTTACAGGCTGCAGAAGAGGTATTGGAGTCTTTAAGACCGGTGATTGACGCAAATGAAGCGGTATACCGCAGGGAAGCTCTGCTTGAGCGTCTGGTAGAGCCGGACCGTCAGTTTAAATTCCGTGTGCCGTGGGTGGACGATAATGGCCAGGTGCAGGTAAATACCGGGTATCGTGTACAGTTTAACAATGCGATTGGACCGTACAAGGGAGGTCTTCGCTTACATCCGTCCGTAAATATCGGTATTATCAAGTTCCTCGGATTCGAGCAGATTTTCAAAAATTCCCTGACCGGACTTCCAATCGGAGGCGGCAAAGGCGGTTCCGATTTTGACCCGAAGGGCAAATCTGACAGAGAGGTAATGGCATTCTGCCAGAGCTTTATGACGGAGCTTTGCAAATATATCGGTTCAGACGTGGATGTTCCGGCCGGCGACATCGGAACCGGTGCAAGGGAAATAGGCTATATGTTTGGCCAGTATAAGAAAATCAAAGGCACCTACGAGGGCGTTCTGACCGGTAAGGGCTTAACCTTCGGCGGCTCTCTGGTACGTACGGAGGCTACCGGATACGGCTTATTATACATAACGGAAGAATTGATGAAGTGCCACGGCGAGTCCATGGAAGGAAAGACCGTTGTGGTTTCCGGCGCCGGAAATGTTGCAATTTACGCAATCCAGAAGGCACAGCAGATGGGCGCAAAGGTTGTGACCTGCTCGGATTCCACAGGCTGGATTTACGATCCCGAAGGAATTGACGTTGCGCTGTTACAGGAGATTAAGGAAGTAAAGCGCGCGCGTCTGACCGAGTATGCGGCTGCAAGAAAGAGCGCGGAGTATCATGAGGGACGCGGCGTATGGCAGATAAAATGCGATATCGCACTTCCGTGTGCAACGCAGAACGAACTGTTGCTTGACGATGCGAAGCAGCTTGTTGCAAACGGCTGTAAGGCGGTCTGCGAGGGAGCAAACATGCCGACCACGCTTGACGCGACAAAGTATCTGCAGGAGAACGGCGTATGGTTTATCTGCGGCAAGGCTGCAAACGCCGGCGGCGTGGCAACCTCAGCACTTGAGATGACCCAGAACAGCGAGCGTTTGAGCTGGACCTTTGAAGAGGTTGACGCAAAATTGCAGCAGATTATGGTAAATATTTACCACAACATCGATGACGCAGCAAAGCGCTACGGCATGGAGGGCAATTACGTTGCCGGAGCAAACATCGCAGGCTTCGAGAAGGTTGCGAATGCGATGCTGGCACAGGGTGTTTGCTAAGATAGTTTATAAGGGAACAGCATTATAGATAAAAACGGCGCAGTGCCCCAGAGAGGGTATCTGCGCTGTTTTTATGAAAAAATGTTGCCTGTTTGCGGAGCAAGGAAATTTCTGGTACAATAGGGCCATCAAATACATCAGAATTGAAGGTGCTTGTATGAATATATTGTTTTTTTTGACGCCGAAAAAGGAAGTAGCGTATGTGGAAGAGACCGATACGCTTCGTCAGGTCCTGGAAAAAATGGAATACCACGGCTACAGCGCGATTCCGCTTTTAAGCGAGGGCGGAAGATATATAGGTACCGTTACCGAAGGCGACCTGCTCTGGTTCTTAAAGGACCGGAACTTTCCGCAGCTTAAGCTTTTGGAGGACATGCCGATTACGTCCATTGAGCGGCGGAGGGACAATCAGGCTGTCAATATCCAGGAATCCATGGAAAACCTGTTTGATAAGGTCATGAACCAGAATTTTGTCCCTGTTGTGGATGACAAGCACGTATTTATCGGTATCGTCACAAGGAAGGATATTCTGGCATATCTCGGAAGAAAAGCTTCGGAGTCTTCCCTTCAGGCATAATGGTAAACGCTTCTTTTGGAGCGGTGGAAATACCACGATAAAAACATAGTAAAAAATTCTGCCGCCGGAATCGCCATCCAGACACCGGTTACGCCCAAAAGAGCCGGGAGTGTTAAAAGGGACAGCAGGATAAAACCGAAGGTCCTTATAAAAGAGATAATTGCCGAGGTTTTTCCGTCAGACAGAGCGGTAAAGAGCGCCGATGAAAATATATTAAATCCGCTGAATAAAAAGGCCAGGGAAAACAGGGAAAAACCTTCCACAGCAAGCGCATAGGTTTGCGTACTGTTGTTGACAAAAATCCCAACGATACCATCAGAGGCAAGGAAAGAGACTGCCGTAATCACAAAGGAGGAAAGAATGACGAACCTCCGGCTGATACGATAGATATTTTGAAGCTCCGTATCGTTTTTTGCCCCATAGTGGTAGCTGATTACCGGGGCAACCCCCATTGAAAATCCAAGGTAGAGCGCGTTAAATAAAAATTCCGCGTACAGGATAATCGTAATCGCGGCAACGCCGGATTCTCCCGCGAGGCGCAGCATGGTCTGATTGAACAGATACGTAATTACCGCGTTGGAGAGATTTGTGACCATTTCGGAGGAGCCGTTTACGCAGGCTGCACCCAATGTCTTTCCGTAAACACGGAATCCCGTGAAATGCAAATCCCCTTTTACAAAGAAAAAATAGCAGACGCCGAATACGGCGGGAATCATCTGTCCGATTCCGGTGGCGAGGGCGGCTCCCTCGATGCCGAAGCCCAACGGACCGAGAAAGACATAGTCCAGGATACCGTTGCAGATGCCGGCGCTGACAATGAGGGTAAGTCCGATATGCGGTTTTCCGGCTGTCACGAAAAACGCCTGGAACAGGCTTTGCAGCATACAGGCCGGAGCAAATAAAATTACCGTGCGCAGATAGGCCATGCAGTTTTCAAGCAGGGCATCGTTCGCACCCAGCATACGGCAGACAGGCTCTGAAAACAGAAGCGTGACGGCCAGAATCACAAGACTTGCGCCAACGCCGATGGCGGTAAACATAGAAAAGTCCTGTTTGGCCTCATCCTGTTTTCCCTCTCCCATCTTTTTTGCCACAACGGCGCTGCCTCCGGTGGACAGCATTACGCCGATGGCCAGCAGAATGTTGATGACGGGATAGACAATATTTACCGAGGATAATGCGTTATCTCCCAGAAAGCGTGAAATAAAAATTCCGTCTACAATGGTGTAACAGGACATGAGCATCATCATAATCATTGACGGAAATGCGAACCGAAGCAGAGCTGCGGGTGTAAATTTTTGACCGATGGACTGTGCCATAATAACCTCCATTCCGGAGCGTTTTACGCGACGGGGCGACGCAAATATCAAATTTGCGTCTGCCATTAGGGCTTATTTGTGACGCTCCGGCACAATATAGCCAAT
>CALWBG010000063.1 GCA_944375975.1 uncultured Roseburia sp.
GGGCAAATCTGCAATCACAAGGTCTGCAATTTCCACGGAATCATCCTTTCGCACCGTCGCATCCCATCGCTGTACCACGACATTTTCTGCCCCGCACCTTTGTATGTTTTCTTCGATCAGCGCCGTCTTATCCGGCGTGAGATCCCGCGCCTCCACACACCCGGTTCCCCCCATTTTCTCCGCCAGATGAAGGCTTTTACCGCCCGGCGCCGCACAGACATCTATTATGCTGTCTCCCTTTTTCGGCGCTGCAAGCTCGGCCACCATCATGGAGCTTATATCCTGCACATAAAACAGACCTTCCCGGAAGGACGGCAGCGCCCCCAGATAATCATACGAAGATAGTGCAAACGCATAAGATAAGCCCGGATATTTTGTTTCATCCAACGGCTCCGCCGTCACCCCTTCCTTTTGAAGTCGCTCCTTAAGCTCCTTTGGCGTCGTTTTGGCAAGGTTTGTGCGCACGGTCAGCGGTGCCTCCTGCAAAAAGGCATGCAGCATTTCCTTCGTCCGCATTGTTCCGTAAGCCTCCTGCCACTGGCGTACAATCCACTCCGGCATGGAATACCGGACGGAAAGCGCCTCCACGGAACTTTTCTTTTCGTCCGGATAACAGATTTCCAAAAGATTCCTTGCGATATTTCGGAGCACACCGTTGACAAAACCGGCAAGAGAGCCGAAGCCTTTCTTTTTGGCAAGTGCGACGGCCTCGTTGCAGGCAGCGGAATCCGGCACGGAATCCATATACTTCATTTGAAAGACACTCATCCGCAACAGATTTCGGATGACCGGCTTCATCTTTGCGGTTTGCACCTTGGAAAACCGGTTTATGATATAGTCCAGTTCAATCCTCCGCTGTATGGTACCCTCGGCAAGCCTGGTAATAAACGCCCGCTCCTGTTTTTCTAAATACTGGTATTTCTCCAGCACGGAGCGGATAACAAGATGGCTGTAAGCCTCCTCCCGCTCCACCGCAAGCAGAATTCCAAGCACCAGCTCTCTGGTATTGGCCGTATCAGTCATCACGTCTTCGTCCTCCAAACAGAAGTACCAGACGCAGCAGCTGTAAAATCGCCGCCGCCGCGCTCGCCACATAGGTCAGCGCCGCCGCGCTTAATACCTTTTTCGTATAAGGCAGTTCACTCTCACCCAATATTCCCTGCTGTCCTAAAATCCTAAGTGCCCGGCTGGAAGCGTTAAACTCCACCGGAAGCGTCACGAGCTGAAACAGCACCGCCAGGGAAAAACAGATAATTCCGATATGGATGAGCACATCCCCGGTCGAACGGGTAAAAAGCAGACCAATTACAATCAGCGGCCACGCCAGCATGGATCCGATATTTGCCACCGGAACGATTGCCGTTCGCAGCGTCAGCGGCACATAGCCCTGCTGATGCTGGATGGCATGTCCGCATTCATGCGCCGCCACGCCGATTGCCGCCACCGAAGTGTCCGCATACACCGCATCCGATAAATTCAGCGTTTTCTGTGACGGATTGTAATTGTCCGTCAGATTTCCCGATATATGGCGCACGGTCACATCGTAAATCCCCGCCGAATGCAGGATGCGCTCCGCGGCCTGCGCGCCGGTCATGCCGCTCATGCTCCGGTACTGTGCGTATTTGTTATAGGTGGACTTTACTCTCGCGGAAGCAAGCAGACAGATAACTGCGCCAATTACCACGAGAATGTAAGTCGGGTCCCAGTAATAATAAAAATAAGGCATCGCCATTCCTCCTATCCTCGTTTCAAATAAGTTCCCTCTTCCACGGCATAACCGTTCAAAAACGCCTCTGCCGTCATTCGTTTCTTCCCTTCCAGCTGCACTTCAAGGAGTGAAAGCACCCCGCTGCCCGTCTGTACCCAGATGGCATCCTTTGTAACCTTTACAATGCACCCCGGATCCGCCATCTTTCCGTCGGAAACCAGTTGGGCCCTCCAGATTTTCAGCGTCTTGTTATCCAGCCTCGTATAGGCGCTGGGCCAGGGATTTAAGCCCCGAATCAGGCACTCAATCCGGCCGGCATCATCTGACCAGTCAATATTTCCCAGTTCTTTATGGATTTTTCCTGTATGCGTCGCCTCCGCGGGATTCTGCGGCGTATAAACCGCTGTACCTTCCTCAATGGCTTTCATCGTGCGTACGCACAGCTTTGCCCCGACCGTGGAAAGACGCTCAAAAAGACTTCCTCCCGTCTCGTCGGGACGGATTTCAACCTCTTCCTTTAAAATCATATCCCCGGTGTCAATACCCTCGTCCATCCGCTGCGTCGTGACGCCCGTCACCTTATCGCCGTTGATGACCGCCCACTGAATCGGTGCCGCGCCGCGGTATTTCGGCAGCAGAGATGCATGTACATTGACGCAGCCATATTTTGTCATCTGAAGAATTTCCCTGGAAATAATCTGCCCAAATGCCACCACAATCATAATATCCGCGGGATATTTTTGCAGATACGCAACACTGGAGGCATCCCTTATTTTTTCCGGCTGAAACACTTCGATTCCATGGGAAACGGCGCACGCCTTCACCGGCGTATATTTTAAGGCCCTGCTTCTGCCCACCGCCTTGTCGGGCTGTGATACCACAAGCACCACCTCATGTCCCGCCTTTATGATTTCCTCCAACGTCTCCACCGCAAAATCCGGTGTTCCCATAAAAATGACTCTCATTCTGTTCTTCTCCATTCTGGAGCGTTCTACGCGACGGAATGCCTTTTGGGTATATTTGTGACGCTCCGGCACAAATATGCTGTATGAAAAATAAGCCGTCCCACTTATTTTTCACGTTACTCCTCTTCCTCATATGTGACATCGTGCAGCGGACCTTCTACCTTTTCGGTATACATATGTCCGTCCAGATGATCCAGCTCATGGCAGATGGCGCGCGCCATCAGCCCGGTACCCTCGATGATATATTCCTCCATATCTTCATTGAGCGCCTTTGCCTTTACATAATCCGGCCTTGTGACAACACCGGCTTTTCCCGGAAGGCTTAAGCAGCCCTCGTCACCGGTCTGCTCCCCGGAGCTTTCGAGAATCATTGGATTAATCATGACAACCGGCCCTTCCCCGATGTCAATCACCACGATTCTTTTTAAAACCCCCACCTGCGGCCCTGCAAGACCGACGCCGTTCGCTTCATACATCGTATCGAGCATATCTTCTATCAATTCTTTGATTTTCGGCGTCATCTCTTTAATTTCCCTGCATGTTTTTGTCAGCACGGGGTCTCCCTGCAATCTGATTGTCCTAAGTGCCATTTTCTTTTCCTCCATTCTTAAAAAGCCTCACAGGGGATTGAAATCAAACTGAACCGACACCTCCTTAAAAAGGCCGTTCCCTCTGATGTCATCCTCAAGCATATCCTTCACTTCCACCAGTGTCCGGTAGTCTTGTGTTTTTATATAGATTACCTTGCGGTATATATCCGAAATCTTTGCAACGGGCGCGTCCGCAGGGCCGATTGGAAGCAAATTTCCTCCGCCGCTCTTTATTTTGTCCGCCAGCGCTTCTGCCGCACATGCAGCCGCCGCCTCCTCTCCGGATGTGACAAGTATTAAAAGGAGATTCCACACCGGCGGATAACGAAGCAGCCTGCGGTATTCGATTTCCTGTTTGTAAAACGCCTCGTAATTCTGTTCTTTTGCGGTTACGATGCTGTAATGCTCCGGCGTGTAGGTCTGTATCACCACATTTCCGGGCCGCTCTCCTCTCCCGGCGCGTCCCGCCGCCTGCGTCAGGAGCTGAAAGGTCCGCTCCGGCGCACGGTAGTCACCGACATTCAGCGATAAGTCCGCCGCAAGCACGCCAACCAGCGTCACATCTGGAAAATCATGTCCCTTCACAATCATCTGCGTTCCGATTAAAATATCCGCCTCCCGATTGGCAAAGGCCGATAAAATCTGTTCGTGCCCTTCCTTGCTCCGCGTCGTGTCCATATCCATGCGCAACACCCGGGCTTGGGGAAAACGCTGTTTTACAATCAGCTCGATTTTCTGCGTTCCCGCCTTAAAGCCGCTGATGTATCTCGAGCCGCAGGCCGGACAGGTTTTTGGAACCGGCGCTTCATAGCCGCAGTAATGGCAGACAAGTCTGCCCTCCTGCGCGCTGCCGTGCTGGCTTAAAGACACATCGCAATGCGGACATTTTATCACATGACCGCAGGCTCTGCAAGAGACAAAGCCCGACATCCCCCGTCGGTTGAGGAAAAGCATCGTCTGTTCTCCCTTTCGCAGGCGGTCCTCCATCAGTTCCGACAGGCGGTCGCTTAAAATGGAGCGGTTGCCCCTAAAAAGCTCCTCGCGCAAATCAATAATCTCGCAGACGGGCAGCGGCTTTTCCAGCACGCGCCGCCTCAATTCCAAAAGACGGTATTCCCCCCGCATCGCCCGGTAATAGCTCTCCACGGAAGGCGTCGCGGAGCCGAGCACAACGCTTGCCCCCGCCATTTTGGCCCTCTGAATCGCAGTCTCCCTCGCATGATAACGCGGAAGCGTCTCGCTTTTATAGGAGGGCTCATGCTCCTCGTCGATAATAATGATGCCCAAAGCCGGGAAGGGCGTAAACAGCGCCGACCTCGGTCCAATCATAATATCAATATCACTGTTTTTTGCCCGCTCGAACTGGTCGTATTTTTCTCCGGGGGAAAGCCTGGAATTCATGATGGAAACGCGGCTCCCAAAGCGGCTGTAAAAGCGCAGGACCGTCTGATAGGTCAGCGCAATCTCCGGAATCAGCACAATTGCCTGGCGTCCATGCTCCAACACATGCGCGATCAGCGCCATATATACCTCCGTCTTGCCGCTTCCCGTCACCCCCTTGAGCAGATACGTTTCCCGTATTCCGGCATCATAATCCTCCGTGACAGAACGTACGGCCTTCCGCTGCTCCTCATTCAGCTCCTTTATTCCCTCCCGCGGCGTAAAGCGTTCCACCGGATTGCGGTACTTCGTCTCGCTCATAATGCGTACCACGCCGTCAGCCTCCATTGCCTTAACGGCAGTACCCGCCACATTTAATTTCTGTGTAACCAGCCTCCATTCCAGCTCCCCTTCCTTTAACAGTTCCGAAAGCAGCCGCGCCCGCGCGGTACTGTGTTTCCGCTCATATTCCGCAAGCTTTTTTTCTGCCTCGGAGGGCTGTAAGGCAAGGCAGACCGTACGGCGCTCCACGCTTTTTTTCTTTTGCTTAATCGGCATCACTGTCTTTAACGCGTGGTTCATCGTACCGCCGTAATTTTTTTTCATCCACGCAGCAAGCGCAATTAGCTGGGATTCTATGGCAATCCCCTTTTCTTCCACCGAGAGGATTTCTTTCATTTTTTCAGGAGCATATTCGGCAGTGTCGGTCAGCTCCACGACATATCCCCGCATACGGCGGGCACCGAAGGGTACCGTCACAGGCATCCCAACCCCGATCACGTCCGACAGACGCTCCGGTATACGGTATTGAAAGGTCTTATCCAATTTTTCCAGTGATATGTCTACAATAACATTTGCATATTCCGCCACGTTGCCACCTCATCCGTATGTGTGATTCTTCTGCTTTTTTAATGCGTCCTCCACCAGTTCCTGCTCGCTCATGGGATATTTCACGCCGCGTATTTCCTGATAGCCCTCATGGCCCTTGCCCGCCAGTACGATAATATCTCCCGGCTTTGCGTGGGAAACGGCATAGGCCACCGCCTCTCTGCGGTCGGCAATTCGCACATAGCACCCCGAAGTGCCGCGGATGCCCGCCTCGATGTCATCAAGAATCCGCTCAGGATTCTCCCATCTTGGATTATCAGAGGTCAGTATGGTAAAATCCGCCATGCGTCCCGCCGTCTCTCCCATCCTTTGACGCCTTAAGGGAGAACGGTTTCCGCCGCATCCGAAAATTACGACAAGCCGGACGGGTTGAAATTCCCGCAGCGTCATAAGAAGGTTCCGAAGGCTCATCTCATTGTGCGCGTAATCAATTAAAAATACATAATCATCGGATATCCCCACGTTTTCACAACGCCCGGGTATCGCCTGACGCCGCAGCGCCCGCTTTATCTGTCCCTCCGTCACATGGAAATGGCTCGCAATGGAAACGGCAGCCAGCGCATTCGATACGTTAAAGGCTCCGGGAAGCTGCATCTGAAGGGAAAGCGTTCTTCCGTTCCAGGTTCCTGGCTCCCCCGGAAGGCAGTTGTTCCAGCGAACCTCAAAGCAACTGTACAGCTTTCCCTTTATCATATAAAACGACAGCTTTTCCGCCGTGACATCCGCCGGATACGTCAATATCTCCCCGCCCTTTGAGGAAAAGGTTTCCACCCTGCAGGTATGTCCCTTTAATATTTTATCCACATTTGGGTCATCCCTGTTGACAATGCCGATGCGGCATTGGCGCATCAGACGGCTTTTACAGTACAGATATTCTGAAAAAGACGCGTGCTCCCCTTTTCCGATGTGGTCCGGCTCGATGTTTAAAAACACGCCGATGTCAAATAAAATACCGGCCGTACGCTGCATCTTAAGGCCCTGCGAGGAAACCTCCATCACACAGCAGTCACAGCCGTTCTCCACCATCTTCGCCAGGCATTTCTGAATATCATAGGATTCCGGAGTTGTGTGGGAGGCAGTGATAATATCTCTCCCGGTGTCAATCCAAATCGTACCGATGACCCCGGCGCGGTAGCCTGCCTCCCGCAATATTCCGGCCGTCAGAAAGGCCGTCGTGGTCTTTCCTTTTGTCCCGGTAATTCCTATCATGGTAAGCTTCCCGGCCGGATAGTCAAAAAACGCTGATGAAAGCTCATACAGCGCCGTCCTGGTATCCTTTACCACAATCACGGCCACGCCGTAATTATGTACAAGCTCATTGATTCTGATACGCCCGGCATCGGTGTAGATGAGCTTTTCTTTTCTCGTCTCCACCACGGCAGACGCTTCCGCCACCACCGCGAATGCTCCTGTCTTTACCGCATCCCAGATATAATCATGTCCATCGGACTCCTGGCCCCTTATACAGACAAACAGGGAACCCCGCTTTACTTTTCCGGAATGGTAACAGATATCCGTTATGATAAGGTCGTGGCTCCCCTGCACGCTTTCGTATGAAATTTGCCCAAGTAATCTGTTTAACTGCATTCTGCTCCCTTAGAATACACTTGTTTTTATTATATGACAGATGCTTGTTTTTTACAAGTTATCCCCTTTTTATTTTAGAAAAAATACATAATTTTCGGTGTTTTTGGGGAATCTTAGGATAAGAAAAAAACACTCGCAGAAGCTTTTTTGCCCGCGTTTGAGGAAGGAGAACGAAATGTACGGAAAAGATTTTTTCATTTGCGGCCTGACCGGCTGGTGTATGGAAATACTGTTCACCTCCGCCGGTTCTCTTTTAAAACACGACAAGCGGATGATTGGCCGTACCTCCATATGGATGTTCCCGATTTACGGGATGGCGGCCGTCATCGCCCCCGTATATAAAAAAATCAGGGAATTGCCCGCCCTGGTGCGCGGAGGAATATACACGCTCGGTATCTTCTCCTTTGAGTATTTAAGCGGCTCTTTTTTAAAAAAAAGAGGCTTATGTCCCTGGGACTACAGCGATGCGAAAACCAATATTGACGGCGTCATCCGCCTGGATTACGCGCCCTTTTGGATGGCCGCCGGCCTTCTGTTCGAGCGCATCCTCGTCCGCAGGGATTCCCTCTGACATATCTATTTTCGTCTTGAAATTACCCGGTGATTATTATATGATAGAAAAAATGCCGGGCCAGGCCTCGACTGCGGCCGCTCGGCGATACATGAAGGAGGAATCATATGCGTCATCTAATGAGCCCGTTGGACCTCTCCGTTGACGAGTTGGACGAGCTTTTGAATCTCGCCAACGACATTGAAAAGCACCCGGAGAAATACGCACATGCGTGTGACGGCAAAAAACTTGCCACCTGTTTCTACGAACCGAGTACACGAACCAGACTCAGCTTTGAAGCCGCCATGTTAAATCTGGGCGGTTCTGTTTTGGGGTTTGCCAGCGCGGATTCCAGTTCCGCTGCAAAAGGTGAAAGCGTTTCCGATACGATTCGAATTATTTCCTGCTACGCAGATATCTGTGCCATGCGTCATCCAAAAGAGGGCGCGCCTCTTGTAGCTTCCCAAAAATCACAAATTCCGGTCATCAATGCAGGCGACGGCGGTCATCAGCATCCGACGCAGACGTTAACGGATTTGCTGACGATCCGCTCTTTAAAAGGGCGCCTCGACAATATGACGATCGGGCTCTGCGGCGATTTAAAATTCGGACGTACCGTCCATTCGCTGATCAATGCCTTAATCCGCTATCCCGGCATCCGATTCGTGCTGATTTCACCGGAGGAGCTTAAGATCCCAAGCTATATCCGCGAGGATGTATTAAAGGCAAAACAAATTCCCTTCACTGAGGTGGAGCGGCTTGAGGACGCTATTCCGGAGCTTGATGTACTTTACATGAACCGTGTGCAGAAAGAGCGCTTTTTCAACGAGGAGGACTATGTCCGTTTAAAGGATTTTTATATCCTGACCCGGGAAAAGCTTTCACTTGCCAGGGAGGACATGCTGGTGCTCCATCCGCTTCCACGCGTCAACGAAATTTCCGTCGAGGTGGACGATGACCCCAGGGCTGTCTACTTCAAGCAGGCACAGTACGGCGTGTATGTCAGGATGGCACTGATTCTGACTCTGCTTGGAATTTCCGTGGAATAATACCGGATTGAAACATGTTTACAGAAAGGATGCCGTTATGTTAAATATCAGTGGAATTCACGAAGGATTCGTATTGGACCATATTCAGGCCGGAATGAGCCTGCAGATTTACCATGACTTAAAATTGGACCGCCTCGACTGCACGGTTGCCATCATTAAAAATGCCAGAAGCAATAAGATGGGAAAAAAGGATATTTTAAAGGTCGAGTGCCCGATTGAGGCGCTCGACCTTGATATCCTTGGCTTTATCGACCACAATATCACCGTCAATGTAATCAAAAACGATAAAATTGTGGCAAAAAAAGAACTGCAGCTTCCAAAGCAGGTGAAAAATGTCATCAAATGCAAAAATCCACGCTGTATCACCTCCATTGAGCAGGAGCTCGACCAGATTTTCCTTCTGACCGATCCCCGGAAAGAGGTGTACCGCTGCAAATACTGTGAGGAAAAATATACCAACCCCAACCGGCGGTAATCCCCTCGCATTGTGCCGCCCGCACGGCGGCCATGCGTTTAGAAAGGCCTTAAGCAGCAGCAATTACAAAGCATATTCAAAAACAGCATGCTTAAGCACCAGCTCCCGGCGCTGGAATACGGACGGTCATAGCTGCTTCCCATATTGGTATACCAGGTGCCGCCATATTCCAGATGCTGAAGGAACTGGCGATATTCCATATTGCTCGGCTCCATCTCCACCGCCCGGGCCGCATGCTCTCTTGCAATAATATTATTTCCAGCTCCCTGATTGGCAAGGGCGCTGTAATAATACCATCTCGCGCGCCGTTCCCCGAAAGGAATACTGTTTAATACATTTAAGGCCTCCGCATAGCAGCGGTTCGCAATATAATTTGCCGCTGCCTGAAGCTGCGGGGAATCCGCACTCTGGCTGTAGCCGCGGCTGCCGCCATAACCGCCTCCGGAGGCATGGTTATAGCCGTAGCCTCCGCTGTAGCTTCCTCCCTGCTGTTTTTCTTTCATAATCTGGTCGTACGCCTGCTGCACTTCTTTAAATTTTTCCTCCGCCTGCGCCTTGTTCGGATTATTTACATTGGCATCCGGATGATATTTTCTGCTCAGCGTACGGTATGCTTTTTTTATTTCTTCATCGGAGGCGTTCGGCGACACGCCGAGCACCTGATAGGGATCCATCATAATAAATCAAACCTCATTACTTACGTAATTTTCTCTTTGCCTTTTCTTCCGCCCTGCGCTTCTTAAGCTGCAGGTATTCGTATTTGGACCATACGCCGGAATACAGGATATTTCTGAGAATATCGGCATGCAGAAGAATCGGCAGCCGTTCAAAGGACTTTGCGCATTCGGACATCATACTGGTCAAAAGCAGCCTGCACCACGTATCTAAATCCTGCGCCTGCTCCTCCCTGATAAAAATGAGCGGATTATATGCGTTCTTTCGGAGATCTTCGTCGTAATCTTCATAGGCATCCATCAAAAAAATGAACTTTCCCATGTAAAAGCCGAGGGTCTTAAGCTCTCTGGACCACTCGTCCTCCTTCCAGCAGAACACCTCCCCGAGCATCTCTCCGGAAAGGCCGGCAACTAAATCCAGATTCGTCTCAAGCCTCTGCTCCGCCTCCGCCGTTTTTTGCATAAATTCTTCGACGGCTTTTACCTGTCTTGGATATTTTGACATGATACGAGTATAATCTTTATCGAGCATTTTTGCAAATGCCTTTTTGGAATATGCCTTCTCATCCTTCCAGTCATCAATCAGATTATGATAGGCGAGCACCAGATTCATGTCCGCCGCGTAATCGGTCGCCTCGTTTATCCAGGCCCGCTGCTTTTTGGTCGGGTGAAGCGCGCAGGTAAATTCCGACTCCTCATTGGAAAGCTCATACAGTCCGGTCAAAAGCACCACGAGAAAAGTCATATCGTAATTCAAAAGCATCTGTCCCTTCGCCCCGCAGTTTTTCTTTAAACGGCGGCATAGGCCGCAGTAATATGCCTGATATGCCTTTTTATTTTCCTCCGAAAGCTCTTTTTGATTGATATTGATATAACCAAACACAAAAAAGTCTCCTTTATCAGCTTTTCTTTATAAATTCTGTCCTGCATTTCGGGCAGGTAATACAGATTTTACCCTTGCCCCGCGGCACCCGGACCATCTGTCTGCACTGTGGGCATTTGTAAAAGCGGTAGGTTCCACGCTGCGCCCAGCGTTTTTTCCTGGCGTTCCATTTCACGGCAGCCTGATATCTGGCATTCAAATATTTCTGATTTTCCTCATACCGTTTTGAGACGTTGCGTGAAAGCATCCTCCAATAGGCATAAATCATCAACGCCAGTCCAATCCAATACAAAATACCCCAGCCCGAAATCAGCGAAATGACAAATATCACCAGTGTCGCAATGATATAGACCCTTGACAGGTCATCCGCTCCGTATCTTCCCGTCATAAAATGCTGAAACTTTTCCCTCATAACCGCCGTTTCCTTTCGCTTCCTGTGATACAAAAAACGGCACCCGAAACAAGCACCGTTTTTTTCGTCCATGCAACTATGGTAAGCCCCAAAAACCGGAACGTCAACACTTCTATTGTCTTTTAAGAAACATTTTATATTTTGGTAAGATTTTAAAATAACCGGATTTTTTCCTTCATCTCATCCGGACTGCACGCAAAGGCAACCGCAGTCTCCGCGGTAATTCTGCTTTTCATGTAAAGCTCAAAAACAGCGTCGTCCATCGACAAAAGCCCCGGCTCCTTCCCGGCTTCAAGCACGGAAGCAAGCTGCGGGAATTTTTCTTCCCGAATAAGACGGCAGACCGCATCTGTCGCCGGCAGCACCTCAAACGCCGCGATGCGACCGTCTCCGTCCACTCCCGGAAGGAGGCGCTGCGCAACCGCCGCGCGCAATACCGCCGCAAAACGCCCGTCAATCTGCCGAGCGGCTGTGGGCGGAACAAATGCCATAAGACGCTCCAATACCGAAACCGCATTCTCTCCGTGCGCCGCGCCAAACACGAGACAGCCGCTCTCCGCTGCCGCAATGGCCGCCAAAAGCGTTTCCGCATCATCAATCTCACCGACCATGATTACATCCGCATTCTGACGCACGGCGGCCGAGAGCGCTGCCGCATAGGATACACAGTCCGTCCCGATTTCTCTCTGAATAACCAGAGCACCGCTCTTAAGGAAACGGTATTCCACGGGACGCTCCAGCGTTAAAACCGTCCTCGTTCCTTCTTTTTGTACGGAATCTACCAGAGATGCCATTGTGGTGGTAACTCCGCTACCCGCCATTCCTCCCACAATGACAAGCCCATGGCCGTATGACGCAAGCTTCTGCACGCCCCGCGGCAGAAAAAGACTTTCCGCCTCCGGAACCGAAAAGGGAACCAGGCGCAGTGCGAGCGCATACCCCCCCTGTTGATGAAACGCATGTCCCCGCACCCTGCAGACCCCCTCCACATCACGGGAGAAATCCACCTCGCCATGAGTTTCAAGCCTGTTCCGTCTTTCTCCGTCAAGCATAACCTCCAGCAGCTCTGACAATTCCGCCTCTGTAAAGGACCTTCCGTCTAACATTTTTACTCTGCCATCCACCCAAATCGTGGTCTGCTGCCCTCCGACAAGGCGCACATCGGACGCCCTCCGGCTCTGCGCCGTCCGAAGCAGCTCCGCAAGCCGGTCTAAGCATGTCTGTTCCATTTTTTCCTCCATTTCACAGCAAAATTCTACCCTTAACTATACCTGTTATTTCGCCTTTTGGCAATCCCAAATCAGGCAGCAGAAAGTGAAAAGCCGCTAAAAGGCTCTGGCGAAAACACGATGGTCCGCGCCAGAGCCTTTTTATTTCAAAGAATTATTTCGGAATTTTAAGCAGGACGATAAGCCGGGTTATGTCTTGGCTGCGGAAAACCGCAGCCGGAATAATCATCTATCTAGGACGACTGTCACCAGCCGTCTCAAGCAACCTACCCAAAGCTGGCGGGCCGCGTCAACGCTTTCGTTCGGTCTTGCTTCGGATGGGGTTTACATGTGCCCCGCCTGTTGCCAGACGGGCGGTAGACTCTTACCCTGCCTTTCC
>CALWBG010000064.1 GCA_944375975.1 uncultured Roseburia sp.
TTTGCTCCTGTGAGATATACACAAAAACATATGATTTTTAATTCATTTATCACTTGACATCACACCGCTGGACTTTATGTACAAAATAAAACAGGTACGGCTCTCAGCCATACCCGTTTATTTTAGCATAAATTCACTTTCTTTTGTGCACATTTCCAGAAATTCACAAATACTTAATAATTTCTTACTCTACCTGTTTTACAATCAAGATTTTATCACCGACGGAAAGCTTCTCCTCCTTAAGCTGGTTTGTCTCCATGATGTCCCGGACAGTCGTGTGATTTTCCCGTGCAATCATCCACAGGTTATCTCCCTCCTTCGCAATATAACCGATGAGTCCCGGCCTGTTCTGCAATTTTTCCATATCGAGGGCTTGCTCCTTTACCTCCTCGATATTTTCTATGGTCTCCTCCTCAAAGGCGATTAAATCCAGACGTACCGCAGCCTTGATTTCGATATGCTCCTGGTCCAGCATAACCGCCGAGAGCTGCTCGAGCCCGGAGGAAAGCTCCACCCTTACATTGTCCGCCATATCCGGAACTTCGATGAGCTGGGAAAACGGATAGATTTCCCGCGCCGTACCGATTGGCATATTATCGTCTGTCGTTATGTAAAGAATGCTTACGATGACGATTCCCTCCGCAAGCACGCCCTCCGGGCTTTTCTCTTTTTTCTCAAGAACCACGCTGCCCTCGCAGGCGCAAATCTGGAGCACCTTTTCCTGGTTCTCCATCAGCTCCATCCGCTCCGTCAATCTGCATTTGGCGCTGTTCTTAATCAGCAGCCGCTCAATTTTCCGCTCCTTTTTCACGGGTGTTACATCTTTTTTCAGGGAGTACAGATCCAGTAAAAGTGAAAGCCGCTCTTCCTTCCAGACACGGATATCCAGTGCCAGCGAAAGCTCGAGCACGAGGATCCGCTCCTCCCCGTCGTAGTCCGGCTTGATTTCGAGCTCCAGCATGACCGGACTCGCCGTTATCCGGCAGATGCAATCCTCATCCCCAATTCCGCACTCGGCTGCACAGGCAAGCGGCACGGTCGTCTCATACCACTGAAGGCGCTCTCCCTCATCCTCTCCGGTATAGAGTACGGATACCAGGATTTCCCCTGTCACCTGCGCGTTTCCATCCACCAGACGGCTTTCCACATTGCGCAGTTCCATGCTACGCCATAGTATTTCACGGACATTCGGCTTGCTTGACGGGAGCACAATCTCGCTTTTCTGGCGGCAGACATCCCGGCACGACAAGAGAAGCTTTAAGGCGTCGCGGCTGATTAGATTCTGCTCGTAATCCTCCCCGTCCTCGACACCGCAGGTCAATTCCTCGTCCAGTTCCTCCTCCGCTTCCGCTTTTAAAACAACCACGGCGCGCACGCTTAACTTTCTCGAATTGATGACCCCGATGGTGAGATCCTCGATTTCTCCTTTCGCGCTGACCGGCTCATACTCCGCCAGCCCGTCAATATTCAATTTTTCCTGAAACGGTATTTCACCCCGGAGGGAGCTGATTTTCCCGTCCTGCTGGTCGCTGCGGTAGAGTACCTTAAAAACCAGGCTTCCCTTCACCCACACCGCCCCGTTTGCCGCCTTCACCTCGTCGAATCGAAGCTCTCCCTTTTCTTTTAATACCTTTACGATATCCTGCCTGTAATCCGGCACGTTATAATCATCATCCAGTGTAATCTGGCTGACGGCGCTTCCTTTCTCCCGGCATCTGTGCAGCTTTACTTTTTTTAACTCCACAAAAAAGTCCCCCATTCCGAATCTTTGTAATCATCTTATTCGGACATGGGGGAATTTATGCCTTTACCTGTTGAGAAATCGGCGTACGCCGTTTTAACACAGCTTCATTCGGATATTGCGCGTAATAATATCGGAATAACTGAAAGATAATAGCTGAGGTGGATTTTCTTCGCGCCCGTCATTTACCAAAATGGTAAATACGCTCGGGTAAGCACACTGGATGACGCCTTCCTGAATATCAACCTTGTTGCGTCCCCGGTCAAGCTGAATTAGAACTTTTCTGCCGCACCTCTGGTATACGGAAGCCCGGACCTTGTTGATGTCTGCCTGTTGCATTTGGTCTACCTCCTTCATCCGGCATTTTTATGCCGCCGAATTTATTTTTCGCTTTAGTATATCACTGTGCTAAATTTTTGTCAAATAAATTTTCTAAATTTAAAAATATTATAAGAATATTTATTCAAATATAATACTTTTGTCCTGGTTTTTAATCTTTACCACAATATACGGGTAACTCGGACTCTGGCTGGTCGTCTCTCCCTTTCTCGGTCCGATCAGCTCCGTGTCAAACAGCACCGCATTGGTGGTTAAGTACAAGTCCCTGATACTGATACTGTAACCCCCCGTATCCTGCTCGCCGTACCCGCGCACTATGTAAATTTCATCCTCAAGCTCGTAGGTGGTCTTAAAATCCGCCGCCTTTTTTTCCTCAATGATTGCGGCGAGCTCCTCCGGCAGATCCGCCTCCTCCACCACCGTGTAATCAAGATCGCTGACCTTTGTTCCATTTGACTCCTCAATGCTGCAGCCGGAAAGCCCGCACAGCAGCAGCGCCGCCGTCAAAACGGAAATACTCACTTTTTTTAACGTAAACATTCTCAAAATCCCCACAGTTTTCGCTTCTATCCTATTTTATGCGGATATGCCGGAAAATATGCCTGTTTTTGTGATTGTTTTTCCCGTCATTTACCGCTATAATAGATAAGGGCTCCGACGTAATCCGGAAACTAAGCCGCGGGAGCCTTCGGAAAGGACTTATTATGCTGCGCATATTACTTGCATTATTTTTTGTTATTTTATATCTCATCATCGGAATTCCGGTACTTTGCGTGGAATGGATCATCGGTAAATTCAATCCAAAAGCCGCTGACTTAAGCCAGCTACGGATGGTACAGTGGGCATTCCGCGTCATTTTGTTTCTCTGCGGGACAAAGCTGACGGTCATCGGGGAAGAAAATGTCCCAAAGGATGAGCCTGTACTTTACATCGGCAACCACCGAAGCATTTTCGATATTATTATTACCTACGCCCGCTGCCCCCGGTTGACCGGTTATGTCGCAAAGGACACCTTAAAAAAAGTGCCCCTGCTTTCGCTGTGGATGCGCAGGCTGCACTGTCTGTTTTTAAACCGTGACGACGTCAAGGAGGCCTTAAAAACCATTCTCACAGGGGTTGACAATATCAAAAACGGTATTTCGATGTGCATTTTCCCGGAAGGGACCAGAAACAAGACTGATGAACTGATGCTGCCGTTTAAGGAAGGCAGCTTTAAGATGGCGGAAAAAACAGGCTGTGCCATTGTGCCGATGGCGCTTTCCGGTTCCGCTGAAATTTTTGAGGCACAGTTTCCAAGGGCCAAATCAGTACATGTAATTTTGGAATATGGAAAGCCGATTTACCCGAAGGAGCTGGACAAAGAGACAAGAAAGAAGCTTGGCTCCCACTGCCGCGATGTCATCGCGGGGATGCTTGAAAAAAATAACGCGGAGCTTCAAAAAGAAACCGGCACCCGTGCCGTATAAATATGCTCGCCTGACGTGCGACAAAAATACCGCATACCATCCGGATTCCTGTGCTTCCCGGTTGGTATGCGGTATTTTCAATTTTTAATCCTGTGACAGCCGTTTTACCAGCTCGCTAAAGCCCATAAAATGAGAGGCTTTTACAAGCACGGTATCGCCGCTTTTGACATAGGCGCACAGCTTATCTAAAAGCTCCTGCCTGCTTTCCAGATAAAACACCTCCGTCTGCGGGCTGCTTTTTGCCACTGCGTCCGCAAGCTCTTTGGAAAGCTCCCCGGTGCAAAACAGCGCGTCAATTCCCTTCCCCGCAAAATACTCTCCCACCATTGCGTGAAGCTGCCGCTCATTTTCTCCAAGCTCTCCCATATCCCCGAGAACCGCTACCTTCCTGCCCGGCGCTTCCGCCAGGACGTCAAGCGACGCTTTCATGGAGACCGGGTTGGCGTTATAGCAGTCGTCGATGATAATCATGCCGTTTTTTTCAATCTGATTGCTCCTGCCGCCTATTGTCCGCACCGCTTCGATGCCCCGCTTTATTTCCTCCGCTGAAAGCCCAAGCTTCACCGCAACTGCCGTGGCGGCGAGGGCATTGTATACATTATGCTCCCCGGCGATGGGAATTTCCACCGGAAAGACCGTCTCCGGACCTTGCGGATTGCGCACATGGATAACCGCCCTCGTTCCGTTTAGCCCGAGCGCCTCCACGTCGGTGGCATACACCTGCCTGGGAGCAAGCGTCTTTTCCCCCTCCTGTGAGATGGCCTGCCCGGGTTCTCCCCCAATGCCGTAAAACACCGGAGGCCTGCCGTTTACCATGCGAAAATCACAGAGCTTATCGTCATCACCGTTTAACACGGCAATCCCATCCGGCGTCAGATGCGCAAAGCTCTCGGTTTTCGCCTTTAAAATGCCGTCTCTTGTCCCGAGGTTTTCCAGATGGCACAGCCCGATATTCGTGATCACGCACACGTCGGGATTCGCCATCCGGGCAAGCCTGTGCATCTCCCCGAACTCGGATATGCCCATCTCAAGCACGGCAATTTGGTGCTCTTTTTTTATGCGGAAAATCGTCAGCGGAAGCCCGATTTCGTTATTGAAATTTCCCTCGGTTTTTAACACGCGGTACCTCTGTGAGAGCACGGAGGCAATCATCTCCTTCGTGCTGGTCTTTCCCACGCTCCCGGTAATGCCTACCACCTTGATATCCAGCGATTTGCGGTAATATTCCGCCAGCCTTTTCATCGCCTCAAGCGTGGAATCCACCAAAATATACGGCCCCTTCGCATCCGAAAGCCTGTGCTCCGATAATACCGCGAGCGCTCCCTTATCAAATACATCCGGGATAAACTTATGTCCGTCCACACGCTCCCCTTTGACGGGGATAAATAAATCTCCCTTTTCCACCAGGCGGCTGTCGATCACTGCACCGGCCGCCGTCTTTTGTCTGTCCGCCTCAGCCCCATAATATACGCCGCCGCAGGCCGCGGCAATGCGCTCCAAAGTCATCTGTTCCATGCTATCCCACTTCGCCTTTCCTTTGTCATTGCCCCGACGCGCCGTTATATTTGCGCAGGGAAACCTCAATCAGCTTTTCGCAGAGGCTGCAAAAATCCATCCCGAGCACCTGTGCCTCCTGCGGAAGCAGGCTTGTGGGCGTCATGCCGGGCAGCGTGTTTGACTCCAGACAGAAAATATGGTTTTGCTCATCCAGCAGGAAATCGGTCCGCGAGTAGGCATCAAGCCCCAATACCTCCGCCGCCTGCTCGGCATAGCGCTGCATTTGTGCGGAAATCTCAGCAGGCAGGTCTGCCGGACATGTCTCGACCGTGCTTCCGGCTTTATATTTGTTTTTATAGTCGTAAAAGCCCTCCACCGGCGCAATCTCAATGACCGGGAGTGCTTCACCGTCAATCACTCCGACGGAAAATTCCCGTCCTCTGACATATTCTTCAATAATCAGGCTGTCCTCCCAGCGAAACGCTTCGTCGAGCGCCGCCGTAAACTCCGCCTGGTTGTGCGCAATGGAGACACCGATGCTGGAACCACCGCAGCAGGGCTTCACCACACACGGAAATGAAATGCCGAGTTTTTCGATGTCATCCGTGCGCTCTTCTTTCCTCATCGCGGATCCGCCGGGCATCGGAATCCGGGCAATCGCAAACAGCTTCTTCGACATCCCCTTATCCATCGCCAGGGCACTGCCAAGATACCCGGTACCTGTGTAGCGTATGCCGAACAGATCAAACGCCGCCTGAAGCCTGCCGTCCTCTCCGTTTGCCCCGTGAAGCGCCACAAATACGATATCCGCCATCCGGCACATAGCTATCACGTTCGGTCCGAAGAAAACGTCGGACTGGTCCTTTCTCGACTCCTTCACGCGCTTTAAATCAGGTGCGGTCTCCGGGATATCCTCCACCTTCAGACTGACCTTTGCGCTGTGTTCAAAAATCCCCGTCAAATCTTCCTCTTTATCGCTGTATCCCATAAACACATCGAGCAAAATAACCTGGTGTCCGTTCTCCCGCAGCGCCTTTGCCACCATGTCGCCTGTCTTAAGAGAAACATCCCGCTCGGTGCTCAATCCACCTGCCAAAACAACAATCTTCATGGTATACTCTCCTTCATACAAAAACATTTCTGTTTTATAGTATACCTTTTCTTCATCTGTGGCAAGGAATACTTACCCAATTCCCGCATGATGCGCCCTTTCTTATTTTTCTTTTGTGCAAATACGGCCGACGCTACTCATTTTCAGTCTCCCACAGCATCATAGTCAGCCATAAAAAAAATTGTCTTGCAATTAAATCCTGCTCTTTAACCATACTTCCGTATCTGTATAGTTCTCCTACGATATCTTCCTTTTTTCGCTGTCCTGTTCCAAGTATGATTTCATAGATTAACGCGATTCTCTCTTTATCCAAACCACAATTCTTTCTTATGATTTTACGTAATTTGGGTTCCTGCCAGATAAGCCGAAACAATGTCTCCAGGCTGACAGCCTCCTGATTTTCCTGATTCCCTGCTGCAATTTTCTTATTTTCCATCTTCATTTTACTTTCGCATCATGCGGAAATATACTACAATTATAGTTCAATAAGGCAATAATGTCAATCTTCCTGTGGCAGTGTCTTCTCGCCTGCTAAGAATTTCCCGACATAAAAATTTCCCCGCGCATACAGCACAGCCATATGCGCGGGGATTCCGTATTTCGTTTTTAATATTCCGGTCCTATCAAACCGTAGGTATTTCCTTTTCTCTTATACACTACGTTTACTTCCTCTGTCTCCGCATTGATAAATACGAAGAAATCATGCCCAAGCAGCTCCATCTGCACACATGCGTCTTCGGGGTACATCGGCTTCATATCAAACTACTTGGTACGGACAATCTTAATTGCCTCATCATCCTCCGCTTCCGAATTCAAAAACTCCTGTTTGAACACGGACGCCGCGTTCTGATGCTTTGCGACAAGCTTCGTTCTGTATTTTTTAAGCTGACGCTCAATCACTTCTTCGACCAAATCAATCGAAACATACATATCGTTGCTCACCTGTTCGGAACGGATATAATTTCCCTTCATCGGAATTGTAACCTCAACCTTCTGGCGCTCCTTCTCAACACTCAGCGTCACATAGACATCGGTGTCCGGCGTAAAGTATTTTTCAAGCTTTTTCAGCTTGTCCTCCACCGCCGCCTTCAGTCCATCGGTCAATTCAATATTTCTCCCTGTAATCCTGATTCTCATGATGTCCAACCCCTTTGCCGTTTATTTGATACGAATTCATATCACGCATTCGTTCCCGCAAATTGCATATTCACTGTGCCAAAAGAACATGCTGCAATGTTCTTTTGGCACTTAAAAATACGGAAACTCAAGATTCATATCATGTTCTTATTATAGCACATTTTCGAATGATGGCAACAAAATATGTGGACTTTCCTATTTTTTTCAGAATATTCACATGAGAGTGTAAAAATCTTGTAAAAGTGTTGTCAAGACTCCATCGCGCTCCTTATGATACGCTCCGCCTCCTTCGCCTGCTCCTTCGTTAGCTGCGGCGTATCTTTTAACACATAGTCAATTCCAAGATTGTCATATTTTACTTTCCCAAGGGCGTGATAAGGCAGAACCTCCAGCTTTTCCACATTGGAAAGCGTCTTTAAAAAACAGCCAAGCTCCGTCAGCTCCTCCTTATCAAACGTGATGCCCGGTACAACGACATGACGAATCCAAACGGGCTTTTGTTTTTGCTCCAGATACCGGGCAAACGCAAGTATATTTCGGTTGGAGTGTCCGGTCAGCACCTCATGCTCCGCAGGACGGATGTGCTTGATGTCAAGCATTACAAGGTCCGTAACGTCGAGCAATGCATCTATTTTTTCTAGCCCCTTCCGCGGCCCAGCGCCGTCCGTTTCCTTCTCTCCCGGGAACATAATTCCAGAGGTATCCAGGCAGGTATGAATCCCGTGCTGCTTTGCCATGGTAAACAGCTCCGTCAGAAAGTCAAGCTGAAGCATTGGTTCCCCGCCGGTCGCGGTAATCCCGCCGGTCTTGTAAAAGGACGCATTGCGCAGAAAGCGGGCGATAATCTCGCCCGCTTCCATCTGCTGTCCGTCCTTCGGGTTCCATGTGTCAGGATTGTGACAATACTGGCAGCGCATCGGACAGCCCTGGAAGAATACGACGAAACGTACTCCGGGTCCGTCCACGGTGCCAAAGGTTTCCAGAGAATGTATATAACCCATTCTTAAGCCTCCAAATCCTGCGGTTCGGGCAGTTTGCCCGCCGCATTTACATTAATTCATGGAATGTCCGCGCGATTACTTCATCCTGCTGCTCTTTCGTCAGTTTGATGAAGTTCACCGCATACCCCGATACACGAATCGTAAGCTGCGGATACTGCTCCGGATGCTTCTGCGCATCCAGCAGCGTTTCTTTCTTCAATACATTGACATTTAAGTGATGTCCGCCCTTTTCCACATAGCCGTCGAGCATCGCGACAAGATTATTTTCGGAGCTTGTCTCATCCTTTCCGAGCGCATCAGGCACAATCGTAAAGGTGTTGGAAATTCCGTCCTGCGCATCCATAAACGGCATTTTTGCAACGGAGGATAAGGACGCCACCGCTCCGTTTTTATCGCGTCCGTGCATCGGATTGGCTCCCGGCGCAAACGCCACTCCCTTCTTTCTGCCGTCCGGCGTCGCCCCGGTGTTCTTTCCGTAGGAGACGTTGGAGGTAATCGTCAGAATCGAGGTGGTCGGGATTCCTCCGCGGTAGGTATGATTGCCCCTTACATAATTGATAAACGTATGAAGCACCTCTTTGGCAATCTCATCCACACGGTCATCATCGTTTCCGTATTTCGGGAAGTCACCTTCAACCTCAAAATCCACGGCAACTCCGTTCTCGTCACGGATCGGCTTTACCTTCGCGTATTTGATGGCGGAAAGGGAATCCGCCACTACGGAAAAGCCTGCAATTCCGGTCGCGAACCACCGCCTTACCTGCTTGTCGTGCAGGGCCATCTGGATTTTTTCGTAGCAGTATTTGTCATGCATATAATGAATGATATTCAAGGCGTTGACATAAACTCCCGCCAGCCATTTCATCATATCCTTGTACTTGTCCCACACCTCGTCGTAATCCAGATATTCTGACGTAATCGGACGGTATTTCGGGCCGACCTGCTTTCCGCTTATTTCATCTACACCGCCGTTGATCGCGTAGAGCAGACATTTCGCAAGGTTCGCCCTTGCTCCGAAGAACTGCATTTCCTTTCCAATCCGCATGGAGGATACGCAGCAGGCGATTCCGTAATCGTCTCCGTGCACCACGCGCATAATATCGTCGTTCTCGTACTGCACAGCGGAATGACGGATGGATGTCTCCGCGCAGAACCGCTTGAAATTCTCCGGAAGCTTCACGGACCAGAGCACCGTCATATTCGGCTCCGGCGCCGCGCCGATGTTATTTAAGGTATTTAAGTAGCGATAGGACATCTTTGTAACCATATGCCTTCCGTCCACGCCGATTCCCGCAATGGACTCTGTCACCCAGGTCGGGTCCCCGGCAAAAATATTATTGTACTCCGGCGTGCGGGCAAACTTCACACAGCGCAGCTTCATCACGAACTGGTCGATGATTTCCTGGATTTCCTTCTCCGTAAAGGTTCCCTCCCGCAAATCACGCTCCGCGTAGATATCAAGGAAGGTAGAAGTCCGGCCAAGGCTCATGGCCGCGCCGTTCTGCTCCTTCACTGCCGCAAGATAAGCAAAATAAACTGCCTGGGTAGCCTCCAGCACGTTATTTGCCGGCTTTGAAATATCGCAGCCGTAAATCTTGGCCAGCTCCTTTAACATTTTTAACGCCCGAATCTGCTCGGAAAGCTCTTCGCGCTCACGAATCACATCGGAATACATGATGGTTCTGGTAGAGTTTAACTGTTCCTCCTTGTCCGCAATCAGGCGGTCCACTCCGTAAAGCGCCGGTCTCCGGTAATCTCCGATAATGCGTCCGCGGCCGTACGCGTCCGGCAGACCGGTAATAATGTGTGAAGAACGGCAGGCGCGCATCTCCGGCGTATATGCGTCAAACACTCCCGCGTTGTGCGTCTTACGGTGAGTCGTAAAGTATTCCACTACCTCAGGATCCACCTGATACCCGTTATCCTCGCATGCCTTCATCGCCATGCGGATTCCGCCGTAGGGCTGTAAAGAACGCTTAAACGGCTTATCGGTCTGAAAGCCCACGATTTTTTCTTTTTCTTTATCCAGATAGGCCGGTCCGTGAGAGGTAATCGTGGAAATAATCTTTGTATCCATATCCAATACCCCGCCTGCTTCCCGCTCCTGTCTGGAAAGCTCAAGCACTTCATTCCAGAGTTCTGTGGTAGCCTGCGTCGGCCCCTCCAGAAATGAACTGTCCCCGTCATACGGGGTATAATTCTTCTGAATGAAATCCCTGACGTTGATTTCAGTCTCCCATGCTCCGCCTTTAAAATTTCTCCATTCGTTCTGCATTTTTCTCCATTCCTCCTGAAAACAAAACTTTTTCTCCCCGGAAGTGTGCATTGTTCCTAAACAAAAACAAGCCGACAGTCCGGGTTCTCTCGCCCAGACGGTCGGCATTTGAAATGTTATACTCCACGTGGTTCTTCCACTTGTTCCGTCAGTCATATAACAATTTTATATTATTATGAATCGATAAAAATTGCAATAGGTAGAAATCACCAAAATTTTGTCAGGCATATATGGCAACGCCGTTCTTTTTTTCTTTTTTCACCTGATAGAGGGCCTCGTCCGCCCGGTGATACAGTTCCTGAAAGCTGGTTCCTCCCTCTGGATAGAACGCAATCCCGATGCTGGCCGACGGCGCCTCGGAAAGTCCCATACGCTCTTTTTGCTGCCGCAGCTCCCGAAGAACCTCCTGTGCCTGCTGCTGTATGGCGTCCCGGTCATTTGCTTCCGTTAAAAATACCGCGAATTCGTCCCCGCCCATGCGGCCGACATAAGCACCGCCTCCAAACCGCTCGGAAAGAATACCGGAAAGTCCTAAAATGACACCGTCCCCCACCCAATGTCCATATAAATCGTTAATCTGTTTAAAATTATCAATATCCAGCGTGATATATGCATAGGCCCCATTATTTCCCGCACACTCAAGCTTCCTTTGGATGAGCGACTCCATCGTTCCACGGTTTAACAGCCTTGTCATGGAATCCCGCGAAGCGCACTCACGCAGATATTCCCGCTCCCGCGCCTGCCTGCGGCTCTCCTCCATGCGGTCCGTCACATCCAGCATTGTGATATAGCTGACCGGTTCAAGCTCCATGCGAATCACAATCTGAAGCATCAGCCAGCGTACGCCGCCGTCCTTCGTCATCGCCGGGACCGTGACCTCAAACGGTTCCCCCGCCATAATCTTGTCGTGGTAGTCCCTTATGATATCCTTTAAATCCAGATCCATGAACTTACTCCAGCCGCCCTCCACCTTCTGAATATATTCTTCCCTGGTGTAACCGAGCATTTCATGCGCCATCTGATTGATATAATAGACTTTGCGTTTTCTTCCCTCCCTGCTCACCACCAGTCCGATTGGGACATGCTTCATCACTTTTTTTAGAATCTTTTCCTCCATTACTGAGCTGTTCATTGTCTTTTCCCCCAAAAAGGCAGCTTCACCGCTACGCTTTAGTATAATACAGGATATTAAAATAAGGAAGAGTTTTTTTGACTTTCACACTTTTTTCCTATATAATGAAAGGATAAACTAATTTGGAAAGGGATTTTATATGAAAATAGGAATATTATCTGACACGCACGGTGTTTTCCGCGAGGAGTGGGGCAGCTATCTGAAGGGCTGCGATTATCTGATTCACGCCGGAGACGTCCATACAAAAGATTGTTACGAAACGATAAAGGCCCTCGGCATTCCGCTTTATCTTGTGCGGGGCAACAACGACATCGGCAGATGGGCAAAATATCTTCCGGAATTTCTGCAGGTTTCCATCGGCGGAAAGATTTTTTTCATTATTCATGATGAAATGGCGTTGACTGCCGATGTAAGACAGGCAGATTTTGTTATTTTCGGTCATACGCACCACTTTACCACCTATGAGCGCGGCAAAACGGTATTTATCAATCCAGGAAGCACCACCCAGGGCCGTGGCGATTCCAGAAGTCTTGTTCTACTGACCCTGACGGAAAATGATTATCAGCTCAGACGTATTCTGCTGTCATAAGAATTCCGTTTTTTATTACAGCATTTTCTTTTTCCGGAAAAAAATAATTTCGCCTGCGATAATCAGGAGGCTGACCCCAATCACAACCGGATAGGCGTACTTCCAGCCGAACTCCGGCATATTGGGAAAATTCATTCCGTACCACCCCGCTATCAGCGTGAGCGGCAGAAAAATCGTTGTCACGACGGTCAAAATGCTCATGACCTTATTCTGCTCCACATCAATGATGGATTGATACAGCTCGCGAATCTGAATCAGATATTCCCGCAGCATCTCTACATGATTGTGGAGGCGTTCT
>CALWBG010000065.1 GCA_944375975.1 uncultured Roseburia sp.
TCATTAATAAGATAAAGTTAGTTTAACATAGATAAATTTCTTGTCAAATATTTTTTAAATAAAATCATTCTTTTTCATACTCCAGAATGTCTAATCAATAGAAACAAATAAAGGAGGTGCAGCACCTTGAAATTCTTCTCTGCGAAAGAAGAACCCACAAAAGAACAACTGGTGGAGCAAATCATACTGGATAACTATAACCGCTACTACCGCCTTGCCTACAGCTATGTACACAACCCCGACGACGCGGGCGACATCGTACAAAACGGAGCCTATCAGGCCATCAAAAGCAGCGGCACCTTAAAGCATAAGGAATACGCCGCAACCTGGGTTTACCGCATTATGCTAAACGAAATTTTCCGCTTCCTGAAGCTACCGGACACCGTATCCTGGGAGGAGCTGCCAGCGGAGCACGGAACAAACGATGTATACGAAGACCTTGACTTAACCAATGCGCTGAACTCCCTTCCTGTCGAGGACAAAGCGGTCATAGAGCTCCGCTACTTCGAGGGCTTAAAGCTGGAGGAAATCGCAGAAGTTCTTGGGGAAAATGTGAGTACCGTAAAAAGCCGTCTCTACCGCGGCATTCAGAAGCTGAAAATAAAAATGGAGGTGTCATGATGGAAAAAAATCGTGTGGATGAATTAAAGAAACGATATGAAATTCCACGCATGTCAGAAAGGCAGGTAAATGATATGAAAGAAAAAATGGAAAAAGCAAAAAGAGAAAACAAACGAAACAGAAGAAAGACCTACTTCGTCAGAATCGGCACGGCAGCCGCAGCAGCCATCGCGGCATTTATCATTCTCCCGAACACTTCGGCGAGCGTCGCCTACGCGATGGAAAAAATCCCGCTGCTCGGTAACCTGATTGAGGTTGTAACTTTCCGCGATTACGAATACGAAAGCGAGCGCAATATGGCTGACGTCGAGGTTCCAAAGCTCGTCCCGGAGGCTGTTTCGGACACCGAAACGGACAGTGAAAATTCGGAAGTTTCGGAAAACCTGAAAAAATCGACGGATGAAATCAATGCGGAAATCGAAGCCCTGACGGACAAATGGGTGACCGAATTTGAAAAGAACATCAGCGACGAGGGCTACCAGGACATCCTCATCAAGCATGAGGTCATCAACACCACGCAGGACTATTTTACGCTGAAGCTGATTTGCTATCAGGGCGCCGGCAGCGGAGCCGAATGGCACTATTTCTATACCATCGACTTAAATACCGGAGAACGCCTGCAATTAAAGGATCTCTTTAAGGAAGGAGCCGACTATATCACCCCAATCAGCGAAAATATCAAAGCACAGATGCGCGAGCAGATGGCAGCCGATGAAAATGTGATGTACTGGGTAGATTACACCGAGGTTCCCGACTGGAATTTTGAAAAAATTACGGACGATACCGCTTTCTATATTGACGCCGACGGCCGGATTGTCATCAGCTTCAATGAAGGCGACGTTGCCCCGATGTACATGGGCGTTGTGGAATTTACAATTCCCGACGATGTAACCGCCGATATCCGCAAGTAAACACGCGCCCGCCGGGCGCCGCCAAAAACGCCCCGAAACGGCTTCTCACAGCCAATCGGGGCGTTTTTCCCTTACAGGTTTTCAAGCAGCCCTGTAAGTCCCTGTTCCCGGAAAATCTGCTTGTAATAACCGAGCTCGTCTCCAATCAGCTCGTCAATCATCCGCATACCCAAAAGCTCCACAGGAGCCTTATCGTCAGTTAAAATGTTGGAGCCGCCCTCATACCTCACAAGAGAGTCCGCGACCCGCGTCATCAGGGAGTCCAGTTCATCCCCCTGCACGAGAGCGTTCCCTCCGGTGCGGCCCTCAATAAAGCTTCGGATTCCCTCATCGCTCACCGACGCAAATAGTTCACGGTTTGTGGAGCCTGTCACGTCCACCGTATAAACATTCGGAAAAATCGAGGCAATCGTATCGGCGAGATACTCATTAATGTTTCCCTCTTTTTCCGAATGCATATTCATGTTTACCACCATCACTCCGCTGTCCGTCAAATGCTCCTTTACCATCGTAAAAAATTCCACGGACGACATCTGAAACGGAATCGTAATATCCTGATAGGCATCGACCATAATCACGTCGTATTTGCGGTCTACCGCCTGCAAATAGGCCCTGCCGTCATAGGTCGTAACCTCCGTTTCGCCCGGAAGGTCAAAATACTCCCCCGCCAGCTCCGTAATCTTTTCGTCGATTTCCACGCCCTCAATATTTAAATTGTCAAAATACCTCAGGCATTGCCTGGCGTAGGTTCCCGTTCCCATCCCAAGAATCAGAACATCCGCGCTTTCCTTTTCCTCCGTTCCCGCCATAAACGGCGCCGCCATCGCGTAGTCATAATACATTCCGGTCAGCGAATCATCCTTCATTGTGACGGACTGTACACCGAACAGCACATTTGTGGAAAGGATCACACTGTTTTCATCCTCTCTGACCTGCAAATAATTATAGATGGATTCTCCCTCATAGGTCAAATCCGTTTCCCAGAAGGCAAAGCTGTCATTATTTCCAAAGACACCGCAGAGCACAAACACCACGGCGGCCACTGTACACGCCGCTTGTCTCGTTCCTCTGCTGATAAAATATATGATGCCCAAAAGCAGCAGGATTCCCGAAAAAATCAGAAAGGTAACGGCCGTTCCCACTGCCGGAATCGTCACAAAGGTCGGGAGAAAGGTTCCGATGATGCTTCCGACCGTATTAAACGCCCCGAGCGTACCGACAGTCTTTCCGCTGTCATCAATACTGTCCACCGTATATCTCGCAAGCGAGGGTGTCACGGTTCCCAGCAAAAACAGCGGGTAAACGAAAATAACCATGCACGCCAGAAACGCCGCAATAATGAGAAAATTTTGATTTACCGTGAGAATCAGCACACCGGAGATTCCCAGAATGATATATTTACCCACAACCGGTATCGCCGCAATCCACACGGCGGCAATCACAATACGAAAATACAGTCTGTTGGGATTCGGGTTTTTGTCAGCGCTCCTGCCGCCGTAAATGTTGCCGAGCGCCATCGCAATCATAATGGTTCCAATAATAATCGTCCACACAATCTGAGAGGACGAAAAATAGGGAGCCAGCAGCCTGCTTGCTCCAAGTTCCACCGCCATGACTGCCATGCCCGAAAAAAATTCGGTCAAATACAGATAATATTTATTTTTCAGTATGTCTCGTTTTCCCATGTCCCAGCTCCTAACTTTTAAATTTATCCGCTCATCCGTCCTGGTTTTATACGATGACGCAGCCATGATTATTATAATCCAACTCGTTTTCTCTTACAACACTTTTGCATTTTTCTTTCCAGACCTTGGCGCGCTTGCAGACTTTGACGATTTAGACTATAATAACCCGTATGAATCACGGTCGGGAGGCATTTCTATTCTCCCGCGGAATGGAGATATTTACATGAATAAAAAAGATATTCTTGAATTAAAAAGGCGTTTAAAAAAGGACGCCTGCACCTTCACAAGGCTGTGCGGCTGCTATGTTGACGCGGACCGCAACAAGGTCACTTCGTTCGGACAAACTTTCTTAAATCTGGAGGACGAGGAATTTTACAAATATCTGGAAATCGCAAAAAAAGTGCTCTCCGGAACCGTCGGCAATAACCTGCTGGAGCTGGAATTTCCGATTGCAGAGGAAGCTGCGGGCGGCAGGCAGCAATTTCTGATGGGTCTGCGGGAAAGCGCCTTAAAGAGCGACGAGCTGATGGACGCCTTTTATGATTTGGTCATCGACAGCTACGATTATGTGGGAAACTACCTGATACTTGTTTTCCATGACGCCTACGATGTCATGAAAAAAACCTCCGACCAGAATAAGCTGGACGAATCAGAGGAGGTTTACGAATACTTACTTTGTGCCATCTGTCCTGTGACCCTCACAAAGCCCGGTCTCGGCTACCGTGAAAACGAAAACCGCATCGGCCCGCGCATCCGCGACTGGGTTGTAGGCGCTCCCGATACCGGCTTTGTATTCCCTGCGTTTACGGAACGGAGCACCGATATTCATTCGGTGCTGTTTTATACCAGGGATACCAAGACGCCGCACTCGGAATTCATGGAGTCGGGCTTAGGCTGCGGCTCAAAATTCACGGCCACCGAGCAGAAGCTGACCTTCCAGAATATCGTAAAAGAGGTCATCGGCGAGGACGATGCGGAGAGCGACGCTCTTTTTATGGATATTCAGGACAATTTAAACGGCCTGATTCCGGTTGTGGAGGATGAAACGGCAGAGCCGGACCCGGTTCCCGTTACGGTAGACACCATTTCTTCGGTGCTGGCGGAAAGCGGAGTATCCGAGGATCAGGCAGCCGTCATTGAAAAAAATTACGGAGAGGTATTCGGGGAGGACGCGCCTGCCGCCGAACACCTGGTAGACCCGAAGCTTGTCGAAGCGAACGCGAAACGCAAGGAAAAATTAGAACTGCTACATCAGGTGGAAAGCTTAAAGCAGCAGCTTGAGGAAACCCGGACACTGCCGATAGAACCGGAAGACGGCGAAGACGTTCCGGCCGTAAAGACCTACGATGTCATTCTTCGGGTGAAACCAGAAAAGGTAAGCCAGATTCACTCTGAAATCATCAACGGCAAAAAATGTCTCATCATCCCCATGGAGGAGGACGAGTACGCCGCGGTCAACGGCGTCAATACAACCGTATAACGATTCCCGGGCAAAAAAATATCCGGCAGTAAAGCTTTTCTGCCGGATGTTTGTCTATCTCGCCGCGTTTTGAATACGCTCTCTGATGTAATCTTCCATTTCGTCCTTGGGTATGCCCAGCGTCATGGAAAGCTCGCTGTAAAGCTCGTTTTCCGCTGCCTTCATATACTTTTCATCCAGAGAGGTCACCTTTTTCCCCTGAGCGACCCGCTCCTTCTTACGCAGATACAGCGTTTTTACGATGCTTACCCACGCATGGTAATCACAGGTGCGGAGCGCCTCTTTGTATTTTGCCTCTCTCTGCCTGTCATCCGGCACCCACAAAAGCTCAATCTCCGGGAGCTCCTGAATCAGCTTCTCGGCTTCCTCCTTTGATATAACCTTGCGGATCACAATTTTCTGATTGTCCGTGGGTACGTATATTTTTCCATTTGCATCTCCAATCGGGGCCAAGACATAATACAGACGGTTCTTGTCAGCCCCCGAAATGTCAATATGGGTGATATCCTCTATCCGACAAACACCTTTCACGCCGTACACAACATATTCTCCGATTTCGAACATATCCCCGATTCTCCTTTCTGTCACCGACTGCGGAAGCTTTCCCTGGCTCCGCAAAAACCATACATTCTTATTTTAACACGAAAAACGAAAAAAATCAGTTAATTCGCATGTTTTCCGCAAAAGTTTGTGAAAAGTGCAAGAAAACTCTCCCCTTTGTTTTTGTGAAATCTGTCTATGCCCAAAGTACCGGATAGAAAAACTCCCCAGCCAGCATCCTTTCCCGACACGGCAAAAAGGGACTCCGCCGGCCTGTGGCCCCCGGAGTCCCTTTGTTTCCGCACCGCCTAAATGGGTAAAAAAGGCTTTCGGTGCATTCCTGCAATCCGCAGGTGTGATTAGATAATATATTATTAAGGAAAGGAATTAACAATGTTTTATCTCTGTACGCGTCCGGAAGCGTCTCCGCCCGCAAGCTTCTTCACTTCGTCAACGCTTACCATATTGAAGTCTCCCTCAATGGAATGCTTCAGGCAGCTTGCCGCTACCGCAAATTCAATCGTCGCCTGCGGCTCATAATCATTCAGGCAGGCGTAAATCAAACCGCCTCCGAAGGAATCGCCCCCGCCGACACGGTCAACGATATGCATCAAATACTCCTTGGAGAAGTAGCTTTCTCCATCCTGATAAAGCATCGCCGCCCAACGGTTGTCGTTTGCGGAAATAGAGGTTCTTAAGGTAATCGCTACCTTTTTAAAGCCGAAACGCTCGGTCAGCTTCTGTGCCACTTCTTTGTAGCCCTCTTTGTTGAGTTCGCCCGCGGTTACCTCGGTTCCCTCGGATTTGATGCCGAATACGTCATTTGCATCCTCCTCATTGGAAATGCAGACGTCAACATATTTGCAGAGCTCACCCATCACCTGTCCCGCTTTTTCCTTAGACCACAATTTATTGCGGTAATTCAAATCACAGCTTACCGTGATTCCCTTTTCCTTTGCAGCCTTGCACGCCTCTAAGCAAATCGCCGCAACATTATCGCCAAGCGCCGGCGTAATTCCCGTGAAATGGAACCAGTCGGCTCCCTCAAAGATTTTATCCCAATCAAAATCGGCAGTCGTAGCAGTTGCGATTGATGAACCGGCACGGTCGTAAATAACCTTCGACGGTCTCTGGCTCGCGCCCTTCTCCAAAAAGTAAATGCCGACTCTGTCTCCGCCGCGCACGATATCCGAGGTATCCACACCGTACTGTCTTAACGCGTTCACTCCCGCCTGGCCTATCTCATGTGCCGGAAGCTTGGTTACAAAGCTTGCGTCCACTCCGTAGTTTGCCAAAGAAACCGCGACGTTCGCCTCACCGCCGCCGTAGGTCGCACCGTAGGACGGCGCCTGCACAAAACGGTAATATCCCTCCGGTGCAAGGCGAAGCATGATTTCACCAAATGTAACTACTTTCTTTGCCATTTTTCATCCTCCTCATTAAGTTCCGTATTATGAAACTGTGTTTCAAAATTTATATTTTTATTATACCACCGAAAATCGGAATGTCAAATATGTTTTTCTTTTGGTGCATAATTTTGTAAAATCTGTGAGATATTTTCAATTTTCTCTTTTTTATTTTTGACAGTTGTTATATAATGTGATTAAGTGGTTCATATTACAGAACATAATTTCACATTATGAAACAACTGTTTTTCTGCCGCATTTCATGCAAGCCCCCGCGCGCAAAATATTACACGCAAATCATTGCGGCAGAACCGCCGGAAGCTTTTTCGGCTTCCTTACACATTGTACCCAGAATCAATTATTTTTATCAATCATCAAGGAGGATTCCACTATGGACCGTAAATATGACGTCATCACGCTCGGTGAAATTTTACTGCGGCTTTCCACCCCCATCAACGGGCGCCTCTCGCAGGGCGATACCCTGATGCGGCACCTCGGAGGCGCGGAGCTTAATATCGCGTCCGAAATCGGACAGCTCGGCTTAAAAACCGCCATGATTTCAAAGATTCCCAACAATCTGCTCGCCGCTTTCATCAAAAATCAGATGAACGCTTCGCGCGTCAGCGAAAATTATCTGATTGAGGACCATTCGGACGACAGCCGCATCGGCGTCTACTATTACGAATACGGCTCCTATCCGAGGAAGCCTCGTGTCGTATACGACAGAAAACATTCCTCCATCAACCATATCGATATTACAGATGTCCCCGAGACGATGTTCTACAATACGCGTCTGTTCCACACCAGCGGCATTACGCTCGGTCTCGGCGGCAACGCGCAGAAGTTCGCCATCGAATGCATTAAAAAGTTCAAGGAGCAGGGAACGCTCATTTCATTTGATGTAAACTACCGGGCTAACCTCTGGACCGGTGAAGAAGCACGCGCCTGTATCGAGCAGATTCTCCCCTACGTGGATATTTTCTTCTGCTCCGAAGACACGGCACGCCTGACCTTTGGAAAAACCGGAACCATTGAGGAAATTCAGAAATCGTTCTGCGGCGATTACCCGATTTCCGTTGTCGCTTCGACGGAGCGCACAGTCATTACTCCAAAGAAACACAACTTCACCTCCATCATTTACTCGGCCAAAGAAAATGCTTACTTCCGGGAGGAGCCGTACAACAATATCGACGTCGTAGACCGTATCGGCAGCGGCGACGCCTATGTCTCCGGCGCTCTGTACGGTTATCTGAAATACAAGGACTGCCGGAAAGCTCTCGAATACGGCAACGCGATGGCCGCTATCAAGCACAGCGTGATTGGCGATATGGTATCGACCGACCTTGAAGAAATCGACAGTATTATTGCAGAGCACAAAGACACCTCTGGCTATCATTCCGAGATGAACCGCTAAGCGCGGCTTCCTGTCATATGAAAAAAACAGGGTGCGGTGAAAAGCGGACAGATATTGATACCCCAAAACAAAGCAACAGAGCCGATAACCTCATTTTCAATCTGTGTGTTATCGGCTCTGTGTCTGTGCGTCCGGCTCCTGGATAACGGATACACCCTGACATAGGGCAACATGTATAACGATTTAATACCAATCGTGCTTTTCGTTTCTGTCAAGGGCATTGATCTGGTTCATATCGTCCTCAGTAAGTTCAAAGCCAAATAAGTCAAGGTTTTCTCTGATATGATCGGGGTTGCTGGAGCCGGGAATTACTACTACGCCTTTTTGCAGATTCCACCGCAAAATCACCTGCGCTGAGGTTACGCCATGCGCTTCGGCAATCTCTGAAATCACTTCATTTCCAAGCAGTTCAGCCGTATATCCCCTGCCGCCGAAAGGATACCATCCCTGTACCACGATGCCAAGTTCTTGAATATACGAGATCACATCGTTTTCCTGATAATATGGGTGGATTTCATTTTGTACTAATGCAGGTGTGATATTGACCTGCGGCAAAAACTCCTCCAATTCCTCTACATACCAGTTTGATAAGCCGATAGAACGGATTTTACCCTCACTTACCGCTTGTTCCATTGCAAGATAGGCTTCCACATCACCGCTTCCTGGATGATGCAGCAACATCATATCAATATAGCCAATATCCATTTTTTCAAGGGCTTCTTCAATGGCGGCTTCGGCATTTCCAAATTGGCTCGGATAAAGTTTCGTTATTACAAAAATATCTTCCCTCGGCACATCGGAATCCCGTATGGCTCTGCCAACAGCGGCTTCATTGTGATACATATATGCCGTGTCAATTAACCGGCCGCCCGCTTCCAACAATGCGGTAACAGAGTCATAACATTCTTCATCAGAAAGGCTGTACGTACCAAGCCCCATAATCGGCATTTCATAACCGCTGTTCAGCATTACGGTATGGGTTTCAAAATTGAATACACCAACTTCTTCGGCGGTATTGGAAATGAAACCTAACGAATCCAACCATACTTGTACCTCTTCTCTTGAAGTGTCAGCAGAAAAGCGTTCTCCGTCAAGCCATTCGGCATTTTCCGCAAGTGAGCGAATATTTGCGTCGCCCGATCCGATTCCGCTACTGTGTGAAGTGCAGAATGGTACAAGGATTTTCCCGGAAAAATCATAACTTTCTAAAAAAGTGCTGATAATTCTCGGTGCCTGTCCATGCCAAATTGGATAGCCTAAAAGTATGGTGTCATACTGTTCCATATTCTCAACGCTACCGGAAATAGCCGGTCTGACTGTCGGATCGTCTTGCTCCCTGTCGGCTCGGCCTCCTGTGTAATAGGCTAAATCTTCATCCGTATAAGGAATTTCGGGGACAATCTCGTAAATATCTGCATTTAGAATATCGGCAGCATAACCGGCAACTCGTTTTGTCGTACCTGTAGCCGAAAAATATACGACTAAAGTATTGTTTCTCTCGTTTTCCATTGTGCTGTCCTCGCTTACAATTTCAGTATTTTCGCTGCTTGGCGGCATATTTGTTTGCGTTTCTTTTGTGCCTCCGTTACAAGCAGCAGTGAATAAAATTGTAAGCATAAGGAAAAGGATACCAATGCTTTTCATTTTTCTTCCTCTTGTTCTATCTTTTTTAGGAGCCAAATCATGTTTTCCGCAAGGTTATCCATATTTGATAAGGCTTCTTCGTCTTTTAAGACGTCTCCCGGCATTTGACCGTAAGCCATATTCCAATAAGTGCTTCCAACTATGAACATTTCATGGTTGAGAAAAAAATGGTTCATTGCATCAACCGCATTTAATGCACCACCCCGCCGCGCAGACACGACACAAGCCCCAACCTTATGTGTGAGCAGGCCGGAGTTCATGTCACATACAACGGCTGCACGCTCTAAAAAAGCCTGCATATTTGCAGATACATTAGCCGAGTAGACCGGAGAGCCGAGAATAATTCCGTCTGCTTCTTTCATCTTGTCAAATACGGCATGAAAAATATCTTTTTGATGAATACAATTTTCTTTTCCACCACAAGCAAAGCACGCTTTACATGGTGTAACGACAGTCCCCGCAAACTGAACAGCTTCCGTTTCAATCCCTGCGGCATTTAATTTTTCAAATATACAGTTGATAAGAATATCAGTATTATTATTTTTCCTGGCACTTCCGTTAATAGCCAATACTTTCATTTTGGATACCTCCATTATTCGATTACTTTCTTTAGCACCTTTGCAGGAACACCCCCCACAACTGTATATGATGGTACATCTTTTGTAACCACTGTGCCCGCTGCAATTACCGCCCATTCTCCAATCGTAACCCCTGGTAAAACCGTTACATTTGATCCTATCCATACATTGTTACCGATTTTGATAGGAGCATAGTAATTTTTCCTTTTTTCACCGGGGGCAATGGCATGATTGATTGTCGCCAACACTACATTGTGGCCGATTAACACTCCGTCACCAATTTCAATCCCGCCTTGGTCTTGGAAATGGCAACCGGAGTTAATAAAAACATCTTTTCCGATTGTAATATTCTTTCCAAAATCGGTGTGAAACGGGGGAAACAAACGAAAAGTATCATCAACTTCTTTTCCGATCAGGCGGCTCATTATTTCCCGAAGTTCCTCCGGCGTATGATATTGCGTATTCATTTCTACACCAATGCGGATTGCTTCTTGAAAAAGTGTATTGGCATATTCCTGAATATCAGGGGTGTTTTGTGAATCGTTAAAAAAACCTTTTATAACATTATCTACCGTCAAAATGCTCTTCCTTTCTGATAAAATTAGTCCATAACCTTTTCCCATTCACGCAAAGTAGGAACGCCTGTTTCATCGTCGAGTTTCTCCAAGCGGCTTACTTCTTCGGAAGTCAATACAACTTGTACTGCGGCGGCTGCTTCCTCTACCTGCTTTACCTTTATAAACACATTTTGTAGATTTCTTCAACATCTGCCGGAAGTAAAGTGTTTGGCCCCGTAATAGAACCATTGGCGCAAGCGTGCTTCGCCATTGCCGTAAAATGGGCTTCATCAATATTAGATACCTTGTCAGTTTTGGTAAATTATTTTTCTTGTTTCGTGTATTTTCGTCATGTTCTTACCTCCCTGCCTAAAGTATAACGAGGCAATAGCAAAATATCAAATACATATATTAAATGCACTTACATACTTGAAAGGTATGCAAGTGTTCGCTATAATTCTATTAGGAGGTAAGCACATGGATATTCGGGTATTACAATATTTCCTTGCGGTAGCGCGGGAAGAAAGCATTACAAAAGCGGCTGAAACACTGCATATGACACAACCGCCACTCTCACGGCAGTTAAAGGATTTAGAGAAAGAAGTAGGAAAGCAGCTTCTTATTCGGGGAAGCAAAAGAGTTACTTTGACCGAAGACGGTATGTTGCTCCGCAAGCGGGCAGAGGAAATGATCGATTTAATGGAAAAGACCAAAAAGGAACTTTCTGCTCCTGATGAAATCATAAGCGGAGATATTTATATGGGAAGCGGTGAAACAGAAGCCGTTTCGACAATAGCAAAAGTAGCTAAGGCTTTGCAGGAAAAATACCCTTTCATCCGTTATCACATTTACAGTGGGGACGCAGAACATATCACAGAAAGGTTGGATAAAGGGCTTATAGATTTTGGCCTTTTAGTTGAACCATTTGACATTGTAAAATATGATTATGTACGGTTGCCAGTAAAAGACACCTGGGGTGTTTTAATGCGAAAGGATAGTCCCTTAGCAGAAAAAGAGTTTATTACTGCTGAGGATCTATGGGAGCAACCGCTAATCATATCACATCAAACATCCATCAGCAATGAAATGATTTCATGGCTGCGGCGGGATATATCGAAATTGAATATTGTTGCAACCTACGATTTAGTCTATAATGCTTCCCGCTTTGTAAAAATGGGCTTTGGATATGTAATTGCATTGGATAAATTAATAAACACAAGCGGAAGCAGCGAACTATGCTTCAGGCCTCTTTACCCTGCGTCGGAAGCGGGCTTGTGTATTGTATGGAAAAAGTATCAAGTGTTTTCAAGAGCAGCAGAACAGTTTTTGAAACAGATTGAATCAGAGTTTGCAGTAAATGTTTTATAGTACAAATAGAACTGTGTAATCACATCTCAAAAAAGCAGGACAGCATGCCATGCTGTCCTGCAAGATACAATTACTTTCTTACGGGCACGCGGCAAATTCCACCGCACCCTGTTTTTTTATGCGTCCACCGTAATCCGGTCAAGATGCCAGATATCGTCTACATATTCCTGAATCGTCCGATCGGAGGAGAATTTGCCGGAATGCGCCACATTTAAGATAGCGCTTCTTGCCCAGCCTTCCTCGTTTTTATATGCCTCCATCACGCGCTTCTGCGCCTCCGCGTAAGAGCGGAAATCCTTCAGAATAAAATACGTGTC
>CALWBG010000066.1 GCA_944375975.1 uncultured Roseburia sp.
CGGCGTCCGGCACGGGAATCAGTATCTGTATCCGCAGGTCGCCCTGCTTTGTGCGGAACACGTTAAAGGACATGGTACAAAAGCGCTACTGTCCGGAAAAAATACTGCATCTGCTCTTAAATTGTGTGCATGCGGGGATGAATTTTGTGTTCGGCGGGGAGCCTGGGGCGGGAAAGACGGAATGTGCAAAATTTTTTATGCAGTTTATTCCCAGGGAGGAGCGGGTGATTACCATAGAGGACTCACTGGAGATGCATTATGCTCAGATTAATCCGGGAGCGGATACGGTGGAGCTGCGTGTCGGCGCAGGCTTTAGCTATACGGATGCCATCAAGGCGTCCCTGAGGCAGAATCCGAGCTGGCTGATGCTTTCTGAGGCCCGTTCGGTGGAGGTTACTTCTTTGCTGGAGCAGTGGAGTACCGGTGTGCATGGTTTTACGACGATTCATCTGGATGATCTGCGGAAGCTGCCGGACCGCATTATGAATATGATGAACGATGTCAATGACGCGGACCGGATGGAGGACCGTATTTACCGTTATGTAAATGTGGGAATACTGATTCGGCGCATGGAGCAGCCCGGAGGCAGCGTGCGCCGGTATATCGACCAACTCTGTTTTTATTCCAGAGAGGGAAGGGAAAATAAAATATCCATGCTTGTGAAAAACGGGGAACTGGTGTCTGAGGAACTTCCGCCGGAAATCAAAAGAAAAATGGAGGAGAACGGAATCAAAAATCCCTTTCTCTGCGAGCGGTTTGAGCAATATGTCAGGGAGGGGAAATAGGAGGAAAGATATGTTTGGGTGGTTAAAATTATTAAATCCCAGAAATTTGCAAAAAGAAGTGGATGTATACGGGTATCATTTTTCCTGGAAGTCCCATATCTCGGTAATTTTGTTTGCGGGTGCCGCGAGCCTTGCGTTGGGAGCGCTTTTTCAGCTCACGCTTCCCCGTCTTATGGTGATGCTTGCGGCTGTCGGAATATTTTTACCCATATTGATTTTGGATATGTACCGGAAAATGTATGAGCAGAAGCGGTTTGCCGACGCGGTAACCTATATGGAGCAGATGCTCTACGCATTTCAAAAGAATGGAAAAATTATTACCGCGCTAAGGGAAACCAGAGAAATTTTCGAGGACGGACAGATGCGCCGGATAATTGACGATGCGGTGGCGTATCTGGAACAGGGCCAGGCAGCGTCGGAGGAAGGGCTTTTCCGGGAGGCACTGGGCATCATTGAGGCTTCTTATCAGTGCCCGAAAATCCGCGTTGTTCACGAGCTTTTGTTAAATGAGGAGGAACACGGCGGGGAACTTGAGCAGTCCATACTGATTCTGCTGGATGATTTGGAACTCTGGAAACGCAGGGGATACCGGCTGCAGGCGGAAAAGAAAAAAAGCCATACGGATAATATTATTTCCATTCTGGTTTCAGTGGCCCTGTGCGCGGTTGCACTGTATGTGCTCGACGCTATGAAAAATATGTTTGCCGTGCGGACGCAGATTGAGATTTTAAAGCTTGGAGTCATTCAGACATCTTCGCTTCTGTTTCTTCTTTTTTCACTTTATATTTTTCTGAAAAGCTCCCGAAACCTTACCTGTGACTGGCTGCAGGCGGAGACGATGCATCCATCGGATTATATCCGTAAAAGCTACGAGACGGTCGTACATTACAATGAAAAAAGGGAAAAAAGAAAGAGTCTGCTCTGGGCAGCCCCGGCCATCGCCGGTCTGGCAGCGGCACTTTTGTGCCGAAAGGCCGTACCGGCAGTGCTTCTGTTGCTGTTATCGGTATTTCTGCTTATGCAGCATAAAGTCGGCTACCGCCTTGCCAGGAAGGATGTGACCGAGGAAATTTATCTTGCTCTTCCCGGTTGGTTTATGGAGCTTGCGCTTTTACTACAAAATAACAATGTACAGGTGTCTATCGCAAAATCGGGAGAGGGAGCGCCGCCGGTACTCGAACAGGAAATTGCGGCGTTGCAGCAGAGACTTTCAGAGGCGCCTGCCCGCCTGCAATCCTATACGGGATTTTGCGCCGGTTTCGATGTACCGGAGGCACAGAGCTGCATGAAAATGCTCCATGCGGTTTCAGAGATGGGAACGGGAAATGTGGGCGTGCAGTTAAACAATCTGATTGTACGGGTGAATGAAATGCAGGATATGGCAGAAGAAATACGGGGGGAAAGAGCGGCGTTTCGAATGAAAATGATTTTTTCTTACCCGGTGATGGCGGCGACAGTAAAGCTTCTGGCAGATTTGACCGTTGGAATGGCGGTTATGCTCCAAATGCTGGGAAGTATGGGAGGTGTTTGAGATGAAGCAGATTATAGGAGCATTCTGTATATTGTTTGTATTGCTGTTATATTTATTCACCGGTGCGGGGGTACTGGAGGCGAGCAGCGGCGTAGCGGCTGCAAAGGAATATAAGGCGGGAGTGATCGCGCAAATTGAGAACAGCAATTTTAATCCGAAGGTAATCAATGCCTGTATTCAGAGCGCGGCAGAGGCCGGCTATGAGCTCGAAGTCACGAATTGCGAGTATGACATGTATCATAACATACAGACGGCGCAGGTAGCGCTGCACTATCAGTACAGACTGCCGCTGTTTGGAATTACACAGACAAAAACGACATATGGGATTGCGAGGTGAAGCTATGGGACTGGAGTTGATAACGGAAATATTCGGAGAAGCGTTTTTGGGGATGATTGCCGGAGGAGCGGCTATCGCGATGTTTGCGATGCTGCTTCATTATGCGTCCACATTTTAGAAAGCAGGGAGGGATAGTGCGAAAAATAAGCTTGATAGCTTATTTTTCACACGCAAATTTGTTTGCGTTGGTTATATTGTGCCGGAGCGTCACAAATAAGCCTTGATGGCAGACGCAAATTGAAGATTTGCGATTTTCTGAAAGAAAATCTGCCCGATTGCATAAAACGCTCCGGAATGGAGGATAGAATGGAACACATTGCAGAGGAATTCGGCAAAGGTTTTCTGGCATTGATAACCGGTAGCTTTCTGTTTCTTTTCATACAGGAGAGTATGGCGGAGGGCGGAATGATTTATGGTCTGGTGGTTCGGTTTATGCAGGGAATCTGCGGAGGTTAGGAGGAATATGCGGGAGATTATCGAAGTATACGGCAAAGCAATTGTTTCTATCGTAATAGCAGGACTTTTGCTTACGATGCTTTTTTGTGGCATATCCGACGAGTCAGGAAATCAGGGGATTTTCGGAATAGCGGCGAAAGAGTTAGAATGGGAGCAGGAGGAAAGTGCGCCCGAATTTCATACTTACCGGATGGAGAGCGGGAAAGAACCGCCCCGGTTTACCCTTTCATTTTCAGGGTACTGTGCGGTTGGACACTATGAGGCGGCCGATTTAATTCGGGCGGAGGATTGCGAAGGAAACGGACTTTCTGTTCGGGTGACAGCTGTCAGGGACCCGGAGGGAAGCGAGCAGGGAACAGAGCTGTTATTTTCCAGGCCCGGGATTTATGAGATCAGTGTGTATGCTGTTGATGCAGGAAACAGAAAATCAGAAGGTATCATAAAAATACCGGTAAACAGAGGGTGACAGAAAGTGAAAAATATGATTATGATGATAACGGGTATCGCGCTTGGCGTACTGACGCTTTTGATCGTGATGACAATTACGGCGCGCATGAATTATGCGTCGGAACTGGAAAGCCAGCTTTCCTCAGTATTGGAGGAGACGCTTTGGAATCTGACGGCAGAAAAGGAATATACGGTATCCAATACGGAGGAATTTTTGGCTGACGTGGTGGAAAATCTGGCAGCGGCGCTGGATGCCGAGACGGGACTTTCCGTGCGGATTCAAAAGGCGGATATGGAAAAAGGGTTGCTTTCTGTGAAAGTGATTCGGAGCTTCCGTTATCCGGGAGGAGCAGAGGGGCATGTGTCCTGCGGCAGAACCGTTCTGTTAAACCGCGTTTCGGAGGAGGAAAGCTGATACTTTTATACATTAATGCAACAAGTACTTCCCTGTGAAATAAAAAATTGCAACAGTTCAGCCCGCACCATTCGCAAAGCCGCACAGAGGCGCTTTTCCGCTGCGAAGCAGCTGCCTTTGCTCATAATCGGACGCTCCGTGCATGTCTCACATGCCAGTCAGATTCATGCAAGCATGATTTGCCGGTTATATGAGACATGGCTGAACTGTTACAAAAAATTCCGGCGCTTTTATCTGGCGCCGGAAAACAAAAATGCATTTATCATGCAGTTTATTCGTCAATACTGTAGTTTGGAGCTTCTTTCGTGATGTGAATGTCATGCGGATGGCTCTCACGCAGGGCAGCAGCCGAAATCTTGACAAATTTGCTGTTTGTCTTTAAGTCCTCGATGGTAGGACAACCACAGTATCCCATACCGGAACGGATGCCGCCGACTAACTGGAATACGGTATCCTCCACAGTACCTTTGTAAGCGACACGGCCTTCCACACCCTCGGGAACAAGCTTCTTTGCGCCCTCCTGGAAATAGCGGTCTTTACTGCCGTTTTCCATTGCGGCAAGAGAACCCATACCGCGGTAAACCTTGTATTTTCGGCCCTGATACAGCTCAAAGGTTCCCGGAGCCTCATCGCAGCCGGCAAAGATACTGCCCATCATGCATACGTTAGCGCCTGCCGCCAGAGCCTTGGTCATATCGCCGGAATACTTGATTCCGCCGTCCGCGATAATCGGAATGCCGGCTTCCTTTGCCGCGGCATAGCAGTCCATAATGGCGGTAATCTGCGGAACACCGATACCAGCGACGATTCGGGTCGTACAGATGGAACCCGGTCCGATACCGACCTTTACGGCATCCGCGCCGGCCTTGATTAAATCACGGGTTGCCTCACCTGTGGCAACATTGCCGGCGATTACCTGCAAATCGGGATAAGCGGATTTAATCTGTTTTACGGCCTCCAGAATATTTTTGGAGTGACCGTGCGCGGAATCCACAACGATAACGTCAACATGTGCTTTGACCAGAGCTTCCACGCGCTCCATCATATTTCCGGTAATGCCGACACCGGCGCCGCAGAGCAGGCGTCCGAGCTCGTCTTTTGCGGAAAGAGGATATTTAATCTGCTTTTCGATATCCTTGATGGTAATTAATCCCTTTAAATGGAAGTCTTTATCTACAATCGGAAGCTTTTCCTTTCTTGCCTTGGCGAGAATCTTCTTTGCTTCCTCTAAGGTAATGCCTTCCGGGGCGGTAATCAGCCCTTCGGAGGTCATGCTTTCGCTGATTTTTTTGGTAAAGTCTGTCTCGAATTTTAAGTCACGGTTTGTGATAATGCCGACTAATTTGTCATCTTTACAGATTGGAACGCCGGAAATGCGGAATTTGCGCATTAAGTCCTCCGCGTCCTGCAAAGTATGGTCAGGGGAAAGGAAAAATGGGTCAGTGATGACGCCGTTTTCGGAGCGCTTTACCTTGTCGACTTCATCTGCCTGTGCCTGGATAGACATGTTTTTGTGGATGATACCGATGCCGCCCTGTCTGGCCATTGCAATCGCCATGCGGTGTTCCGTAACGGTATCCATTGCGGCGCTCATCATGGGGATATTTAAAACAATTTTTTTTGTCAGATGTGTTGTCAGGTTAATCATATTAGGGGTTACTTCCGAATATTGCGGAACCAGCAGCACATCGTCAAACGTAATACCTTCACCGATAATTGTTCCCATTTTGTTTTCCTCTCTTTCTTTTGCTTAAAAAGGTATATTAGTTTCTGTATAATAGCAAAAAAAAATTCGTATGTCAATGTAATATAAGCGTGAATTTTTAAAAAATAATAATATATTAGAAAAACTAATAAAATGGCGTGAATAACCTGATAGAAAAAGTTATTCACAAATGTTTTGATGTATGTTATGATGACATCAGGCGACGGGGCCATCAAAGGGGTTACGTCGCCTGTTTTATCATTATACATGGATGGTGTTGTATACGCCAATTATGGAAAAGAACGTATGGTGCAGAGAATGACATGCGGTATGGAGATGGAGAACATCATGGAGTTTCGACCCTGTATAGATATTCATAACGGAAAGGTAAAACAAATCGTAGGAGAGAGCTTAAGGGATGCCGGCAGCATGGCGGAGGAAAACTTTGTCGCCCGTGAGGATGCGGCGTTTTTTGCAAAGCTTTATAAAAAGGATAGGCAAAAAGGCGGGCATGTGATTTTGCTCAATCCCAAGGACAGTCCGTATTATGAGAAGACAAAGGCGCAGGCGCTTTTGGCGCTGAAGGCTTATCCCGGCGGGCTGCAGGTCGGCGGAGGCATTACCGATGGCAATGCACAGGAATTTTTGGACGCGGGGGCAAGCCATGTCATAGTGACCTCTTACGTGTTTCGTGAGGGGAAAATTCATTATGACAATCTCAAAAAAATAAGTGCCGCGGTCGGGAAAGAACACCTGGTTCTTGATATAAGCTGCCGGAAACGTGACGGCGCGTATTATATAGTTACGGACCGCTGGCAGAAATTTACCGGGGAAAAAGTCTGTGAAACGTTGCTGGAGCAGCTCTGCGGCTTCTGCGATGAATTTCTGATTCATGCGGTGGACGTGGAGGGAAAAGCAAACGGAATCGAGGAGGAATTGGTAAGCTTTCTCGGAAAATGGGAAGGGATTCCTATTACTTATGCGGGCGGTGTCGGAAGCTTTGCGGATTTGGAAAAGCTTAGAAAGCTCGGAAAGGATAAATTAAACGTAACCATCGGAAGCGCGCTGGATTTGTTCGGCGGCCCCATGGCTTATGATAAAGTTTTGCAGTATATGAAAAGGAGTGAGCAGTGACATGGGCAATTATACAAAGCAGGATATTATCCGTATGGTAGAAGAGGAGGATGTGGAATTCATCCGTCTCCAGTTTACAGATATGTTCGGTACTCTGAAAAATGTGGCGGTTACCTCCAGCCAGTTGGAGCGGGCGCTGAATAACGAGTGTATGTTTGACGGTTCTTCCATCGAAGGGTTTGTCAGGATCGAGGAATCGGATATGTATCTGTATCCTGATCTGGATACGTTTGTGATATTTCCATGGAGGCCGCAGCAGGGAAAGGTTGCGAGAATTATCTGTGATGTGTATACGGCGGAACGCAAGCCCTTTGAAGGAGATCCGCGTTATATTTTAAAAAAGGCGGTTGCGGCTGCGGCGGAGATGGGCTATCGGTTTGACGTGGGACCGGAATGTGAATTTTTCCTGTTTAATCAGGATGAGGACGGACAGCCCACGACCATCACTACGGAGCGTGCCGGTTACTTTGATTTGGGGCCGGTTGATTTGGGGGAGAACGCAAGACGCGATATGGTGCTGACGCTCGAGGATATGGGCTATGAGATAGAGGCTTCCCACCATGAGGTTGCGCCTGCCCAGCATGAGATTGATTTTCATTATGACGAGGCGGTGAAAACAGCGGACAATATCATGACGTTTAAGCTGGCGGTGAAGACCATCGCGAAACGTCATGGGATGTTTGCAAGCTTTATGCCGAAGCCGAGATACGGTATGAACGGTTCCGGTATGCATGTCAATATGTCACTGTCGAGGGACGGAAAAAATATTTTTGACGACCCGAACGGGAAGATGGGATTAAGCAGGGAAGCGTATTGGTTTATCGGGGGAATCATGAAGCATATGAAGGGAATGGCGGCAATCACCAATCCGCTTGTCAATTCCTACAAACGGCTGGTTCCGGGGTTTGAAGCACCGATTTATATCGCATGGTCCGTTACAAACCGCAGTCCTCTGATACGGATTCCCGTAACAAGGGGAGAGGGAACCCGTGTGGAGCTCCGCAGCCCCGATTCGGCGGCAAATCCGTATCTGACCCTGGCAGTCTGCTTACAGGCCGGGCTGGACGGTATCAGAAATCACCTGGAGCCTCCTGCGCCGGTGACTGAAAATATTTTTGAGCTGCGCAGGTCGCAGAAGCATGAGCTTGGAATCGAAGCGCTTCCGGCAGACCTCGGTGAGGCACTGGAGGAATTTGAACGGGATGAATATTTAAAAGAGGTTTTGGGCGGGCATGTCACACGCAATTATATCAGGGCGAAAAAAGCGGAGTGGGCAGATTACCGCGCGCAGGTGACGGACTGGGAAATTAACCAATATCTGTATAAAATATAACGGAAGCCGAATAAGGGGAAAAGATTTGACCAATATAATTATTGCATTTCCCAATCAGGAGATTGCCCGCAATATAAAAAGGATACTGATGCAGAACGGACATCATGTCGATGCAGTCTGCGCCACCGGTGCACAGGCTTTGCAGAATGCCAATGAGCTTGGCGGGGGTATCATCGTGTGCGGTTATCGGTTTGTGGACATGATGTACACGGAGCTGCATGAGTATCTTCCGCCTCAGTTTGAGATGCTGCTTGTCGCATCGCCGGGAAACTGCAGCGAGCGGGATGTAGAGAATCTGGTGTGCCTGGCTACGCCGCTTAAGGTAAATGAACTCCTTCAGACGGTCGAGATGATGGAATACACCATCATGCGCAGGAAAAAAAAGGCGAGGCAGAAGCCGAAAGAACGGACGCAGGAGGAAACAGAACTGATTGGGAAAGCAAAGGCGCTTTTGATGGAGCGCAATAACCTTTCAGAGGAGGAAGCCCACCGTTATCTGCAAAAACGCAGCATGGATAACGGGACAGGACTTGCCGAGACTGCCCAGATGATATTAAGTCTGCTTATATAATTGAGAAAGAACCGGAATGCATCGTGAACCAACAGACCTGCCAATCATTAGATTTTCGGCATGACTTTTGGGGGCGGCTCACGATGCGTTCCGGTTCTTGTATTTTGATTCCAGGTAAACAAAAAATACTTGCGAAGAAAGCAGCGCAATGTTATACTGTATCACAAATCCGCAGCGTTGGCGTGGATATTCCCCCGTGCCAACATCGCGCGGACGTCACGAAACTGCTGTAGTGAAAAGAAAGAAATGAGGAGAACAGCCATGTTTAAAATCAATGAAAATTACCAGAAGCTGCCCGGTAGCTATCTTTTTTCCAATATCGCGAAAAAGGTCAACGCATTTGCGTCGGCGAACCCGGACAAACAGATTATCCGTCTCGGAATCGGTGATGTCACGCAGCCGATTGCCCCGGCCATTATCGATGCTCTGCATAAGGCGGTCGACGAGATGGCACATGCGGAAACCTTTCATGGTTATGCACCGGACCTTGGTTATGAGTTTTTGAGAAACGCGATTGTAAAAAACGATTATCAGGCGAGAGGCTGCGACATCAGCGAGGATGAGATTTTTGTGTCCGACGGGGCAAAGAGCGATTCCGGCAATATTCAGGAGATTTTTGCCGAGGATAACCGAATCGCGGTCTGCGACCCGGTTTATCCGGTTTATGTGGACTCCAATGTTATGGCGGGTAGAACAGGAACCTATGACGCGAAGACGGAGATGTGGAGCAACGTTATTTACATGCCGTGTACGAGCGAAAATAATTTTGTTCCGGAATTTCCGAAAGAAACACCGGATATGATTTATTTGTGCCTGCCGAATAATCCGACCGGAACTACTATTACAAAGGCTCAGCTTCAATCCTGGGTAGATTATGCGAACCGGGTTGGGGCGGTCATCATTTATGACGCGGCTTACGAGGCGTATATATCGGAAGCGGACGTGGCTCATTCCATTTATGAATGCGAGGGTGCAAAGACCTGTGCGATTGAAATCAAGAGCTTTTCCAAAAATGCAGGCTTTACAGGTGTGCGTCTGGGCTATACGGTCGTTCCGAAAGACCTGAAATGCGGGGACGTATCGTTAAACGCAATGTGGGCAAGACGCCACGGAACAAAGTTTAACGGCGCTCCGTACATCGTGCAGCGCGCGGGAGAGGCTGTGTATTCAGAGGCTGGAAAGGCGCAGCTAAAGGAGCAGGTCGGTTATTATATGAAGAATGCAAAGGTCATTAAAGACGGTCTTAAGGAAGCAGGATATACGGTATTTGGAGGAGTCAATGCGCCATATATCTGGCTGAAGACGCCGGATAAGATGACTTCCTGGGAGTTTTTCGATTATCTTTTGGAGCGCGCGGGCGTAGTCGGCACTCCCGGCTCGGGCTTCGGACCAAGCGGAGAGGGATATTTCCGGCTGACCGCGTTCGGAACCTACGAGAATACGGTAGCAGCGCTTGAGCGAATCAAGGCGCTTTAAGACGGCAAAAAACGGCGGTCAGACTGCGGGGGCAGCTGACGGCCGTTTCTGCATACAAAATAAGTCCCCAGGGCCCGGCAGGGCAGGAATTATTTGACGAGAGTGGTATAAGAAAAGACGGAGGTGTTTATGAGAAGGAGAGAGCGGGAGATTACCGACGAGGCGGCAATCCGTGATATACTGGATAAGGCGGGTGTACTTCACCTTGGTTTAAGCGATGACGGTCAGCCTTATGTTGTTACGATGAACTATGGCTACCGTTTGGAGGGAGGAAAACTGACCCTCTTTTTGCACGGTGCGAGGGAAGGCTATAAATACGAGGTTCTTGCGAAAAATCCGCGCGTGTCGTTTGCGGCGGAGTGCGATACGGCGCCTTTTGCGGGCAGGGTGGCATGCCAGTACGGCATGGCTTACCGGAGTATTATGGGAAAGGGCACGGCACGGCTCATTGAGGACGTGGAGGAAAAGGCGGAGGCGCTGACCATTCTGATGAAGACACAGACGGGAAAGGATTTTACTTTTAATGAAAAGCTTGTTTCGATTGTAAATGTGATTCGGATTGATGTCAGTGAGTTTTCGGCGAAGTGCAGGAAGGTGCCCGGGGAAGAATAAAGCTTGACAATTTGTTTTCCCTGCGTATAATAAAAATGCAAACAATTTGCAAAAGCAATTTATTTGCATTTTGCGCAGGAGTGGAGGAAAACAATGTTACATATATTGATACACAGTCTGGAGGAGAGCGCAAAGCTGCTGCCGTTTTTATTTTTGACGTATCTGCTGATGGAGTTGCTGGAGCATAAAACCGGGAGCGGAGCGAGGAACAGAATCAAGACGGCAGGACGGTTTGGTCCCGTGTGGGGTGGACTTTTGGGCGTCGTGCCGCAGTGCGGCTTTTCGGCGGCGGCGTCAAGCCTTTATGCGGGAAGGGTGATTACGCTCGGAACCCTGATGGCTGTTTATCTTTCAACCTCCGACGAAATGCTTCCCATTTTAATTTCGGAGGCGGTGCCGGTGGCAACGATTGTGAAAATTCTTGCGGCAAAGGTTGGAATAGCTGTTGTATCGGGACTTTTGATTGAGTTTTTGTATGTGAAGGTGCTGAAAAAAAGAGAGAAAGATATGGATATCCATGTGGTGTGTGAGGAGGAGCACTGCCGTTGTGAGGACGGCATTTTCCGTTCTGCCCTTAAGCATACCCTGCGGATTTTTTTCTATATTCTGCTCATCTCCCTGGTATTAAATTTTATCATAGAAAGCATCGGGGAGGATGCGCTGGCGGCGGTATTTACCGGTATGCCGGTGATTGGCGAGGCGGCAGCCGCGCTTGTCGGGCTGATTCCGAACTGTGCGTCCTCGGTGGTAATCACGGAGCTGTATCTGGACGGCATCATTGGAACGGGTGCTATGATGTCAGGGCTTTTGGTAAATGCAGGGGTCGGCGTGCTGGTATTGTTCCGGCTTAACCGCGACTGGAAGCAGAATGCGGGAATTGTCGCCGCGCTGTACGGGCTTGGCGTTTTTTGGGGCGTGCTGATAGAGCTTTTGGGCATCGCATTTTAAGGCGGGGCGAAGGACGCGGCTTTTTGTATGTCCGGCCCCGGTATTTGGGAACGGAGGATTCGGATGGCAGGAAATAGCTATGTGACTGCGAGCAGAAAAAAAATACTGGAATTTTTAAAGAATAACAGCGACAGGACCGTGACGGCGGCGGATATTGACGCCTATTTAAAGCAAAGCGGCGGGGAGGTCAACATCACGACGGTCTACCGTTATCTCGATAAGCTGGTGAAGGACGGGAGCGTTCTGAAATATGTGGCGGAAAAGGGAAGCCAGACGGTTTATCAGTATGTGGAGCAGGGGCAGCAGTGCGAGCGGCATCTGCATTTAAAATGCGTTCGGTGCGGAAGAATCATTCATCTGGACTGCACGTTTATGGATGAGATTTCAAACCATATTTTAAATGACCACGGCTTTGTGCTGCAATGCAGGAATTCCATTCTTTACGGCACCTGCCGCGCGTGCGCCGGGAAGGACGGAAACGCTGCGCAGGAATAGTCCTTTTTGGGTTTTCATACAATGAAAAGAAGGTTTGAAAAAAGGTCAGTGTATGAAAATAGATTTCGTGAGGCGAAAGGACAGGTGCGGCAGAATCCGGGCGGCAATCCTGCTTGAGGGAGCGCTGCTTTTGATATTGGGAATCATGCTGTGGGAAAATACGGCGGGCAGCCGAAGAAATGCGATTGAGACCACCGCGGACGGAACAATCCGCTGGGTGGATTTTAATGTGACCTACGAGGCGCTTTGCAAGGC
>CALWBG010000067.1 GCA_944375975.1 uncultured Roseburia sp.
TCATAATGAGAATTATCCCTTCTGAAAATGATGGATTCGTGCTTATCTTTTTTGATTTTTCCTTCATTGATAAGTCTTTGCTTTTCGGCACGAATCCGTTCCAATAAAACAGATGCCGGTTCATCGTTCGAATTCTGCGGAACAAGCTTTCCCTGGACAGCCCATTGGAGTATAGATTTCTTCAAAAGCTCCGGAAAGGTTTCGTTCAATTTTGTAATTTTTGTTGAAGCATCATTATAATCAGCAAGATAAGGTTGCAAATTTTCTATTTGTCGAATAATCCGGTGTTGCTCGTTTAGTGACGGCAGTGGTACAAAAAATTGCTCTAAGCTTTTAGCTGCAAGGTTTGGTTGAGCAGTTCCATTATCATATTTTTTGATTTCAGAGGAAAAAAGCGGGGAATCCAGCCATAGCATAATGTACTCTGATAAAATCTCTTCGCATGAATGACAACGTAAAATCACGAGGGAAGATGCAATAGCGCCCTTATCAAATGGATATCTCCCATGTTTCCCCAATGAGCCACGAATGCAAACAACGACATCCCCTTTTTCCAATTTGCCGTTGCCGAGTTTGTCGTACTGTGCTTCCGTCATACAAAGCAAATTATCATCCGCAACTACAGTCCTGCCGTCAAGATTTAGAGCACTAATAAATGGGATCCCTGTAGAAGATAACGTTGATTTGGCAGGATAGTTTTTCCCTCGATCTCCATTGAGGACAGAAAAAATATGTGAAAGCCGCACCCACTCCCATGACTCAGGTATATCAAACGGCACCTCATCCGCAATGCACACTGGCTCATTTTTCCCAACTTTCTTATAAGGCAAATTATCGGCACGAATCCACCGTATCACGGTGGGTAATCTACCGTACCACTCCCTGTTTTGATGCCGTGGGACAAAGTAAAATATAAGTATGTAGAGGTAAGATTGTTCACAAACTGTCCGCATTTTGCTGCCTACCAGTCCATCGACTTTGAAGTGCTATAATAAAGTTGTAACGGGAGTGGCTAATAAGATATAATTACAATTACAAAAGAAAGAGGTACTTATAATGCCACAAAGTTACACACCAAAAAAGAAGATTGTACGTCTCCATTTAAAGGAAGGACGCACCTACAGAAGTATTACTGCGGAATACGGCGTATCCAAAGCCAGTATTTCCAAATGGTGCAGTGAATTCAGTGAAGAATGCCAAGCCAAAGCCATCATCAATCCGGAAAGTAGCAGTGAAGCGGAGCTTATGAAAGAGAATCTTCGGCTACGTAAAGAACTGGAGGAAGCAAGAAAGAAAAATCTCTTCTTAAATAAAGCCATAGCCAGCACAGCTGGCATTGCATTCTTTGTAAAGGAAATCGATTAGAGGCTTATCGATTCATTGATCAATACAATAGTGAATTTGGTGTTCGTTGGCTCCTGCGGCATCTGAACATTTGTCCAAACGTTTATTATAACTACCGGAAACATCGGAAGGCGGATTATTATGCCTGTAAAGCAGAAATACAGGCACAGTTTCAGGAAATCTATCACTCCCACAATGGAGTTGACGGCTACCGGAGCATGAAAGTTTATCTGGAACGCAGAGGTTATTCTTACAGTGCTGTTACGAGTCATAAATATATGAATACAGAGCTTGGGATCCGTTCCATTGTTCGTACCCAAAAACCTGACTATGAGTACGGAAAACCGCATAAGGTGTTTGACAATAAGCTCAATCAGGATTTCACCGCAGATAAAATTAACTAGAAATGGTGTACGGATTTTACCTACCTGTTTCTCGCAACTTTATTATGCTGGACAAAAACGGCAATTCGAAAGTTGCATTACACATCGAGAATGAGATGCGTTGGGCGATGAAGAAGTACAAGAAGCTTAATCCGGATAAGCCTTTGCCGCACATTACTCCTCATGTATTCCGGCATACCTTCTGTACGAACTACGCAAACGATGGAATGGATATTAAGAACTTACAGTATCTGATGGGGTATTCTGATGCAGGCGTTACGTTGAATGTTTATACACACGCAAGCTACGCACACGCTGCGGAGCAGATGACGAAAATCACTCAGCTTCGTCAGCATTCTGACTCGGACAGAGACAGAGAACAAACTGCTGAAAAAGCAGCAGATATGGTGCCAGTATCTTAAATTTACTACACCAATTCGTGGTGTAGTTACATAGATTTACAGAGACTTATGAAAATTTGAAGAAAAACCGAAAGTCCGAAAAACCCAGTAAAATCAAGGGCTTGCAGACTTATGAAAGGATATAAAAGATATGATAAAAATACTATTTATCTGCCACGGCAACATCTGCCGCTCCCCCATGGCAGAATTCATTTTCAAAGACATCATAACAACCCGCGGCATCGCGGATGATTTCCGGGTCGCCTCCGCAGCCACCAGCAGCGAGGAAATCGGCAACCACATCTACCCGCCTGCGAAGGCGGAGCTTGCCCGTCACGGTATCGGAACCATGAGGCTGCGTGAGGAGGTTTCCGCGAAAACAGCGCGCCGCATCAGGCGCGCCGACTACGAGGAATATGACTATCTCATTGCGATGGAGAGCTTCAACATCCGCAATATGCGCCGGGAATTTCCAGAGGACCCGGAGGGAAAAATTTACCGGCTGCTTGATTTTACCGAGCGTCCGGGAGATATTGCGGATCCCTGGTATACACGAAGCTTCGATGTGACCTATCAGCAGATTGTAACCGGCTGTGAGGCATTTTTAAAATGGCTTGGTTACGGTGAAAAGGGTAAGTAAGCCTCAAAACTTTGCACGGTGCTCCATATATGGCAGTACCGTGCTTTAGCAATACTTCTGAAAAAACATCTAAAAACAAAATAATTTCGCGAATTTTCGAAATGTCAATACCCCAATATTTCATAAAATTTTAAAACAAAAATTGTAAAAACAGACGAAAATAAAAGTTAAAAGCAGAAAAAACTTGTACAAACAAACGAAGAAAGATAAGATGATAGAGTGTGAATTACGAAAAAAAACGAAAATTAGAAGAAGGGAGGGAAAACGAAAACCCAGAGATAAGGAATAAAGAAAGAAAAAGAAAGTGGGGGAAAACTGATTATGAAATATCACGGGTATTGGAAGAAGGCAGCAAAAAATACCATTTGCTGGCTTTTAATTTTCGGAATGCTGGTAACGTTACCACAACTTCCGGTGAGTGCAATGACCGTCAGTACGGAGACAGGTATCGGGGTAGAACTGCAAAGCAGTCAAAAAGCATCGGATAATAAGCAGAGTGGAACGGAAACAACCGAGACGACAGAGAGTACCGAAAGCGAAACGGAAGTAATCGAGACGACAGAGAGTACCGAGAGCGGAACGGAAACAATCGTAACGACGGAGAGTACGGAAAACAGTTCCGAAGAAACGGAAACTGCGGGCGGCATGACAGAGTCGACTGAAACACAGACAGCAGGAAACAATGAGTCTTCCGATACTGTCGTAAATAATATTAAGGCAGCGGCGACAAGTACGGATGTAACCGTTCATTTTAAAAATGAAAATAATTGGGAGACCGTATATGCAAAATTCGGCGCAGGCGATAGCTGGGATGCGATTGCGGGACTGGAATACTGCAAAAACACCGAGATGGGCGGCATTCTGGAGGAGGACAGCCAAAATAAAGGCTGGCACAGCTTCCGGATTACCAAAAGTGATACGCTGACCATCAACGGATTATTTAACAATGGTTCCTGGGGCGCCGGAAATCAGACCGATAATTTTTCCATTGCAATTACGGCAGACATCATGGAGGTGTGGATTACGGACGGAGTGACAGTCTCTGAGGAGGCTCCGGAAGGCTGGGTAACCGGCGGCACGGCAAAAGCGCCGATAAATCCGGCGGCTCTTTCGGACGTAAAGAGTCCGGTCATCAATGAAGATGGTTCCGTCACGTTTTCGTATGAAATCAGTGCGGATAAGCTGGGAGAAAACGGTCTTTACCTGATGGGTACGCTTACCGACTGGGAGACCGGAGTGGAAATGACGGATGAGGATCAGGACGGTGTTTATACGATTACCGTTTCGGATGTCGCACCGGGAAAATATGAATATAAATTCAAATATGGCAACACCTGGGTGACAGATCCTGTGAACGGGAAGCTCAGTGGCGATGGCCAAAACAGCCTTCTGGTGGTTGCGGGGCTTGGAAATACGGAAATCGAGGCAAAGACCGGGGAGGCAACCGCGCTTCCGGCGACACTGGACTTTTATGATGCCGAAGGAAATGTCACCAGGGTAACGCCGGACACCTATGCGATTGTCGGTGAGGTTGAAGGCGCGTCCATCAGTGGAGGAAAACTGACGCTGACGGATGAGGTGACGGCGGAGACCATTCAGGTAACGGCGTCCTACAAGGCACAGGAAGAGACCTATGCCAGTACGGTGACGGTTAAGGTTGTTTCCGTCCAGTATACGTATCACATTTATTATTATGCGGACAACGAGGAACGCGTGACGGCGGATTCCGCGGCGCTCTGGCTGTATGGAGACAATGTGAACGGAACGCTGCACGCCTTTACGGGTACAGAGGATATCGACGGCTATACATGGCTCAAATACGACTGGGTTACAAGCCTTGACGATATCAGCATTATTGCCCGCCACCCGGATGACTGGAGCTGGCAGTCGGCAACGGTACATTATGAGAATACCTCCGGGGCGGAGGAAGTAAATCTGTACATTGTGCATGGTGATACAAGGGCATATACTTCACAGCCGGATTTGGCAACACTTCTCGTGAGCAATTACGTGCTGGTCGAATATAAAAGAAACGACGGAAATTATGACGGCTGGAATATTTATACCTGGGACAGCGGCTATGACGAAACGGTGCTGTTTTCCGAGTATGAAGGAGCGCAGATTGCACCCGTCCGCGTAGCAGGCAGCAAGGAATCCATTTCGTTCTGCATGCGCTACAGCACGGACGATAACGAGTGGGCGGCAAAGGACGGCGGCGACCATATGGTAAACATTACGCCGGGACAGCGCATCACCAAAGTGGTATTTGAGGAGGGGAAGGGCATTGTTTCCTATTACCCTGACAACATGGGCTATGAGACGCTGCCAGAATCCGAAAAAGTAAACTTCTATTACCGGGATGACGATTTATATCTCGAAAATCAGGCGGGAACCCTTTATTCCGTAAAGGTTGTTTATGACGGAACATCCTATGATATGAGCTACAATGAAGAGACACAGAGATGGGAAAAATCAGGGCTTGATTTAACCGAGGGGACGCATCAGTATTATTACCTCGTGAAAGAGAGCGAGGAGAGTGAGGAAACGCGCAAAATTGACCTCTTTAACGATAAGGCTGAGGAGAGCGATAACCCGTCCTACAGCATTTTGGAATATTACAAATTTAACGCAAACGTAAACGCATCCTTCTCCCAGAGCTCCATGGATTACGGTGACAACAATGTGCTGACGGTTTCCGTGGCTTCGGATGAAGCGGGCGGGAACGCGGAATTTAAAGCCTCCGCGGTAACCGTGGATTTGACGGCGGTAGGCGGAAGAAGCGATTTTCCGATTAAACCGGAACTGATGGAGGGCAGCATTGCCGTGACAGAGCAGACGGCGGCGGGAAGCTACAGCCTTCCGGTGACCGTGACCGACCAGTACGGCAATCAATACACCGGCTCGGCCACGTTACAGGTAAAGGAACGGGAAAAGGGAGATGATTTTGACTGGGACGAGGCGGTCATTTACTTTGCGGTTACAGACCGGTTTTTTGACGGCAATACCGGAAATAATGATGCCTACGGAGCAGGCGATTACAATACGGACGAGGCGACCGGCTCTTTAAGCTATCACGGCGGAGATTTTGCCGGACTGACACAAAAGCTCGATTACTTAGAGCAGCTTGGTGTCAATACCATCTGGATTACTCCGATTGTGGCAAACGAGATGGAGGAAGGCCTGGAGACAGATTTGGAGGGAACGCTCTCCTACGGGTATCACGGCTATTGGGCAAGTGATTTTACCACCTTGAATGCCCACCTCGGAACTGAGGAAGAATTTGCGGCATTATTGGACGAAGTCCATGCCAGAGGCATGAAGCTGATGGTGGACGTTGTATTAAACCACGCAGGCTATGAAACCGAGGATTATTTCAATTCCATGCTCGACGGCAAAGACATGATTCGCAGCGGGGAAAATCTTATTGAAGGTGATACGAAGCGTGGACCGTTATCCGGGCTTCCGGATTTTATGACCGAGGATGAGGATGTACGGAACCTGCTGGTAGAATGGCAGAGCTCCTGGGTCAGCAAATACGATATCGACTATTATCGTGTAGATACCGTAAAACATGTGGATGATGTGACATGGGCGGCGTTTAAAAATGCGCTGACGAAAATTGACCCGGATTTTAAAATGATTGGGGAGTATTCCGGAGCGGGCTATGCCAGCGATACGGGTACGCTTCGGACCGGGGAAATGGATTCCCTGTTGGATTTTGATTTTAACGATCAGGCACTGTCTTTCGTGCAGGGTAATATTGACAGCGTCGAAAGCTTTATGGAGCAGAGAAATGCCGCAATCGACAATACGGCGACGCTGGGCGCATTTACCAGCAGCCACGACGAGGACGGACTTATGCAGAAAATCATCGACGCAGGCTATACCGAGGACGAGGCATATCAGATGTTTTTTGCGGCGGCATCCTTACAGATGACTGCAAAGGGACAGGTGGTCATTTATTACGGCGAAGAAATCGGACAGTACGGCAAGGACAACTATCCGTATCAGACCAACCGCTATGATTTTGACTGGAGCAAAGCGCAGCTTGCGGACGGAAGTCTGAATACAGGCGATCCGATGCTGGCGCATTATCAGAAATTGCTTGCGGCAAGAGAGGGTTATTCCGAGGTCTTTGCCAAGGGCGAGCGGACCAAAATCAGCGGCGGCGATGACGAGGGTTATCTGGTATTTGAGAAAACTTATCAGGGAGAAACCATATATGTCGGTATCAATTTAAATGACAGCGCTGTCACGGTGGATAATATTTCAGTGGCAGGCAGCGGCTACAGCGATGTGTACGGCGGTGCCCGGGTGACAGAGCGGAACGGAAAACTTTCCGTAACCATTCCGGCACTGGCGGACGGCGGTACTGTAATCCTTGCCCATAAGGAGGTTTCCACGGTGCCGGGAACAGAAACCGAAACGGAAATCCATGCGCAGTCAGTCAGCTTAAACAAAACGAAACTGGAATTGAAGAAAGGAAAAACCTATACGCTCAAAGCGACGGTAACGCCTGCGGGAAGTGTGGACGGAGCCGTAACCTTTAAATCCAGCAAAACCTCGGTGGCGACTGTCAGCAGCAACGGCGTGGTGACTGCGAAAAAAGCCGGAACAGCTACCATTACCGCAACGACCGCGAACGGAAAGAAGGCTGCCTGTAAAGTAACTGTTACGGTGCCGGCGACAAAGGTTTACCTGACGAAGCAAATCAATATCAAAAAAGGCGCCACCAAGAAACTGACGGCGACCGTGCTTCCGACGGACAGTACCGATAAGCTTACCTGGAGCTCATCCAATAAGAAAGTCGTTACGGTAGACAAGAACGGAAAAATCAAAGGTGTCAGGACGGGAACCGCAACGATTACCGTAAAGACGGCGAGCGGAAAGAAAGCGACCTGTAAGGTGACGGTGGTAAAGAACATCCAAAAGGCGTCAAAAATAACCTTAAGCAGCAAGACACTTTCACTTTCCAAAGGAAAATACAGACAGTTAAATGCGAGCCTGAGCAAGGGAGCCACGGATACGGTAACCTGGAGCAGCTCAAATAAAAAGGTGGCGACGGTAGATAAGAACGGTGTCATCACTGCACGGAAAAAAGGAACCGCAACGATTACCGCAAAAACCTCCGGCGGGAAAAAGGCGGTCTGCAAAGTAACGGTTACCGTGCCGGCGGATGATATTTATCTGACAACCAGCGTAAATATCAAGAAGGGAAGTACAAAAACCCTGACGCCTACCGTATTCCCGGAAAACAGCAATGAAAAAATCACCTGGAGCAGTTCGAATAAAAAGGTTGTCACCGTAGACAAAAACGGAAAAATCAAGGGCATCAAAACGGGAACCGCGACAATTACGGCAAAGACAGCAAGCGGAAAAAAAGCAACCTGTAAAGTAACGGTGGTAAATAAAACCAAAAAGGCAGCAGCCGTCAAGCTGAACAAAACAACCCTTTCTCTTTCCAAGGGCGATTATCAGCAGCTCAAAGCACAGCTTACCAAGGGAGCCACGGATACCGTGACCTGGAAGAGTTCGAATAAGAAGGTTGTGACGGTAGATAAGAACGGTGTCATAAAGGCAGTAAAAAAAGGAACTGCAACCATTACGGTAAAAACCTCCGGCGGGAAAAAGGCGGTCTGCAAAATCACCGTAAAATAAATCAGCATAAAATAAATCAAAAAAATCTTGCAAACGCCGAAGCAATGTGATATAAATATTACAACATTAATCTGCTAAAGCGTTGAAAGAGACTCCGGTATTCAGACGTCGACAGGAATACAGCGTCACCGACTGAGAGCGCTGTTTGAAAGAGAAGACATGGGGAACACTCTGGAGCAGACTGGTTGAACCGGATTGCCCCCGCGCATCCACAGGAAATTCTGCGGTGCGTATTTGGGATGGCGGAACCGTAAAGTAGGTCAGTACGTGGGTGCGCGTTAAGCACAGAGAGTGGAAAAATGATTCCGACAGGAATGATTTTTCAATGCGGGTGGTACCGCGGGATTTTTGAGATTTCGCCCCGGAAAAGCGTCAGCTTTTCCGGGGCTTTTTGTTCCCGTCCCGCACCTTCTATTTTTTGAAAAGGAGTGTACAGCAATATGAAATTTATGACAGGCGTAAACAAAAAGGAAACACTGGAAATCAGCGATTTGTTATCCGGGAGCTATGAAGGGACAGCCGTAAAGGTTAACGGAGCGGTGCATACCATCCGTGATATGGGCGAGGTAGCCTTCGTTGTACTGCGCAAGCGGGAAGGCCTTTTACAGTGCGTATTTGAGGAAGGAAAGACCAAATTCAATCTAAAAGACCTAAAGGAAGAAGCCACAGTCGAAGTGGAGGGCGTTGTGAAATCCGAGGAGCGTGCGCCGAACGGTTTTGAGATCCGTCTTGCTGCTATCCGGGTGCTTTCCCAGCCGGCGGAGCCGATGCCGATTGCGGTTTCCAAATGGAAACTGAACACCTCTTTAGAGGCAAACTTAAACAACCGTGCACTTGCGCTGCGCAACGTGCGGGAACGCGCAAAATTCCGTATTCAGGAGGGCGTGGTGAGAGGCTTCCGGGACTTTTTATACGGGCAGGGCTTTACCGAAATCCACACCCCGAAAATCGGCGCGAAAAGCGCCGAGGGCGGCGCCAACCTGTTTCGCCTGGAATATTTTCACCGTCCGGCGGTGCTGCAGCAGAGCCCGCAGTTTTATAAACAGATGATGGTCGGCGTGTTTGACCGCGTCTTTGAGACGGCTCCGGTCTTCCGTGCGGAAAAGCACAACACGAAACGTCACTTAAACGAATACACCAGCCTTGATTTTGAGATGGGCTATATTGACAGCTTTGAGGACATCATGGCGATGGAAACCGGATTTTTGCAGTATATGACGGAGCTGCTTGAAAAAGAATATGCGAAGGAATTAAAAATTCTCGGCGTGACGCTGCCGAACGTTGCGCAAATCCCGACGGTTCGTTTTGACGAGGCAAAGCAGAAGGTTGCCGAAAAATATCATCGCCAGATTCGCAATCCCTATGATTTGGAGCCGGAGGAGGAAGCTCTCATAGGACAGTATTTTAAAGAGGAATGTGGTGCCGACTTTGTATTTGTCACGCATTATCCCTCCAAAAAGCGTCCCTTCTACGCGATGGATGACCCGGCTGACCCGACCTATACCTTAAGCTTTGATTTGCTTTATCAGGGACTGGAAATCACAACCGGCGGACAGCGTATCCATGATTATTACATGCTGATGGAAAAAATGGAAAAACGTGGTATGGAGGCGGAGGGCATGGAGCAGTACCTTTCCGTATGCAACCACGGCATGCCGCCGCACGGTGGACTTGGAATCGGTCTTGAGCGGCTCACCATGAATCTGATCGGGGAGGAAAATGTACGCGAAAGAACGCTGTTTCCCCGTGATTTGAGCCGCCTGGAACCGTAGAATTTAAAGAGAAAAAAGGCGGCTGGAATCACGATGGAGATTAAAATGGATATAAAACAGGAACTGGAAGCTTACCGGCCATGGAATGAGCAGGAGGCGCGCGACAGGGAAGTAATGCTTTTCCTGCTGGATACGCAGCCGGATATTTTTTCCAGGGAAAATCGAATCGCACATTTCACGGCGTCGTGCTGGCTCTTAAACGAAATGCACGACAAAGTGCTGATGGCGTATCACAAAATTTACCGCTCCTGGTCGTGGCTGGGAGGCCATGCGGACGGCGAGCGCAATCTGCGTCTGGCAGCGCGGCGGGAGGCGCTGGAGGAGAGCGGAGCCGCGGAAGTCCGTGAGCTTGGAAACGGCATTTTTTCTGTTGAACTGCTCACCGTTGACGGACACGAGAAAAATGAAAGCTATGTCTCATCACATCTTCACTTGAATGTGACTTATCTGATGGAGACGGCGGAAAGCGAACTTCCCGGAAATGCTGCGGAAAATGGCGGCGTAAAATGGTTTACGCCAAAGGAGGCCGTGGCAGCGAGCACAGAGCCCTGGATGGCGGAACGGATTTATAAAAAGCTAAATGAAAAGATGAATGCATTGAGAGAAAGGGGAGAACTGGCGTGAAACATTTGGGAACAAAAAAAATTGAGACGGAGCGGCTGATATTAAGGCGGTTTACGCCGGAGGATGCGGAGGCCATGTACCGCAACTGGGCAGGCGACCCCGAGGTGACAAAATATGTAACCTGGCCGACGCACCAGAGCGTGGAGGATACAAAAACGGTGCTTGCGGATTGGATAGCCGCGTATGACAGGCCGGAAAAATATGAATGGTGCATCACTCGAAAGGAAAACGGTGAGCCAATCGGCAGTATGGGTGTGGTCGGCTGTAACGAAAAAGCGGAGTCCATGGAAGTAGGCTACTGTATCGGCAGGGCATACTGGAACCGGGGCATCACATCGGAGGCCTTTGCGGCGGTGATTCGCTATCTGACCGGGGAGGTCGGGGCAAAAAGAATCGAAGCCAAACATGACGTGAAAAATCCGGCCTCCGGAAGAGTCATGGAAAAATGCGGTTTAAAATATGAAGGAACAAGAATCCGGGCGGACTGGAATAATTCCGGTGTCTGTGACTGTGCGATGTACGGAATGGTCGTGTCGGGGGCGGACGGAGATATGCAGGCGGACGTGCGGCAGCAGAAGGATAAGGCCGCGCCGCAGGAGGTCACAGAAAAACGCAAAAACCGGATTTCCGATGAGACCATCGAATATGTCGGAATCCTCGCAAAGCTGGAATTAAGCGAGGAGGAAAAGGAACGCGCTAAGAAGGACATGGAGGAAATGCTCGATTACATCGATAAGCTGGAGGAGCTTAACACGGAGGGCGTAGAGCCGATGTCGCATGTATTTCCAATCAACAACGTGTTCCGGGAGGATGTGGTGACAAACGGCGACGGCAGTGCGGCAGCTCTTGCCAATGCACCGGAGAAGAAAGACGGCGGCTTTAAAGTGCCGAAAACGATAGGCTAATGGAGGAAAGAAGAAAATTGCTTTGCGCAAAAGCAGCGCGGAAATGAGGGAAACTATGAGTATCATGAGTTTGACTGCCGTGGAGCTCGGCAGGAAGATAAAAACAGGAGAAATCTCGGTCCAGGAGGCGGCAAAAGCGGCGCTTGACGCCATCGAAAAAAAAGAGACCTCCGTGCACAGCTTTGTGACGGTGGATTACGACGGAGCGCTTGCGCGCGCCAAAGAGGTTCAGAAACAAATCAACGAAGGCGCGCTGACCGGACCGCTTGCGGGTGTTCCGGTGGCGGTGAAAGACAATATGTGCACGGAGGGCATGCTTACCACCTGTTCCTCCAAAATATTGGGAAACTTTATTCCAACCTATACAGCGGAGGCGGTGCGCAATCTCGAAAAGGCGGGTGCGGTAATCATCGGAAAGACCAATATGGATGAATTTGCAATGGGGAGCACCACGGAGACCTCAGCGTTCGGCGAGACAAAGAATCCGTGGAACTTAGAGCATGTGCCGGGAGGCTCCTCGGGAGGCTCCTGCGCGGCGGTGGCGGCGGAGGAGTGCAGCTATGCGCTCGGCTCTGACACAGGGGGCTCCATACGTCAGCCAAGTGCCTTCTGCGGCGTGACAGGCATCAAGCCGACCTACGGCACCGTTTCCCGCTACGGACTGATTGCTTACGGTTCTTCCCTGGATCAGATTGGGCCGATTGCGAAGGACGTGACCGACTGCGCCGCGATTCTCGAGGCAATTGCATCCTATGACACGAAGGATTCC
>CALWBG010000068.1 GCA_944375975.1 uncultured Roseburia sp.
ATCGTCATAGACCATCAGCACGTCCTCTCCGTTTTACATCCATTCCTCGCCAATCGCGCAGCCCGCGTAGGGAGCGATATACTGTAACGGCGCAAGCTCGCTTGCGGTGGACGCAACCACCGTGGTGTAGGACATCGCGCCGAACTCCTCGAGTGTTTTCACCAGTGACGCGACTGTCGAGGCCTTTTGCCCAATCGCAACGTAAATACACTTTACGCCCTGTCCCTTCTGATTAATGATGGTATCAATGGCAATCGCTGTCTTTCCGGTCTGTCTGTCACCGATAATAAGCTCACGCTGTCCGCGTCCGATCGGAATCATGGAGTCGATTGCCTTTATGCCTGTCTGAAGCGGCGTATCAACGGATTTTCTGGCGATAACGCCGGAGGCAACACGTTCAATCTGGCGGTATTTGTCTGTTTCAATCGGCCCCTTGCCGTCAATGGGCTGTCCCAGGGCGTTTACGACCCTGCCCAGCATAGCGTCCCCGACCGGAACCTCTACAACGCGTCCCGTTGTCTTTACGGTATCTCCCTCGCTGATATTCCTCTGAGAGCCCAAGAGCACGGCGCCCACATTATCCTCCTCAAGGTTCAATACCATTCCGTACACTTCGCCGGGAAATTCCAAAAGCTCTCCCTGCATTGCGTTGTCAAGACCGTGAATACGTGCAATGCCGTCCGCCACCTGGATTACGGTACCAACGTCAGCCACTTCCAGCTTTGCTGCATATCTTTGAATCTGTTCTTTGATTACTGAGCTGATTTCTTCTGGTTTTAAATTCATGGAGCGCACTCACCTGCTTTCAACTGTATTTTCGATAACTCACGTGTCAGGTCATAGAGTTTTGTCCTGACGCTGGAATCGACGACCCTGTCGCCGATACGGATCACCATTCCGCCAATCAGGGCGGCATCTACCGCATAATGCATTTCAAATTTCACATATTTTGTAGTCTCTAACAGCCGCTTTTCGACCGCGTCCTTCTGGGCGTCCGACAACTCCATCGCGGCTGTCACATAAGCGGTTCCGATATTCCGGTGCTCTTTGACGCGTTCCAGGAAATAATCGAGCACGGCATCGACCTGTGCAAAGTGATCTTTTTCTACAAGTATACGGAGCAGTCCCACCAGCTCCCCGGAAATCCTTCCTGCAAAAATGTCCTCGATGATTTTCATTTTTTCTTCTTTTACAATTTTCGGATGACTCATTAATTTGAAAAGTCCGGGATTCTCACCGATCGCAGTCTTCACCGCCTGCACCTCGTCCCAGTAATCGGAAAGCTTCCCGCTCTCGATGGCGACCTCAAACAATGCATCACCGTATGTTTTTGATACTAGCTTTGCCATGTCGATTCACCCATCTCTCTCAATGTCTCCTCCACGAGCGTATCCTGCACTGCCGCATCAATCTGCGCGGCAACAACCTTGGCCGCCATCATGGACGCAACGGTAATCATCTCCTGCTTCACCTCATCCATCGCGCGCTTCTTTGAAAGCTCTGCCTCTTCATTGGCCCTCTGGATAATACGGGCAGCCTCATCCCTGGCTTCGCCCTCAATGCGCGCCGCATTCTTCTGTGCCTTCTGACGGGCTTCGCTTAAGATTTGTTCCGCTTCTTTATCAATCTCTTTCAGCTTCGCCTCATAATCGGCCTTTAATGCCGCCGCGGCTTCCTTATCGCCCGCAGCGTCCGCAAGCTCGCCGGCAATCTTTTCCTTTCTTTCCGTAAGCATCTTGCGCACGGGATTGAACAGCATTTTTGACATAAACAAAAATAAGAAAAAGACCGCGATTGCCAAAAGCACGGTATCATGCAAAAGCTGAAAGTCAAGATTAAAGAGTCTTGTCATCTCCTCCAAGGTTTGGCCTCCTTTCCGTTTTTATTATATTGGGGATGCCTGAACAAAGCTCTTTAGGTCAGCGGTTTTACGAAAAGCAGAATCATGCCGATTAACAAGCCGTAAAGACCCGTCGTCTCCGCAACTGCCTGGCCCAGAAGCATGGTAGAGGTAATATCGCTTTTTGCCCCCGGATTTCTTCCCACCGCGGCCGCCGCGTGGCCCGCTGCGATACCCTGGCCGATACCGGGTCCGATACCTGCGATAAGCGCCAAACCTGCGCCGATTGCGGAACATGCCAAAATTAAATCTTCACCTGTAATATTCATATAAAATCCTCCATTTTCTTAATATAACTTTTCACTGTTTACAAGACGGTTACTCCGTCTCGTAGTTTTGACTGATGTACGTCATCGTGAGCATACAGAATACAAATGTCTGGATTGCCCCTGAAAATAAATCAAAATACACGTGCAGCACCGCGGGCCATACAATCGCGATTTTCCCCAACAATCCATAAACCAGGGCCATCATAACCGTTCCCGACAAAATATTCGCAAACAGACGCAGCGACAGAGAAATCGGTACCGCAATATTACCAATCAGGTTAATCGGCAGCCAAATCGGAAGCCATGGCGGCAGCGGTGAACACATATCCGCCCAGATTTGCTTCGGCGGCAGATTTTTAAATTCCGTCACATGAATCAGGGTAAAAGAGATTAACCCCAATGCAAGCGTCGTTCCATAATCGGCGGTCGGCGGCCGTAAGCCCACCAGCCCGGAAATATTGCTTACAAAAATAAATACAAAAATGGTACAGAAGTAGTTTGCGAATTTCGGCGCCGCTACTTTTCCCATGGTTGCATAGATAACGCCGTCAAGCTTTTCCACCAGAAGCTCCAATACGTTCTGAAATCCCTCCGGCGTCTCCGTCGCACGCTTCATTCTGCGGTTTGCGGCAATCGATAAACCGACCAGCACCAGCATCACAAGCAGTATGCATACGTGCGACGTGGTAATCCACACCGTATGCCCGAAAATCTCATAGGAAATAATCCCATGTATCATAAAATCGACATTATCGGCAGCGGATGACATCAATATTGCATGATTCACTATTTCACCTCCTTATATAGGCTCACTGTTTTTTCTGTCTGAATCCTCATCACCTCTCCCTTTCAGTTTTTGTATAGCTTTATGTGTAAAAGGCTGTAAGTAAGCAGATACCTTTAAGCCCAATACTCCGATAAACGCGGTAAGCAGATTTCCCAGCTCAAATTTCATCATAAGCAAAAATACGATGAGGACAATAAGATAACGCAAAACGGACTTCGCCACAATCCTTCTCTGCGCGTGCACTTCTCCGTATATCTCCACCGCATCCCGCAGCACGGTGGCAATATTAATCGCCATCCCGCAGGCAAGCGCAATCCCGATGAGCAGCCCCGTCGTGTAGCGGAGCCTGTCCTCCACAAACCAGACACCCGCCAGTTCTATCACAATTCCATATACAATAATTCCCAGAACGAGTTCCGGTAATACATCATTAAGTCTTTTTAACATTGTTTTTGTCCCTGTCACCGTCCTGTCCGTATATCTTTTTTGCCATTTTAAATATATTCGTAAATCCTGCCAGTGCACCGATGGCGAAGAGGGGAACGGCTATCCATTCGACACCGTATTTCCTCCCGAGCCACACTCCAAACAGCGTACATATAACAATCGGCACAATCATATTCAGTCCGAATTGCAGAATCAGGGTCAGACACTGAAAAACCTTTCTGTTATATTTCAAAAAATCCCATCCTCCATTCCGCACCGGTATCTTTACAGGGTCAGGCGTACCTCGCGGTTCGTCCGCCGATATTTCTCCAGCTTTACGCCCGCCGCCGCCAGCATCCGTTTGGATGCCACCACCGCCGGCGTGTTATCGTATTTATCACTGTCATACACAATCCTGCGGATTCCCGACTGTATAATCGCTTTCGCGCACTCGTTGCACGGAAACAGCGTCACGTAAATCGTGGCTCCCTCAAGGCTTCCTCCCCGGTAATTTAAAATTGCGTTCAGCTCGCTGTGGGTCGTATAAAAATATTTATTTTCCAGCGGTTCTCCCTCGCGCTCCCACGGAAATTCGTCATCCGAGCATCCCACCGGAAACCCGTTATAGCCCATGGATAATATCTTATGGTCCGGGCTCACAATGCATGCCCCCACCTGGGTATTGGGGTCCTTGGAGCGCATGCCGGATAAAATGGCAACTCCCATAAAATATTCATCCCAACTGATATAATCCTTCCGTTTGCCGCTCATTCTCGCTTTGCCTCCTGCAACAACTCTCTTTTATTTTGTTCCGAAAATGCGGTCTCCCGCATCCCCTAGTCCCGGCACAATATATCCGTGCTCATTCAAATGATCGTCTAACGCTCCGATGTAGACATCCACGTCAGGATGGGCCTCCTGCATTTTCTTTACGCCCTCCGGCGCCGCGATTATGCACATCAGCCGGATGTTTCTGACTCCCTTATCCTTAAGCAATTGAATTGCCGCCGCGGAGGAACCACCCGTCGCAAGCATCGGATCCACCACAAACACTTCCCGGTTGGCACAGTCCGCCGGGAGCTTACAGTAATACTCCACCGGCTCTAAGGTTTCAGGGTCGCGGTAAAGTCCGATATGCCCGACCTTTGCCGCCGGAATCATCGTCAACATACCGTCCACCATTCCAAGTCCCGCCCTCAGAATCGGAATGACCGCCAGTTTCTTACCCTTTAACTCCTTAACGGTTGTTTTGCAAATCGGCGTCGTAATCTCTACATCCGCAAGCTTTAAATCTCTTGTCGCTTCATAGCACATCAGCATCGCTATCTCGCTGACGAGCGTGCGGAAATCCCGGGAGCCTGTCTCCTTCCTTCTGATAATACCGATTTTGTGCTGAATTAACGGATGATCCATCACCACTGTTTTTGACATGCCGCGCACCATTCCTTTCCGTGTATTCTCCGCCTTGCCCTATTCTTCCCCGTTTAAAAGATTCACCAGTTTTCTGATGGTCTTTCTCATCGTCTCATAACACAGCCCGTATGCCTGAAGCGTGCCTCCGTACGGGTCTATAATCTCCAGCTCCTCACCCACAAGCTCGGTCAGGACGTGTACATTCTCGGGGTTTGCGTTTTCATATTTTTCCAGCACTTTTTCCAACTGGGCATGTTCCATCACTATGACCAGCGTATCCTCGGTAAAATCTTCCTCGGTAAGCTGTGTAGACATAAAGCCCTCCATGCTGATGCCGTTGCTAATCATAACGGCCTCCGCTTTTTGATTCAAAGGCTCCGGAAAAAGGACAACCAGCCCTCTTGCCTCTATTTTTACCGGATGTTTCAGCGTGTATTCCCCCAATATGCCCATCGCCATGGGCGCTCTTGACGCCCCGCTTTCTGCCACAAACAAAATCCTGTTATATTGTTTCATGTACCGTTTTCCCTCTCCCAATTAAACATTTATCACCTGATGTCCCGCGGCTTTCATCAGGCGGTTCATAATCGCCTGCCCTATCCGCGGAGTGGAAAAGCTCTCCGAATATATCGCGTCCACATTCCACTCGTCAAACTCACGCAGTATTTTATACAGGTGCTTCGCTATGGCATCCTCGTCGCTTCTTGCCCCAACCGTCACAACATAGTCTGCCCGATAAAAGGACTTCGTCTCGTCCGTCGCAATCACGCCAACCTTAAGTCCCTTTGCCTGCTTTTCGCGCACAAGCCTGTTGATTGCGCCGATTACAGCGTCCGCCTCTCCCTCAACCAGCACCAAATCCGCTTTCGGTGCATAATGTCTGTATTTCATGCCTGGCGCCTTCGGCTTTTTTGCGGAATCTGCCGCAATAATCCCGGGATCCGTCACTACCTCCGTCCCCAACACCTCTTTTAACATTGCCAGCGTAATATAACCGGGACGCAGAATCATCGGCGTCTTCTCCGTCAAATCGATAATCGTGGATTCCAGCCCGATCCCAACCGGTCCCCCGTCCAGTATGATCGGGATTCTTCCATCCATATCCTCCGCAACATGCCCCGCTTCCGTGGGGCTTGGCCTTCCGGAGAGATTCGCGCTCGGCGCCGCAATCAGACAGCCGCTTTGCTCTATCAGCTTTAATGCCGCTGGATGCCCCGGCATACGGACCGCTACCGTATCCATTCCTCCGGTCGTCTCATACGGCACTTTTTCGTTTTTCCATACAATCATCGTCAGCGGACCCGGCCAAAACGCTTCCGCAAGCTTTTTTGCCTCGGGCGGCACCTCCCTCGCAATCAACCCGAGCTGCTCAAATTTACAGATATGAATAATCAGAGGATTATCCGAAGGTCTGCCCTTGGCCGCATAAATTTTTCTGGCGGCTTCCGGACGCAGCGCGTCGGCCCCGAGTCCGTAAACAGTCTCCGTGGGGAACGCCACCAGTTCTCCCGCGCGCAGCGCTTCTGCGGCTTCCCGCATGGCAGGTCCATCGTCCAGATGATCGTTATCTATTTTTAATATCTTTGTCTGCATGTAATGAAAACCTCAATATGCATAAACTTTTCGTTTTCTATTTCGTGATTGCTCATTGCTTACCGAAACATTATCGCACAATTTGCAAAAATAGGCAACAGACTTGCCATGTTTTTATAAATGTGTCATAATTACTTAAGTTAAGCGAATGGAGGCTTTTATGAAAATCACAAAATCTGATTTCGGCATCACAAACACAGGAGAAACAATTTCAATATACCATCTGGAAAACGACGCCGGCGCCTATGTTGAGGTTCTTGATTTCGGCTGCCGTCTGGTAAAAATCATGGTTCCAGACCGCACCGGGACGATGAGGGATGTCTGCCTGGGCCTTGATACAATAGAGGGCTATGAAAAGGATGACGCCAGCCTCGGAGCGGTAGTCGGCCGCGTGGCGAACCGCATCAAGGACGGCCGTTTTACCTTAAACGGCAAAGATTATCAGCTTGCCGTCAACTGCGGCACCAATCATTTGCACGGAGGAATCATCGGATTTGCCTCAAGATCCTGGGAGGCAAAAGTGAAGGATGATAAACTTGTTTTATCCTTACATTCCCCGGATGGCGAGGAAGGCTACCCGGGCAATGTCACGCTTCAGGTTACCTACGGCTGGTCGGAGGACAACGAGCTTTCTATCTTATATGAAGCTTCCTCAGACGAGGATACCCTCTTAAACGTCACAAACCATGCCTATTTCAATTTGAACGGCGAGGGAAGCGGCGATGTTCTCTCGCATGAGCTGTTTATTGATGCAGACGCAATTACCGAGTTGGACGATTCACAGGCTCCGACCGGAAAAATTCTTCCAGTGGAGAACACACCGTTTGACTTCCGCTCCATGCACACCATCGGAAAGCTATATTATTCCGATTATGAGCAGCTTCGGAAATTCGGCACCTACGACCACAATTTTGTCATTAACGGCACGGGCCTAAGGGAGGCGGCAGTCCTCCAGTCCAGGGAAAGCGGCATCCGCATGACCTGTTTTACCGACCAGCCCGGCTTACAGTTATATGTGGCAAACCAGCCGCTTCATGTGCCCGGGAAAAACGGTAAAACCTATGAGAGCTGTACCAGCGTCTGCCTGGAAACCCAATATTTCCCGGACGCGGTTCACCATGACAATTTTCCGAGCATCATTCTGCATCCGGATGAGCCGTTCCGCTCAAAGACGCTGTACCACTTTTCCACTTTTTAGAAAAAAGCGCCTGCTTTCCTGCTTTGTGCTTATTTTTGTACATGGATTTTTGGGGTTTTCACTTGTCATACCTTATTTTTTGTATTAGAATAATTTAGAGCTACTGAAGCGGTAGCTAGTCTATGATTCTATTTTTAAGGAGGGAATACAAATGGCATACGTAATTTCTGATTCTTGTGTTAGCTGTGGTACCTGCGAGCCGGAGTGCCCGGTAGGCGCTATTTCTCAGGGGGACAGCCAGTACGTAATCGATGCTGGTTCCTGTGTAAGCTGCGGTACCTGCGCAGGGGTTTGCCCGACGGGAGCTATCAGCGAGGAATAATATTTATTGTACTTACAAAAAACTGCTGTTATCCGATAATCGGACAAACAGCAGTTTTTTATTGCTTTGCGTTATTACACCTTCTTTTTTCCCCAACGCTTCGATTCTTTTTTCTTTAAATTTCCCCGGATAGCCGCATCCAGCTTACGGAAACGCTCCTCCTGGGCCTCCTCCTGCTCGCGCATAAGGTAATTCATCTCCTTGATGACCTGCTCCCCGACATCTTCGCTGATGCATCTGCTCAACTCCCTGTTATTCGCCGCAATGGCGGTTCCGACAATTTGTGTCATCAAATCCGTAAACTGCGCCATCTTGTCCGTATTTTCCAATATACTCTGCTGCGGGTCCTTCACCTTCAGCGCATGTTCCTCCGCGGATACCTCCTTTTTCGCAGGCACTGTCTCCTTTTGGTTCTGTGCTGTCGGAATCTGCCGCAAGTCCGGAGCGGCCTTTTCCTCCGCGGCGCCGGTTTCCGTCTCCCCGTCCAACGGTATATTATGTACAATCATGCGGATTGCTTTTAACTGATACCCCTGCTCCTTCAGCTCTTTTATCCTCTGGAACTCCTGAATGTTTTCCTTTGTATAATACCGGTGCCCCATTTCGTTTCTCGGAATGTTAAGCTCCAGTTCATCCTCCCAGTAACGTAACACATGGGACTCCACGTTAACTATATTGGCGGCGTCCGAAATCATGTAACGTACCTTTTCCATTCCAGTTCCTCCTTGCTTTGCCATGAAATTGCATTTATCTGCTTAACCTATATTATAAGCACCCGAAGGAATCCGTACAACGAAAATCGCTCGCCTTATTGCGACAGTATTTTTCATTTATTTCTCGGTATATAAGGAGCACAAAATATCCCTGCATTTCTCAAAGCCAAGGGCTCCGCTGTCTAAACAAATATTGTAATTATGCGGATCTCCCCATGCCATATCGGTATAGTAGCTGTAGAAGGCCCCGCGCCGCTTATCCTTATCCCTCAGACGCTTCTCCGGGGTTTCCTTACTCACATCTCCATAAACCGTTGTGATACGCTCCGCCCGTTTTTCCAATGAAGCGTAAATAAATGCCTTCAGGCAGTCGGCCTTATCCCGAAGAATATAGTCCGCACAGCGCCCCACAATAATACACGGCTCTTTTTCTGCCAGCTCGATAATGACCTTTCTCTGCATTTTCCACAGATAAGCATCGGCCGTCATCTGCGTATAATTGCCAAAACCGGAAAGGCCCCTTGCAACAAGATCTCCGAGCGAGGTATGTTCACTTTTTTCCGAGATATACTCCTTTGCGAATCCGCTTTCCTCGGCTATTTTTGCCAGCAGCTCATTGTCATAGACAGGAATGCCGAGCTGCTCTCCCGTCATTTTGGCAATGGTTCTTCCGCCGCTGCCAAATTCACGTCCGATTGTAATAATTTTGTTCATACATCAGCCCTCCAATACATTGATTTTTTTCTTCACAGCGGGTAGATACATCAGGAACGCACAGATTAACGTGATACCTTCCCCAATCAGGAATGTCCACCATATGATTGATATGTTTTCCGCCCCCGTGACAAATCTTCCGATAAACCACGCAACCGGCAGGATAAACAGCACCTGCCGTCCCACGGAAATGAGCAGGGACTGAATGCCGCACTCGATTGCCTGGAATACGCCCTGGAACGCGATGCCAAGCCCCGCAAAAATGAAACCAAGTGAGACAATCCGCATACAGTCCACGCACATCCTGTAGGTGACGTCGGAAAGCGAGAAAACCCCGGTAAGCGGTTCCGCGAACAGCTCGATAACCACCAATCCGATTACCATAAGTACCAGCGTGAAGACCATACCGTATTTGATTCCTTCTTTGATACGCTTTTTGTTTCTCATGCCGAAGTTAAACGAAACAATCGGCGTAATCGCGTCCCTGACGCCGACGGCCGCAAATATAATCAACTGCTGTATCTTACAGTACAGGCCGTACACTGTCACGGCATTTTCTCCTACCTCCGCAAGCTGTCCCAGGATGATATTTAACCCGTAGGTCATAACAGTAAGTAATGCCTGGGAAATGATCGCCGGCAGTCCAATCGCATAGATTTCCTTTAACAGCTTGCCGTTCGGCTTTAAGTATCTTGCACTCTTGTCAATTTCTACATCCAGCTTTGCATGGAAAATAAACACCATGACCCCGGACACAATCTGCCCGATTACGGTAGCGTATGCGGCCCCTTTTACTCCCATTTCCGGGGAGCCGAGCCAACCATAAATTAAAATCGGATCCAAAACGATATTGACCACCGCACCGGTAATCTGCGCAATGGTGGAATAGAGTGAACGCCCCATAGCCTGTAATATCTTTTCGTAAATCGCAAAAAATATATTGCCGACAGAAACGCAGCAGCAAATCTGTAAGTAGTCAACCGTCATGGAAAGCACGATTTCACTGATATTGCCGCCCGCATTCTGGGAATTGACATAGAGAGGTACGCCAAAGATGCCGAACAAAAGGAATACAGCAAAGATAATAATACCCATAAAAACTGCGTTTCCCGCTGCCCGACTGGCCTTTTTCCTGTCCCCCTGTCCCAAAGATTTCGACAATAAAGCGTTTGTACCCACACCGGTTCCAACCGCGATGGCAATCATAAGGAGCTGTACGGGAAATGCCAGGCCAAGCGCTGTCAAAGCTTCTTCCCCAGCCTCCTTCATGTTGGAAAGATATGCGCTGTCTACAATATTATAGGCAGCTTGCAGCATCATGGAAAGCACGATAGGAAGCCCGATTTTCGTCATAAGCCTTCCGACGGGCTCCGTGCCCATTCTGCTGTCTGTCTTCTTTTCAATTTCCATTGTTTTTCCCCTTCTTTCTAATAATATGATAAACAAAAAAACGTGCAGCACTTTCACTGGATTTACGCAGTTAAGTGCTACACGTTTGTAATTATTATAACGAAATTTTGGAGAGATTTCAAAGGAAAATTTGAACAAAAAATAGTTGCGTTCGCTACTTTTTTATGCTATATTACACTGCGGAAAGCAGAGGTTCGAATGATATGAATGAAAATTTTCCGAGTTTAGGACGATGCATCTCCATTTTGGACCGACTGATGAAGATGTATTATGATCATGGTCTATCCGAGTTTGAGATTGGCTGGGGACAGCAATTCTATGCGGAATACATTTATGACCACCCCGGCGCTTCGGCGCAGGAGATGGTAAAGTGCATCCGCGTCGATAAGGCGACCCTGACAAAAAGCATAAAAAAGCTGGTGGATATCGGCTATGTGGAAATTGTCAGTGACCCAAAAGACAAGCGTGTAAAACGTCTTTACCTCACACCAAAGGGCATACCGGCGGTAAAACGAATCAAAGAAATACATCATGATTTCTATGACACGCTGTGCTCCGGTATCTCATCAGGGGATATTGCGTTGAGCGAGCGTACATTAGAGCAAATGATGGAAAACATCAACCGGAAGATATGGCACAGAATGGAGGAACACCATGGAGCATAACGAAATCACACAATTAACTCAGAGAAAACGGACCTTAATTTTTATCAACCTGGTTGTCTCCGGCATTGCCTCGTCAACCCTGTCGACAGCTATGACCACGGCGCTGCCTAATGTGGTCGAATATTTCGGGGTCAGCACTTCGATTGGACAATGGGTCACAAGCGGCTATTCCCTTGCCATGGGAATGGTGATGCCGCTGACCGCTTTTCTGATTACCCGATTCCCCACCAAAAAACTGTACCTGGCGGGAATCGGGAGCTTTATCGCAGGCCTTCTGCTCAGCATTTTCGCCGGTAATTTCGGGCTTATGATGGCGGGCAGAATTTTGCAGGCCTGCGGCAACGGTGTCTTAATGTCCGCGGCACAGGTCATTATTCTGACCGTTTATCCCGCAGAGAAAAAAGGCACCATGATGGGCACCTATGGTCTGGCAACGACCGCCGCCCCAATCATCGCGCCGACGATTGCCGGGCTGATGATCGATGCCTTTGGCTGGAAGTCCATCTTCTATCTGGTTCTGTTTATCATGGCGCTTTCCTTTGTTATCTGCGGTATTGTCTTCGAGGATGTGCTGGAGCTTCAGGACAAAAAATTTGATTTTATTTCCTTTGCGGAAAGCATCTTCGCCTTCGGCGGCATTACCCTCGGTGTCGGAAATATCAGCAGCTTTGGGCTGATCAGTATACAGGCGGGTCTTCCGCTCGTAATCGGCATTGCAGTCTGCGCTCTCTTTGTGCTCCGTCAGTGCAGCTTAAAAAAGCCCTTCCTGGATGTAAAAATCCTGAGCAATCGCAACTACGCTGTCAGTGTGATTTCCAGCATGGTTCTCTACCTGGTGATGATGGGTTCGTCCGTAATGATGCCGCTGTACGTTCAGACCGTCATGGGCTATTCCGCCGTTACC
>CALWBG010000069.1 GCA_944375975.1 uncultured Roseburia sp.
CGGACAGCACGCAGGTAACCTCCGGCTGGTCATACAGCCATTTAAACGCAAGCTCCGCGGGCGTACGTTTCTTTTCGTCCCTGCGGAACAGTTCTTTTGCCGTCTCCGGCAGCAAATCCACCAGACGTCCGCCCCGAAGCGGCTCCATAATAATGACGGGAAGTCCCTTTGCGGCGGCATATTTTAACCCCTCCACCCCGGCCTGTGAGGTTTCGTCCATATAATTGTACTGGATTTGGCAGAAATCCCAGTCATAAGCATCCACCAGACGCCGGAACATTTCCGTATTTCCGTGATAGGAAAAACCGATGTTTCGTATTTCGCCGGAGGCCCGCTTTTTCTCGAGCCAATCCGCAATCCCCAGTTTTTTTAATTTTTCCCAGGTCGGTATATCCGTCAGCATATGCATCAGGTAATAATCAATATAATCGGTGCGCAGTCTTTTTAATTCCTCCCCAAACAGCCTTTTGGCCCCGTCCAGGGATTTGATGAGATAATGCGGCAGCTTTGTCGCCAGATAAATGTCCCCGCGGCAATGATTTCTTTCTATAATTTCACCGACTGCCGCCTCGTTTCCGGGATAGACATACGCGGTATCGAAATAATTGACGCCCGCCCGAATCGCCGCCATAACCTCCTGCTCCGCCTTATCGATGTCGATACTGCCTCCCTTTTTGGTAAAACGCATACATCCGTAGCCGAGCACGGAAATATCATTTCCTTTTTTATCCTTCCGATACTGCATATTTCGTACTTCTCCTCTCTCCCGCGCACTTCCTTTTTTCCGCGCCTGCTCCACAGCCGCCCGGATTACCGGCGCAGCTCTTCAAGCTCCTTTAGCCAGATATCCGCACAGGCATCCGACGGCATACGCAAATCCCCTCTCGGAGAAACCGCCACACTGCCGACCTTCGGCCCGTCCGGCAGGCAGGAGCGCTTAAACTGCTGCGCAAAAAATCTGCGGTAAAAGGTGGTGAGCCACTTATGAATCGTTTCATCACTGTAAAGTCCCGCAAACGCGATTTTAGCGAGACGATACACCTTGGCAGGCGCAAAGCCCTGGCGAAGCATATGGTAGAGAAAAAAATCATGCAGCTCATACGGCCCCACCAAATCCTCGGTCTTCTGGGAAATCTTTCCGTTTTCCGGCGGCAGCAGCTCCGGAGAAACCGGCGTATTCAAAACATCCAGCAATACACCCTCCAGTTCCCTGTCCCCGCAGGTATCGGCATAATAGCGCACAAGATGGCGCACGAGGGTTTTGGGCACCGACGCATTGACCGCGTACATCGACATGTGATCCCCATTGTAGGTGGCCCAGCCCAGCGCGAGCTCGGACAAATCTCCGGTTCCGATTACCATACCTCCGGTCTTATTGGCAATGTCCATCAAAATCTGCGTCCGCTCCCTCGCCTGACTGTTTTCATAGGTCACGTCATGCACTCCCGGATTCTGACCGATATCCCGAAAATGAATCTGGACGGCATCCCGGATATCCACCTCCAGAAAATCCGCGCCCAGACATTGAATCAGTCGAACCGCGTTGTCATAGGTACGGTCAGTCGTCCCAAACCCCGGCATAGTCACCGCCTTAATTCTGCCGCGCTCCATTCCAAGGGCGTCAAACGCGCGCACTGTCACAAGCAGCGCCAGCGTAGAGTCCAGCCCGCCGGAAATTCCAATCACCGCCGAGCGGCAGTTCGTATGCTTCAGCCGTTTTTTGAGGCCCACAGCCTGAATCGAGAGAATTTCCTCACAACGGCGTCTGCGGTCCTGCTGCCCCGAGGGCACAAACGGCATCGGATCAACCGCACGGCTTAATGCGGTTTCTTCTTTTTTCAGTGAAAAATATGTTTCCCGGTACTTCTCACCCGACGGCTCAAAGGTCGTCATCCTGCGGCGCTCCTCGTTCAGCCAGAACACATCAATTTCCGAATATATCGTCTCGTTGCAAAAGGGCGCCGATTCCTTTAGCAGCTTTCCGTTCTCCGCAATCAGGTTGTGTCCTGAATATACCACGTCCTGGGTGGATTCACCGTCCCCCGCGCTGGCATAGATATAGCCGCAGAGCAGCCTTGCCGACTGTCCTAAAACCAGCTCGCGCCGGTAGGCCGCTTTGCCCGTCGTCTCATCCGACGCCGACAGATTGACAATGACATTTGCCCCGCATCTTGCATGGCGGATGCTCGGCGGCTCCGCCGTCCACAAATCCTCGCAAATCTCCGCCGCTATTTTCAGTTCCGGCAGTTCTTCGCAGACAAAAAGCTGCCTGGTACCCATCGGGACCACAATATCCTTCGCAAGCGCCAGCTCTACCGGCTCCTCCATGCCTCTCGTAAAATGGCGCGCCTCGTAAAACTCATTGTAATTCGGAAGGCAGGTTTTCGGCACGACACCGAGAATCCTCCCCCTGTTTAATACCGCCGCCGTATTATAAAGCTTTCCCCGGCAGACCAGTGGCACGCCCACAAATACGACCGCGTCAATTTCCGAAGTAAAATCCGCGATCCGAAGCAGCTCTTTTTTTGCCTCACGAAGCAGTTTTTCCTGCAAAAACAAATCGCCGCAGGTGTAACCCGTAATGCACAGCTCCGGCAGTACGATGATTTTCGCCCCCTGCGCGGCGGCCCCGGCAATGCCTTCACAGATGGCCTTTGCGTTATATGACGTGTCCGCCACCCTTATTTCCGGCGTCACCGCCGCTGCCCTCACATATCCCTGTTCCATTGCTCTCTCCCTTATTGCGCTTTGCGCATACTTTTTAATTCGTCCACGTCAAAGTGATATGCCCTGTTGCAGAACTGACACTTCACCTCAATCGTTTCCCCGTCGTTTATGATGTCATCCAGTTCCTTTTTTCCCAGCGTGGCAATGGCGCGGGAAACGCGCTCCTTGGAGCAGTCACACTGAAACGCGGCCGGAACCGTGTCTGTAATCTCCAGTCCGAATTCACCCAAAATCTGCTCCAGAATCTGCTCCGGAGTATTGCCCTCCTCGAGCATTTCCGTAACAGAGGCGATCTCCGTAATTCTTTTTTCCAGCCGTTCGATAATGTCATCGTCCGTAAACGGCATAAGCTGAATAATAAAACCGCCCGCCTGCTTTACGGTTCTGTCTTTATCCACCAGGACACCAAGACCGACGGCCGACGGCACCTGCTCGGAGGTCGCGAAATAATAGGTAAGGTCCTCGGCGATTTCACCGGTCTGAAGCGCAATCTGTCCCACATACGGCTCTTTTAAGCCCATATCCTTAATCACGCTCAGCACGCCTGGCCCCAGCGCTCCGCCCACGTCAAGCTTTCCCTTATCATTTAACGGCAGCTCCACCGCCGCCTCCATCGGAAATCCCTTCACATGGCCGGCGGAATCAGCCGTCACGGTCAGCCCTCTTGCCGGACCCGCGCTTTTAATCTGCACCGTCAGCAAATCCTTCTCGCCCTTCATCATAATTCCCATCATCGCCGCCCCGGAAAGAAGCCTTCCCAGAGCCGCCGTAATGACCGGGCTTGTATCATGGGCGCGCCTGGCTTCCTCCACCAGGTGCTTCGATGTAATGGCAAACGCCCGAATCTGTCCGTCCGCCGCCGTTGCTCTTACGATATAATCCTTCATATTTCACTTTCCTCCATTTCCATTCCCATCCGCCGCCGCAATCACATACATACGCTCGCTGTCCGTGCGCACCGGATCTCTCGTACACGCGTCATACGCCGCCGCAAAGGTAAATCCCGCCTTCTCAAGCAGGCCTTTTACCGTGGTAAGCTCATAGGCGCGCTGAAAATGCGTTTCTTCATATTTACGGTACAGTCCATCTTTCCCGCGCACGAACAGCGTAAGGTCATATTCATTGATTCCCGACTCCGCGTCAAAATAATTTTCCCAGATGAAGCTTCCTTCCTCCCGGTTTTCGGCAATCGTCGCTTCTCCCAAAAGCTCCCTGTACTTATATAAGGTGTTCATATCAAAAATAAAAATACCGCCCGGTTCCAGATACTGTCTGACCCTACGGAAGGTTTCAAGCAAATCCTGCTCCCTGAGCAAATAATTGAGGCTGTCGCAGACGCTTACGGCCGCGCGCACGCTGCCGCAGAGCTCCAATTCGCGCATATCCTGAAGCAGATAGAGAATATCGTCATACAAAACCTCTGTTTCCGGCGTAAGCGAAGCTTCCGCTGCAAGCTCCAGCATCTCCGCGGAGCTGTCTACGCCAATCATATCGTAGCCCTCCCGACGCAGCAGTCTTGTCATTTTTCCCGTTCCGCACCCGAGCTCGAGCACCGTACCGTCCTTGATGCCGTATTCCCGCAGCAGCCCGATGAGATACCGGCTCCATTCCTCATAGGGAACATTGTCCATAAACAGATCATAGACCTGCGCAAATCCCGTATACGCTTCCATATGCCTCCTCTTTTCCGTACCTGGTTTCCGCTCCGTTTTATCTATGATATACTATCAATTTTCACCCGGAAAATCAAGCGCGTCAGAGTTGTTCCTGAAACAACCCTACAGTTTTTCAAGACCTCTTGATTATTTTTCCCCCAACACGTATACTATTATCAGCGTGTTACGCCGGCTTCGGGCTTGCCGGAGCTTATCATACCAGTCAAAGGATTTTTCGCATGCCTGAAAATTACGAACACTATATTACCAAAAATATAAAAGCGTATTATAAGCGCAGGCTGGCAGCCCCGATTCTCTATCTTTTGCTGCTGTTTGCGGTCTGGCAGATTTTTTCCCTGTCGGTTCTGATTTTTCCTGACCATCTGGACGACTCCGTTTCCCTGGAATCAGCCTACCGGGAAGACGTCCAGTATGTCAGCGCAACACTTTTGGACCTTAAGTTTACGGGCTACAATCAGTCGGTTCTCGGATATACGAGAGGTTATTATTATTACACAACCCGGGCAAATGAATGTATCATCGTCCTTTTGTCCCCAAATACCTGCGAGCAGGGACTTCCCTCGATAGACGAGGTAACCGTCAGCGGAAAAATTACAAAGGGTAATCAGAATTTTGACCAGCTTCTTTCCAACCTTGCCACTGATTTGAATTGGACGGAAAACGGAATCCGCAATAAGGTATCCCACTATTATATCAGCGAGCCGGGCTTCAACCAGACGGGCAACATACTTTTGTTTCTTGTACTGCTTGCCACCGGCGGATATGCCCTGCTGTGCATCATCCTTTCCGTGGTCTATCTTTTTTTCCCCGTACTCTCTCCCGCCTGTCAGGATCTTGCCAAGTTCGGCAATCCGAAAAAAATGCTCGAGCAGGCGGAGGACGAGCTTGCGACGCTGCCTCAGCTCGCCACGGAGGACATGTTTATCACGGAGCATTACTTCATTGCGACCTCCGTCTACGGAAATGCGATCGTGCCAATCGACCAGATTATCTGGATTTATAAATATTCCACGCTGCATAAGTTTTTCTGGTATCATTTCAGCATTTCCTATACGCTGCACATCAGCGCCAACAAGCACCTGTATATCCAGTGCCCGAAAAATATCAAATCCGATATTGACGGTATTATCGACTACCTTTCGGAAGCCAACCACAATATTCTGGTCGGCTTCAGTGAAAAGAACCGCCTTAAGGTACAGGAAATCCAGGGAACTCCGATGCATTTCGGAAAGCTGCTGGCCTTTTTAAACAAGCGCATTTAAGGTTTGCGGCACAAAAAGCGCGCGGAAGCCGATAAGGTTTCCGCGCGCTTTTTTATGTGCGCCTTACAACGCACGTTTCTGTTTACTTTTCCACATTCTCACGCAATTCCTGCGGAATCTTTAAATCCTTAAAATAAAACTCCGCATCGTGTTCCGATACCGCTCTTAGCACCCTGCACGGATTGCCCACCGCCAGCACATCAGAAGGAATATCCTTTGTCACGACGCTTCCGGCCCCGATTACCGCGTTATCCCCTATCGTGATGCCGGGGACGATAATGACGCCCGCTCCTATCCAGCAGTTTTTCCCGATATGAACCGGCATATTATACTGATACCCCATTCTCCTGAGTCCCGGCTCTATGGGATGTCCCGCCGACGCTATCGTCACATTCGGGCCTATCATGGTGTAATCACCGACATAGATATGCGTGTCATCTACCAGAGTCAGGTTAAAATTGGCGTATATCCCCTTTCCGAAATGCACGTGCTTTCCACCCCAATTCGCCCAAAAAGGCGGTTCTATATAACAGCCTTCGCCGATTTCCGCAAACATTTCCCGGAGCATTTTCTCCCTCTTTTCGCCCTCTGTCGGACGCGTCCGGTTAAAATCATACAATTTGTCCAGACATGCAAGCTGCTCCGGTACAATACTTTCATCGTTCGGCAAATACAGCTCCCCGTTGTGCATTTTTTCCCGCACCGTCATCCTCATTTCCCTCCTTACCCGGTTTTAGCGGCAGGAGGTACTGATGGATTCGATGGCTACCGAGCCTCCGCGCACCACCTCAACCCGCCGGAATTTGGATTTTAGAAGAGCAATCAGCTCATTGTTGCGCCGCTCAGTAAGCTTGCACTCCAAAAGTACGCTGTCATTTCCGATGTCCGCCACCTCTACATGAAATACCTGCGCAATCTGGAACACCTCAAGCTTCTCCGCCGCGCTGATCTGCAAAACCTTGGCAAATAAAATCTCTTTCATATGTATCGGCACGTCGGTCAAATCAATGACCTTAATCACCTCGACCATACGGTTTAGCTGCTTTTTGATCTGCTCGAAGGTAATATCGTCACTCGTCACACAGATTGTCATTCTGGAAACTGTCTCGTCCTCCGTCGTTCCGACCGTAAGGCTCTGGAGGTTGTAGGACTTCCCGGAAAAAAGTCCCGAAACCTTCGCCAGAACGCCAACCTGATTCTCTACGTATAATGCAATCCATCTGTTTTTCATGGCTGTCTCCTCTCCGCATTTTCCTGCCGTTCAAACTGCACGCCAGGCTCCGCTTTGCTCCGTCTCGCTCGGGGCGTTCGCCCCACCCTCTGAAATACACAACGTCCCTTGCAGACAAGCCTGCGGGAACGCTGTGTATTTCCTCAGGCAGTTCTCACTTATTTCAATATCATTTCGCTCATGGGGTTGCCGCTTTTTACCATCGGAAGCACAAGTTCATCGGTGGAAATCATCAATTCAATGCTAGTCGGCGCGTCCTTATAAGTTCTTGCCTGCTCAAGCGCCGAACGGATGTCCTCCTGATTTTCCACCCGGATTCCATGCGCGCCGTAGCTTTCGGCCAGCGCGATAAAATCAGGGGAATACGGCGGACATGCCGGGTTCGGCCCCTTGCAGTTCGGCGGACAGCTTTTTCTTCTGCGCAGGCAGGTCGCCTCATAGCGCTTTCCGTAAAACAACTGCTGCATCTGCCGCACCATGCCGAGATAATAATTATTCAACAGGCAGATAATCACCGGAGCCCCCTGCGTGACCGCCGTCGCCATCTCCTGAATATTCATCTGGAGACCGCCGTCGCCCGTGATACATACCACTTCCTTATCCGGATTGCCGATTTTCGCCCCGATGGCTGCCGGAAGTCCAAAGCCCATCGTACCGAGACCGCCCGAGGTAATGAGGCGATGCCAGGAATCCAATTCCAGATACTGCGTGGCCCACATCTGATGCTGTCCCACATCCGTCACGTAAATCGCCTCACTGAAGGTCTTATTGATTTGCTCAAAAATCATCTGCGGCGTCATCCCGCCGTCTCTGCGCATTTCAAGCGGATTTTCCCTGTCCCATGCGGCAATTTCCTTCTGCCACGCTTCGGTGTCCTTCGTTTCGGCCCACTCCAGCAGCTTATCCAGCGCGAGATTCGCGTCGGAAACCACCGGAACATCCACCACGACGTTTCTCGATATGGACGCGGTATCCACGTCAATATGTACGATTTTCGCCCTCGGCGCAAATTCGTTCAAATCACCCGTAATCCGGTCGTTAAACCGCGTACCGATGGAAAAAAGCACATCGCAGCGGCTCACCGCCATATTTGCGGCATATTTCCCGTGCATCCCGCTGTTGCCGACATAAAGGGGATGGCTGGTGGGAATTGCCCCCTTTCCCATAATGGTCGTGACAACCGGAACCTGCGTTTTTTCCACAAACGCAGCCAGCTTATCATTGGCCCCGGCGATATTGATTCCTCCGCCTGCCAAAATCAGCGGCTTCTGCGCGGAACGCAGAAGCTTGTAGGCCTTTTTGAGCTGCCCGATATGTACGCTTTCATTGGGCTTATAGCCCCGTATCTGCACGTTGGACGGATACTCTGCCGGTCCCGGGGCCGTCTGAATATCCTTCGGAATATCTATCAATACCGGTCCGGGCTTTCCCGTGGCGGCAATATAAAACGCCATCTTAATGATGCGCCCCAGATCCTCGCGCCTGCGCACCGTAACCCCGTATTTCGTAACGCTTCTTGTCATGCCGACAATGTCCACTTCCTGAAACGCGTCATTTCCAATTAAAGACAGCGGCACCTGCCCCGTAAAACAGACAAGCGGGATGCTGTCATAATGCGCGTCCGCAAGCCCGGTAATGATATTGGTCGCTCCCGGCCCGCTGGTTACCAGGCATACGCCCACCTTTCCCGTGGACCTCGCATAGCCCTCCGCCTCATGGATTAATCCCTGCTCATGTCTCGGGAGGACGACTTCAATCCCTTCCTGCTTATATAATTCGTCAAACAGGTCTGTGACCGTACCACCGGGATAACCGAATACGGTATCTACGCCTTCTTCCTGCAACGCTTTTACAAATAATTTTCTACCTGTAATATCCATATCGTCCTCCTATGAATCAAGATTCCCTCTACACGTATCTTTCAGAAAACTATAGACTAAATTTCGGGGAAATGCAACTGATTTTATTTATCCAAGATACCCCAGCGATTTTAAGATAAATATCCACGCGGTCAGCGTAAATGCCGCCAAAAGAGTGGTTGTCACGATGACGCTCGCCGTCAGTACCCCGTCATTTTTCATGCTCTTTGCCATAATATAACAGCTTGGCGTGGTCGGTGACGCGAGCATAATTAAAATGGCTATCATCTTCTCACCCGTAAAACCAAGCCACGCCGCCGCCGGAAGAAAAATAAGCGGCTGTATCACAAGCTTAATCAGCGAGGCCGCGATGGTCGGTCTGATTTTTGCGAGTGCCCTCCTGCCCTCGAAACCGGCCCCGATGGTGATCAGCGCCAGCGGCGTCGCCATCTGCGCCACACTGTTTACTGTTTTATTTATCACCGTCGGGAACTCAATGCCTAAAAGCGCCACGACAAGTCCCGCCAGAATCCCCAGAATAATCGGATTTTTTACAATGCCCAGACAAGCATCCTTTATTTTTTGCTTCCCGCTCTCTCCTTCTCCGTCCTCCCCTTCAAAGGTCAGAACAATGACAGAAAAAATATTGTAGAGCGGAACCGCGCCGATAATCATCAACGGTCCCATAGCGGACGAGCCATAGATATTTTCGATGAATGCCAGGCCCATAACCGCCGCGCTGCTGCGGAAGGAAGCCTGCACGAAAGCTCCCCTCATGCTTTTTTCCTTTAAAAACAGCTTCGTACCGCCCCAGATCAGCCAGAAGCACAGCGTACTGACGATAGCACAGAACAGTACATATTCCAAATCAAACACGGCGCGGATATCGACGCCGGAAATATCCCGAAACAGCATAAATGGCAGCGTGACTTTAAAGTTAAACCGATTCGCCACCGTGACAAAACTGTCGTTGAGCATTCCGATCTGTTTTAAGATATAGCCAATGACCATCACAAGAAATATCGGAAACGTTATATTGATGCTGTAAATAAAATTTTCCATATTATCATTCCTTTTTTCTCTCGTATCGGCAGAAATAATATTCCAGATCAAAATAGGTCTGTTCCTCACTGCAATCGGCCAGCGTCCATTCCGGCAGCTCATCCAGATTCGGAAACCAGGCATCCGCGTCATAGGAAAAGTCGATTTTCGTTGCATAGACGGTATCGCACGCGTCCAAAAGCTGACGGTAAACCGACGCCCCGCCGATAATATAGACATCCTCCGTCGGGTATTTTTGCAATTCCTCCCGCAGTTCTTCCAGGCTGTGAACCATCTGCGCCCCCATAGCCTGAAAGCTCTCGTCATGCGTCAGCACAATATTGCGGCGCCCGGAAAGCGGCAGGCCGTTCGGAAATGTCTCAAGCGTCTTTCTGCCCATAACAACGACCTTTCCCATCGTCGACTCACGGAAAAACTTCTGATCGGACGGAATCCGCACCAGCAATTCATTTTTATTGCCGATTGCCCAGTTTTCATCCACTGCTACAATCATATTCATACTAATGCCTTCTCTCTTTTTTCATTGCCCAGACATTCATTTTACCCAATTTCCCCGAAAATGACAAGGTGCATTTCTATTGCTTTTTGAGCCCGGATGGGGTATATTAGTAACAGTTCCTGCAAGGCTGTTACGTATATAAATCGTATTATGGAGGATGATTATGAGTCAGGCAAAGGTTGACCGTTATAAAAAAGAAAAAGCAAACCGCAAACAAATCATGGCAAGGGAGAAAAGAAAGCACCTGCTCTGCGTTATCTGCGGCTGGGTGATTGCCGCCGCTATCATTGTCTGGGCCGGATATTCCGCTTACGGAATTTATGAGAGAAATCGTCCGGTAGAGACCATTTACGCAAATCTGGACTCCATCAACAATTATCTGGATACTTTAGACACACAAGAATAGGAAACTGCAAAACGAACCGGGGCGCATATTTTTTATGCAGCCCCGGTCGTGTTTTTTGCGCAAAGTATCTTTAGCGTTTACTCCGCTTCCTCTCCCGTGACCTCCGCTTTCGCCAGCGCATTTTCAATCGCGTTCAGCAATACAATGGAAGTATACTGGTTATCACTGTTATATGTAATTCCCTCCGTCGACTGGCTGTTTATCACCTGTTCGCTGATACTCTCGAGCGCCGGCTGCATCAACGGGTACATCGTTGTTACCGTGTCATCCAGATTTACCAGTGATATGGAATTGATGCGATTTTCATCCACGATAACCTGCACATCCACCGAATGGTTGTTAAACATGACAGACGAGGTATAGACTCCCGCCACATAACGCATCGTAGGAACAGATTCCCCCTCCTCATGCCGCGGCAGAAACATAAAGAGCAGTAAAATAATCAATACAAGCCCCAGCCCCACAAATATTGCCGTATAAATTAGTTCTTTCATATGAAGGACCACGATTTTCGTCTTCGCGCTCACCCTATGCCTCCAGGTATTGATTATTATATTGTATGAATCCGAAAAAATATCATACCTGTTTTTTTCCGGGAAATAAAAAAAACTGTTGACAAATCTTTTTTGTCATAGTATTATATCAAATGTGCCTGACAAAAGCACAGGTTCATATGCGCGAGTGGCTCAGTTGGTGGAGCACGACCTTGCCAAGGTCGGGGCCGCGGGTTCGAGTCCCGTCTCGCGCTCTTTTACGGAAGTTCATAGTATGGACTTCCGTTTTTTTATTTTATCAGGATTGAGAGGCCCATGGGCGCTCCCGCTCCCAAAGATGTTTTCGGCGGTCGAAAAAGGACCGCCGTCATCACGATTTCCTACAATTCCCCGTAGGACAGCCGCATATCATACCACGTCGCCCCGCCGTGCTTTGACATTGACTTTCCTTCATTGATAAACCCGAACTTCTGATAAAACGGAATCAGTTCCTCCTTACAGGTCAATACGATTCCTTTTCTCTCCTGCTCCTGCACGTCTGATACGACCCGGCTCAGCAGCGCCGTCGCGCAGCCCCTTCCCTGATATTCCGGCAGGGTCTCCACACCGAAAATCATCTGCCATGCGCCCTGCTCCTGATGCATTCCCGCATCGGAAAACATTTCGTCCCGCAATATGGGAATATCCGTGACCATTCCATTTATCATACTGACAATCCTGCCATCGTCCTCCAGCAGCCAGAAATGCTTTGGAAATACGGCAAGCCTTTTTTCAAAATCCTCCCTGGTTGCCGCTTCCTCAGGCGGAAAGCACTGCCGCTCCAATCCTGCAATGGCATCCAGGTCATTCATTGTCGCAAATCTTATGTTCATTCTTTCTGTCTCCATTTCATGTACTGCGCCGCAAGCGGAAGCGATACGCTCCGACGTTTACTATTATAACATAAGATTGCAAATAGTCACTTACCTTTTTTACATGCTTCCTTTACAATATATCCTGTCAAATTTTTTTAAATATTTGAAACTTTTTCATACTCCAGAATGTC
>CALWBG010000070.1 GCA_944375975.1 uncultured Roseburia sp.
AGAGCCAGCTTGACGGGGCGGCCGAGGTCGCGGTAGAGCCCATGCGGCGCGATACTTTTCCGGCGGTTATGCTCTCCTGTGCATATCTGCTGTCCCGGAAAGATGCTGGCGCGGACGACGTCGTTGCGTTTCTGCCCGTAGATCCCTATACGACCATTGAGTTTTTTAACCGGATTAAAAGGCTCGGAACCTATGTGAAAGAGCGGGACGGGGTCATCGGTCTGTTGGGCGGAGTGCCGACCTATCCTTCCACGAAGTACGGTTATATCATTCCGGAGGACGAGGAGAAAGAGCCGCTCACGGTGAAGGGATTCCGTGAGAAGCCCGACGAGGCGACTGCGGAGGAGCTTGTCAGCAGCGGGGCGCTTTGGAATTGCGGGGTATTCTGCTTTAAGCTGAAAATGGCGGAGCAGTGGCTGCAAAAATACGGTGTGCCGGCGGATTACGACGCGATGGTGACCGGATATGAGAAGCTGCCGAAAAAAAGCTTTGATTATGAGGTGCTTGAGCACTGGAAGGATATTATAGCGGTAAAGTACGACGACATCTGGAAGGATCTCGGAACCTGGAACACCCTCACGGAGGAAATGCCGGAAAAGAGTATCGGGGATGTGACCTGGGACGGAACCTGTGAGAACAGCCATGCCATCAACGTCCTCGGGATTCCGATGGTCGTGATGGGAGCCAAAAATATGGTGATTGCGGCTTCGCATGACGGTATTCTGGTGGCGGACAAGCACCAGAGCTCCTATATCAAGGACTGTCTGACAAACGTTTCCGACGAATCGAGGTTCGAGGAACGCCGTTGGGGAACCATTAAGACGATTGACGCGAACGAGGACGACGGGACAAAGAGCGTGACAAAGAGAGTCAAGGTGATTGCCGGAAAGGCAATGCCCTGCCATATGCATAAAAGCCATACGGAGACTGTCACCGTGATTTCCGGTATGGGCAAGCTCAGCCTGGAGGGGACGGAGGTAGACCTGCTTGCCGGCTCCACGGTCAGCATCGCGGCGGGGAAAAAACATACCATCCGCGCGGTCGGTTCCGATTTGAGATTAATCGAAGTCAGCCTCGGTTCGACAGACGACGATGAAATTGTGCTTGAAGACTGCTGAAAATCAAGGTATAATTTGTAAAAAAAGATTGAAAGCAGCGTACAAAAATGTTATGTTTGTTACAGACGTAGTGCGCACTGCGCCTGTGGAAAGGGGTATAATTCATGGAAACAAACGATATTTCAGCATGTGAAAGACTCGTTATGAAGGTTATCTGGGACTCGCCGGAAGAACTGGCGTTACAGGATGTCCTGACGAAGGTGAACGAGGAGAACGGCAAGAGCTGGAAGCCGCAGACGGTTTCTACGTTTTTGGCGAGACTGGTAAAGAAAGGCTATCTGACAGCACATCGCAGAGGCAGATATTCCTATTATCACGCGGCGGTGACCAAAGAGGATTTCTGGAAAGCTACCGTAAATGAGAACGCGAAATTTTTTGCGCAGGGCGATATGGTTGCTTTTGCCTGTCATCTGTGCGAGGATGCTCTTTCCGAAGAAGATATAAGGAAGCTGAAGAAGAAATTAGATGAGATGGAGTAGTCAACTGTTTTTTGCAATTCTGATTGCCATAGTGACCGGAAGCATTGCAAAATGGTTCTGGGAAGCGGCAAGGATTTGGATTGCCGGGCGCAATCCGAAGCTTGCCTATCAACTGCTGCGAATCGTATGTATTCTGTATATCTTTCCGTTCGCTTATATTGCCATACAGCTTACGGTGAGGGATGGTTATATACAGACAGACGGTATCTGGCAGATGAATTTTATGGCGACCGACATCGTAAGTCTGTTGCTTGGCATGGCTGGTATCGTATGGATCGGATTGTCACTTAAGTGTCTCGGTCAATATGCCCTGCAAAGTATGCGCTGGAACCGGCAGTTTTGGGACAGTATTCCGGTGGAGGATGAAAACGCGCTCGTGGAGTTTGCGCGGGTCAAAAAGAAGCTCGGCATACACAGACGGGTCGGGCTTTATTATAGTTCAAAGATTACAAGCCCGATGGTAATTGGCTTTTTCCGGTTTCGGATTTTGCTGCCTATGCGCGGTTATACCTCGGAGCAGCTTCGGGTCGTCTTTTACCACGAGCTGACGCACTGCAAACGCTTTGATATTTTTTATAAGGTTTGCAGTGTCTATATCGGTATGCTTCAGAATCTGAGCGGTCACGCCAATCAGATGCTGGAGGAGCTGGAATACTGGGGAGAGTGCAGTTGCGATATCCGCGCGGTGGAAGCGATGTCGGACGAAATACCGGCAAAGCGTTATTTTGAAATCATTCTTGAGATTGTGGGAAACAGGCCTAAGATGCGAGAAAATAAACATATTTTTTCAAAGCTTTATGAAAACCGACTGACCCTGGAAAGGAGAATAGAGTATATGAAAAAATATATGAGCATCAGCGGGCTGGCGAAGAGGGCATCCTTTCTGTTGGCTTTCGGCGTTGCCATGGTCAGCGTGACAACCGCGTATGCGGCCGGCGCGAAGCTGGCGGAGGTACATGATAATGTGTATAAGAGCATGGAGGTTACCATCGAAGAAACCATGGCGGATGCCGAGCTGGAGGAGCATTATCTGTACCCGGAGGATGACGACACCTATGACAGGATCGTGTATGCCAATCCGGAGCTGGAGGAAATCATGCCGCTGCTGGATGCGAACGAGATAGCGTCCTTCAACTGGACGGTGACGCCGGACACCAGGCACGTATCGAGCAAATTTTATGTAAAGAGCGGACAGAGTATTGGTGTTTCAGCTTCTGCCGTGCCGGCGGATCAGACCTACTGGCTTGGGATTATGGATTCGTCCGGGGTTGTGCGCTACGTCGAGGGTACCGGTGCTTTTGGGCATACCTTTTCTATCAGCGCTTCGGGCAATTACCGCGTGCTGGTCCAGAACCGCGGCACGAAGAACATCACCGCAGGCGGCAGTTATTATTTTTATTAAACAGAGAAAAAAGGAAAGAGGCCGGGGCCTCTTTCCTTTTGACAAATAAAACTACAAATATAGTGAATTTTCCGAATTATTTCAGGGTCACGGAATTCGGGGCGGTGCGAAAATCAAGTACCGTTCCGTTTTTTTGTAAATCCTCCTTTAGGGTGCTGGCCGGGAAATCGGCATTGTCCGTGATGGAGGAAGGAGCGTCGATAAAATAGACGGACGCGCCTGTCGCCTCGTAAAATTCATTCGAAAACGACCAGTTTCCGTGATGTCCGGTCTGGACGTAATCACAGCTTATGCTGTCACGGTAAGCGGACAGCAGCGTATCATTCATGTCATACTTAATATCGGAGCAGAAAAGCATGCTGCTGTTTTCGCTGCTGATTTTAAAAAGCAGGGAGGCATTGTTCTGGTAATCCTTTTCGTCTCCTACCGAGGTGAGCACGATGTCGTCGTAAGCGTTGTAGACGTCGAGCGTCAGTCCGCAGAGGGGAAGGCTGTCCCCGCGTTTTAGATGGGTGAGGTTGTCAGCCCCCTCCGTTAAGGCGTGGTAGGTCTCCATGATGGTAATATCGTCGTAGGGTTCCCCGGAGGCCTCGATAAAATCATAGTCAAAGCCGTTGTCGTAGATGGCGCGGATGGTGATGTCCCCAGGATTGGCATAAATCTCATTGAATGCGCCGGCGTGGTCCTGGTGGGGGTGTGAGATAATCCAGGCGTCTACCACATTGCCGTGCTCCGCAATGACGCTGCGGACGGCATCGGAATTTCCTGCCCAGCCCCCGTCAATAATAATGAGGAAATCGTCGTTTGCAATCGTGTAGAAAGTCCCCTGTACCCCCGTGGCGTCGGGATATTGGGTCACCACGTATTCGGCGGACGTATCGGGCAGATAACCGGTGGAGTCCATGCGGCTGCGCAGGGAAAAAAAGTAAGCGGCGGAAACAAGTGCTATCGAGCAAACAGCCAGAAGTCCGGCGGATATCAGAGTTCGTTTTTTCATAGTCGTCTACCTCCTGCTGATACCTTACCAGAAAAGGCCGGGCTTGTAAATCGGGAAACACTCTCTTGCACGAAATCCCATAAGATGGTAGTATAAGATAATGTGAAAAAATATTTGTTTGAGAAGGGGAGGGGGATTATCATGAAAATTGCGATTGCGGGAACCGGCTATGTCGGCTTATCGAACGCTATATTGCTGGCACAGCACCATGATGTGACGGCAGTAGATATTATAGAAGAAAAGGTGGAGATGATTAACCAAAGGAAATCTCCGCTTGTGGATAAGGAAATCGAGGAGTACCTTGCCAATGTGCCGTTGCGCTTAACGGCGACGACGGACGGTACGGGCGCATACCGGGAGGCGGAGTTTGTGATTATCTCCACGCCGACCAACTATGACGAAAAAAAGAATTATTTTGATACCTCATCGGTAGAGTCTGTTATGGAACAGGTTCTTGCGGTCAACCCGAACGCGGTGATGGTCATAAAATCCACGATTCCCGTGGGCTATACGGAGTCGGTCTGTGAAAAATACCACACGGAGCGTATTTTGTTTTCCCCGGAATTTTTGCGGGAGGGACAGGCGTTAAAGGACAACCTTTATCCGTCCCGGATTATTGTAGGCTCGAAGGCGGGAAACGAGGAAATGAAAAAGGAAGCCCGGCGCTTCGCGGGACTTTTGCAGGAGGGCGCCATCAAACAGGATATACCGACGCTGTTTACCAACCTCACGGAGGCGGAGGCGGTCAAGCTGTTTGCTAATACCTATCTGGCGCTTCGGGTTTCCTTTTTTAATGAGCTGGACACCTTCGCGGCGATGAAGGGACTCGACGCGAAGCAGATTATCGAGGGTATCGGGTTAGACCCGCGCATCGGAAACCACTACAACAATCCTTCCTTCGGCTACGGCGGCTACTGTCTGCCGAAAGATACCAAACAGCTTCTCGCCAACTACGACAGCGTGCCAAACAATATTATGGGGGCAATCGTTGACGCGAACCGCACGAGGAAAGACTTTATTGCCGAGCAGATTTTGGAGCGGGAGCCGAAAACCGTCGGTATCTATCGGCTTGCGATGAAGGCAAATTCCGATAATTACCGCCAGAGCTCGATACTGGGCGTCATGGAGCGCATCCGGGGCAAGGGGGTGGAGCTTGTGATTTATGATCCGAGCTTAAAAACGGATACCTTTGAAAATTCAAGGGTAATCAATGATTTTGATGAATTTTGCCGGATGAGTGACGTGATTGTGGCAAACCGCATGGATGAGATGTTAAAAAGCGTACAGGATAAGGTATATACGAGGGATATTTATTACAGGGACTGATTGGAAGGGCACTGGATGGATGCACATAAATTTTTTGTGGAAAAACTGAGATTTCATTTGAGCGAGGAAAATACGCTGGTATTTGTAGGCTGGTTTTTCGACGGAAAGGTGAAGGGGCATACGCTTATCGTGCGCCTCGACGGAAATGAGCTTCCGTTTCGGATGACAGTCAATGAGGGGGCTCTCGTCCGGCAGAAATATCTGGGCGGCATCAATGAAATCAGCGAGGAAGCCGTCGGGGTCGCAGCGCTTCCGGGAGACTGGAGAGAAAAAAAGCGGCTTGTGATTTATTCGGAATTTGAGGGGAAGAGAAAAAAGGCCTGCGGCATTTCCGTAAAAAAACTGAGAAAAATGGAAGGAAGCCTTGAATATTATATCGAAAGCTGCCGCAGGGATGAAGATACCCTGACGGTCACGGGCTGGTGTATGGGTGCGGGGGAGGTCAATCTTTATCTCCTGGCCGGAAGAAAGCAGAGGCTTCAGGTAAAGACCGAGCATTATTACCGCAGAGACCTAATTGGAGTATTCCCGGAGAGCGACAGGAACGCAAAGCCCGGCTTTCTCCTGCAGGCGAATCTTCCGAAGGAGCTGCGCGGGCGCCGGTTTTATCTGGAGATGCGCAATGCCGAGCACTATTCCTTCGTAAGGCTCAAAAAATGGGATGACGGGACGCTTTGGCAGTTCCTTATGGAAATGGCGGGGGATACCGTGCGCTATTTTCGCAGGAACGGCTTTGCCGCCACGCTGCATAAGATTCACACAAAGCTTGGCAGCCGCGCGGAAACCTCCTACGATGCATGGAGGAAGAAATACGAAGTGACGGAGGAAGAGCTGGACCGTCAGCGAGAGGAGCATTTTTCATTTGAACCGTTATTTTCGGTGGTTGTGCCTGTATACCGGACGAATCCCGCATATCTGCGGGACATGCTCGAGTCTGTCCGAAACCAGACCTACGGGAAATGGCAGCTCTGTCTGGCGGACGGGAGCGCCGCGGAGACGGAAGCGTCGGCCATTCTGAAGGAATACGCGGCCTCGGATGAGCGGATTGTCTGTGTCACGCTGCCGGAAAACCGTGGAATTTCCGGCAATACGAATGAGGCGCTATGGCTGGCGGAAGGTGATTTCATCGTGCTTGCGGATCACGACGACATCCTTGCGCCCAACGCGCTTTATGAGTTTGCAAAGGCCCTGAACGAGGACGGGAGCATCGACGTGCTCTATTCGGATGAAGATAAAATCAGCATGGACGGGAAAAAGCGGTTTGAGCCGCACTTTAAGCCGGATTTTAACCTGGATCTTTTGTGTAGTGTCAATTATATTTGTCATCTTTTCGCGGTAAAAAAAGAAGTGGTGGAGGCGGCGGGACCGTTTGACAGTGCATACGACGGAGCGCAGGATTTCGATTTTATTCTCCGTTGCTGCGAAAAGGCGAAAAATATCCGCCATATCGCAAAAATTTTATATCACTGGCGCTGCCATCTTGGGTCTACCGCAGCAAATCCCGAGAGCAAGCTTTACGCGTTCGATGCGGGAAGGCGGGCCATTGAGGCGCATTACGAAAGGCTTAAAATTCCGGCAAAGGTTGAGAATGCCTCCTTTTATGGAATGTACCGGACGAGGTACGAGTGGAAAGACGAGCCGCTGGTTTCGATTATCATACCGAATAAGGACCACGTGGAGGATCTTTCCAAATGCGTGAATTCGATTCTGGAGAAATCCGATTATCCGAATATTGAGTTTGTGATTGTAGAGAATAACAGTACGGACAAAGAAACCTTCCTTTATTATGAAAAGCTTATGGCGGAGCATGAAAATATACGTGTGGTTTTCTATGAGGGCGGCTTTAATTATTCCAAAATCAATAACTTCGGCGCGCAGGCGGCAAAGGGAGAGTATTTTTTGCTGCTCAACAACGATACCGAAATCATAAACCCGGACTGCATCAGAGAGCTGCTTGGCTATTGTATGCGGGAGGATGTGGGCGTTGTCGGCGCGAAGCTTTTGTATGGGGACAATACGATTCAGCATGCGGGAGTCGTGCTCGGTTTCGGCGGTACCGCGGGACATGCCTTTATCGGAAAAGCGCGCGACGACACCGGTTACTTCGGGCGTATTCTCTGCGCGCAGGATTATTCTGCCGTGACAGCGGCGTGTATGATGGTAAAGCGCAGTGTGTTTGAGCAGGTGGGCGGACTGACCGAGGAGCTTGCCGTGGCGTTTAACGATGTGGATTTCTGTCTGAAGGTGCGCTCCCTCGGCAGGCTTGTGGTGTACGACCCTTACGCTGAGCTCTATCACTACGAGTCAAAGTCCAGAGGCTATGAGGATTCTCCCGAAAAGGTGGAACGTTTTCAGGGGGAGACGGAACTGCTCCTGGAGCGCTGGGGCGGAATCATCGAAGCGGGAGACCCGTATTACAACCGGAATCTCACGCTGGATAATTCAGATTTTTCATTGCGAAGATAAGAGAGGCGGATGTTCCTATGATGAAAGTGTTTATTTGTCCGGTATGCGGCTGGATGCGGGTCGTATCGAGACGAAAGGACGTGGAATGTTTTAAATGCGGGGAAAAGCAGATGACGCTCGCGAAAGTGGATTTTGAAAAATATACATCCATGTCAGAGGAAGAGCGAAAAGACTATGCCGATGGATGGCTTTATATCCATCAGAAAGCGAAAAACTGAATATGAAAGCATTCATTCAAAAAGTAATCAAGGGGCTGCGCTATCTGCGTCATTACGGCTTTCGGGAATTTGTCATACGGCTGCGGGAGAAAATGGAGGCCGAGCATGTGCCCTATGAGCCGTGGTATGAAAGGCATAAGGCGACGGAGGAGCAGTTAAAAAAACAGCGGCAGCAGGCGGGCAAATGGACGGACGCCCCCAAAATCAGTATTGTCGTGCCGCTTTACCGAACGCCGGAGCAGTTTCTGCGGGAGATGATCGCGTCGGTACAGGCGCAGAGCTACGGAAATTGGGAGCTGTGCCTTGCCGACGGCAGCGAGGTGGAGACGGGGAAGCAGGGGTCTGACGCACGCGCGCCGGAGATTATTGTAAGTGAATACAGCGAGGCGGATGGGCGTATCCGATACCGGAAGCTGGCGAAGAACCTCGGCATTGCGGGGAATACCAACGCCGCAATCGAAATGGCGCGGGGAGAGTGGATTGCTTTTCTCGACCACGATGATTTGCTTGCGCCCGACGCATTGTTTGAAGCGGTAAGCCTGATGCGCCGTGGCGTAAAAAATGAAGACGGGCTTGCGGCGGGGGCGTTCGGCAGCGTGGAGGACGGCGCGGCCTATGATATGATTTATACAGATGAGGATAAGGTGAGTATGGATGGGAAAACTCACTTCCAGCCCCACTTCAAACCGGATATCAACCTTGATTTGCTGCGCTCGAACAATTACATCACGCATTTTCTTTTGGTGCGCAGGGAGCTTGTCGGAAGGGTCGGAGGCATCCGAAGTGATTACGACGGCGCGCAGGATTATGATTTTATCCTGCGCTGCGTGGAGGAAGCGGCTGCCGTCGGGCATGTGCCGCGTATTCTCTATCACTGGCGCTGCCATCAGGAATCCACCTCGGAAAATCCTTTCAGCAAGCAGTATGCCGTGGATGCCGGACGGAGGGCCGTTGCGGATCACTGTAAGCGCCTCGGCGTGGCGGCAAATGTGACGCCGACAAAGGATTTGGGTTTTTATACCGTGGATTATCCGGTGACGGGGGAGCCGCTTGTCTCCATCCTGATTCCGAATAAGGACGAGGTGGACTCCTTAAAGAAATGCTTAGCGTCCATCGAGGCGTCCGCCTATGCGAACTATGAGGTCATCGTTGTGGAAAATAACAGCAATGCGCAGACTTATTCCTGGTATCGGACGATTGCGCCCGCCGAGACAACGGAGGGCGGCGTCCGCCGGCTGGAGGGAACGCTTCCCGGAGGGCAGAGAATCTGCGTGGCGGTGTGGGAGAGCGGCTTTAATTATTCAGCGCTTAATAATTTCGGCGCGCGGTTCGCAAAGGGCAGCTATTTTGTACTGATGAACAACGATATTGAAATGCGCCAAACGGATTGGCTCGCCACAATGCTTGGTACCTGTCAGCGCAACGAGGCGGGAATCGTCGGCGCGAAGCTTTTTTATCCGGATGCTACGGTACAGCATGCCGGTATTGTGATAGGTATCGGCGGAAACGCCAGAGGGATTGCGAGCAATATGTTTGCGGGGCAGCCCGGGGAGCGCGGCGGCTATCTGCATAAGGCGTCGTTGCAGATGGATTACAGCGCGGTGACGGCTGCCTGTCTGATGGTCAAACGGGAGGTTTACGAGGCGGTAGGCGGCTTTGAGGAGCGCCTGGAGGTCGCGTTTAACGATGTGGATTTCTGCCTGAGGGTCCGCAGGCTCGGGTATCTTGTCATTTACAACCCAAAGGTAACGGCGTATCATTATGAGTCGAAATCCCGCGGCGCTGAGGATTCCCCGGAGAAAGCAGCGCGCTTCCAGCGGGAAATCGAATATATGAGAAATCACTGGATTGGTATTTTGAAAAACGGGGACCCTTATTATAACCCCAATTTTTCCACGGTCTATAACAACTATTCATTGAGGGATAACAGTTAGTCGGAGGTTTCATGGCGGAGGTTACAATCATCATTCCGAATTATAACGGAAAAACATTATTGGAAAATTGTATCAGGACGCTGGAGCGGCAGACCTGCCAAAACTTCCGACTGTTTGTGGTAGACAACGGCTCCACGGACGGGAGTGCTTCGGTACGATCGGAGACGCTTGAGATGGAGGTCATTGCCCTAAACGAAAATACCGGTTTCTGCGGCGCGGTCAATCTCGGCATCCGCCGTTCGGATACGCCCTATGTTCTTCTGTTGAATAACGACACCGAGACAGACGAACACTTTGTAGAGGAAATGCTAAAGGGCATTAAAAAATCAGCGCGGATTTTTTCATGCGGCGCGCAGATGCTGGACTTTCGGAGGCGGGAAGTCATAGACAATGCGGGAGACCTCTACACGCTGTTCGGATGGGCGGTGGCAAGAGGAAAGGGGAGACCGGCGGCTGATTTTTCGAGGGAGACGGATGTCTTTTCCTGCTGCGGCGGCGCGGTCATTTACCGGAGAGAGCTGCTTGCGCGGACGGGACTTTTGGACGAACGCCATTTCGCCTACCTCGAGGATGTGGATTTGGGCTACCGCGCCAAAATCATGGGGTATCGAAACCGCTACGTTCCGGCGGCAAAGGTGTATCATGTGGGCAGCGCCACGACCGGAACACGTTATAACGAAAAGAAGGTTTACCTTGCGGCGCGCAACTCCATGTTTGTGATTTATAAAAACATGCCGCTATTACAGCTTGTCATAAACCTTCCGTTTCTGCTTGCAGGAGTCCTGATAAAGTGGCTTTTTTTTGTAAAAAAAGGCTTTGGGAGAGAGTATCTTCGGGGCATTGGGGCGGGTCTTGCGGGCTGCCGCTCCTGTAGGAAGGTACGCTTTGTGCCCGCGCGCCTGTGGCGTTATGTAACCCTGGAATGGGAAATTTTTACAAATATATTTCGTCTGTTTTCGGGTGTCTGAGGGAGAAGTCCTTTTGATACTTAAAGAAAAATAAAGAAATAATTAAGAAAATGTGACAATCGTTTTAAGAAAAAGAAGTTGTGCTTTCTGGAAAATTATTGTATGATTACTCTTATGGTAGCCTGAAAATGAAAAAAAGGACGACATTATGATAAAAGATAATCAACAGCACTTTAACCGGCTGCATGTCATTATCGACGCGTTTGTTATCGCGCTGTCGTACATGCTTGCCTGGTGGCTGAAGTTTGCGAGCGGTTTTCTGGATTCGCCGGGAGGCGCCCTGCCGTTTCACTTCTATATGCAGGCGCTGATTGTCATCGTTCCGCTGTATCTCATACTTTATTACGCGTTTAATCTGTATGCGCCCAAGCGGGTGCAGGGCCGGCGGCTGGAATTCTCCAATATCGTTATGGCGAATGCGGTCGGCTTTCTGTTGATTTTTGCGGTGCTTTATAATTTGCAGTCTTATGTGGAGCAGTTTCGAAACTTTTCCCGTGAGATGTTCTTCTATTTTTTTGTAATCAATACCGTGATGGAAGAATGTTTCCGGCTCGCGCTCCGGCATTTTCTGCGCACGATACGCAAGAACGGTTACAATCTAAAGCATGTCCTGCTTGTGGGATATTCCCGGGCAGCGGAGCAGTATATTGACCGAATCCAGCAGAATCCCCAGTGGGGCTATAACCTTCGGGGCATATTAGACGACAATATCGCAAGAGGGACGACCTACAAGGGAGTCAAGGTTATTGGCAGCATCGGAAATCTGCTCTATATTCTTCCGGAGAACCGGCTGGACGAAATCGCCATTACGCTGGGGCTGGAGGAATATTATAAACTGGAAAAGATTGTGGCGGAATGTGAAAAGTCCGGTGTACACACCAAATTTATTCCGGATTACGGCAACATTATTCCGACCAGGCCATATACCGAGGATTTGATGGGGCTTCCCGTCATAAATATCCGCTATGTGCCGCTGTCAAATACCTTCAACGCGATGGTAAAGCGGTGTATGGATATTGTCGGCTCTTTCATCTGTATTATCATCTTTTCGCCTGTCATGCTGGCTACGGCAATCGGCGTGAAGGCAACCTCCAAGGGGCCTCTGATTTTTAAGCAGGAGCGGGTAGGGCTGCACAATAAGCCGTTCCGGATGTATAAGTTCCGCACCATGTACGTACAGACGGAGGAGGAGGAACGCAAGGGCTGGACACAGAAGGACGACCCGCGCATCACGAAAATCGGCAGGGTGTTAAGGAAGACAAGCCTTGACGAGTTTCCGCAGCTTTTTAATGTGTTAAAGGGTGACATGAGCCTTGTCGGGCCGA
>CALWBG010000071.1 GCA_944375975.1 uncultured Roseburia sp.
AGACGCCGAAGGATACGGTGATTCTTACGCTGGCATGTGGCAAATACCGCTTTCATGACCTGGAGCTTGGAACAATCGGGGAGCTTCCGCGCCTGATGGATATGGGACAGTGCAACGACGCTTACAGCGCAATCAAGGTTGCTTCGGCGCTCGCGGAAGCCTTCGGTTGCGATGTCAACGAGCTGCCGCTCTCAATGGTGCTTTCCTGGTACGAGCAGAAGGCCGTGTGCATACTTCTGACGCTGCTTCATCTGGGAATCCGGGATATCCGCCTGGGTCCGACGCTTCCAGCGTTTCTCTCCGCGAATGTGCTCAATTATCTGGTGGAAAACTTTCATATTACCCCCATCAGTACGCCTGAGGAGGATTTAAAGGCGATACTCGGGGCATAGAAAATGAATGATGCGACAAAGTTTTTCGGCCCGCCTGTCTGGCGGGCCGAAAAATGTTTCTTACTGCTGCTGTCCGCAGCTGTGATTGCCGCAGGAATGACCATCTTCGTGGCTGCCGCAGGAATGTCCCTCCCCGTGGTGGCTGCACATCGTATCGGGATTGTAGACAAGATTGCCTGCGACAAAAGACGCCGCGTTCTCATCGGCGTTTCCCATGGCGCCGGGATAGACCTCAATGCCGGCCTCGGCGAGAGCGTTTCTGGCACCGCCGCCAATCCCGCCGCAGATGAGCTTTGTGACACCGAGGTTGGAAAGAAAACCAGCCAGGGCTCCATGGCCGGCGCCGTTTGCGGAGACGACCTCGCTGTTTACAATCCGCCCGTCTTCGACGTCATACACTTTAAATGTCTCGGTATGTCCGAAATGCTGAAAAATTTCTCCATTCTCATAAGTTACTGCAAGCTTCATTGCTGCCTCCTTTTCTGCGCACATATCCGGCGCGTGATTCTTCATGGAAACGGAGCCGCACACGGCGACCTCCCCGCCCTCGATGACCAGTGAGGTACCCTCGATGAGAAAACGCGAAAGCTTTTTGCGCGCGTCCCGGTAGATTGCCTGTACGCAGGCGCGGGAAACGCCCATGTGATTTGCGCAGTCCTGCTGTGTCATTCCCATATAGTCAATCAGGCGGATTGCCTCATATTCATCTAAATGCAGGCGAACCGTATTTCCGGCGGTAAGGTCATGTGACGGCGCAAACCGGGGGAAATGGGGGAGCCTGCAGATTCGTTTGATACGGTCTGGTCTTGCCATACGGTTCTTTTGCTCCAATCATTTGTATTTCCTGTAGCATACACCAATTATTGGCATATGTCAATAACATGCAGGGAAATCCTGTTGAATTGACGGCAAAGTTGCATTATAATAGTTGGGCAATGCCGGTGAAGGCAGGTGTTTTTACAGGAGAAAATAATGAAAATAGATTTAAACGGAATGCTTTACGCGCTCTCCTACGCCCTGGATTGTGTGGAGGGAGAACTGACCGGGGTAAGGCCCGGACATGGAAAATGGGTTGCGTATTTTTGTGTGCGCATGGGGAAAGAATACGGTATGACGCAGGAGCAGCTTTGTGATTTGGCAGCCTGTGCCGTGCTGCATGACAACGCGCTGACACAGTACCTTTCCGAGGAGCGCGAGGAGGCGGTTTCTGACGGAAGAACCGCGGGGAAACACTGTATTTTTGGTGAGGAAAATGTGAAGGATTTTCCGTTTTATACGGATGTGCAGGGCGTGATTCTCTACCACCATGAAAACGCGGACGGAAGCGGCTTTTTTAAGAAAAACGCGGAGGAAACGCCGCTTATGGCGCAGATGATTCATCTGGCGGATCTTCTGGACGTTTCGTGCAGGATTCACGAGGTGTCAGAGGAGCGCTGGCAGAGCGCTGAGCGGTTTCTTACTTCGGGCAGGGACAGGCTGTTTGACGGAAGTCTGGTAGAGCTTTTTTTCCGGTCAGTGCAAAAAGAACAGTATCTTGCGCTGGCTGGCGGGGACATCGACGCACTGCTTTCCCGGGAACTTCCCGGAAAGCCGAAGGAATATCCGTTTGATGCGGTGCAAAGTATGCTAAAGGTGTTCGGAAAAATTGTTGATTACAAATCACCGTTTACGCGAAATCATTCCGAGAAGATTGCGGAAAAGCTGATGCGGATGGCGGAGGCGTACGGTTACGGGCAGGAGACAAAGGAACGCCTTTATGTGGCGGGGATGCTGCATGATATTGGGAAGATGGCGATTCATAACGACGTGCTCGAAAAGCCGGATCGGCTGACGGAAGATGAATTTGTGTATATGCAGAATCATGCATGGTATACTTATGTTATATTATCCCAGATCAGCGGTTTTGAGGACATTACAAGATGGGCGTCGCGCCACCATGAGAAATTAAACGGCAAGGGTTATCCGTTTGGCTTAAAGGCCGGGCAGCTTGATGAAAAGGAGCGCCTGCTGGCCTGTATCGATATTTATCAGGCGCTGGGGGAAGAACGTCCCTATAAACCGGGGCTGCCACATGAAAAGTGCATTGCAATCATGCGGGATATGGCGCGAGACGGGTTTATTGACGGAAAAATTACCGATGATTTGGCCCGTATTTTCGCACCGATGTAGGAATTGACACAGGCGATGGGGTTCTGATAGAATAAATTAGAAAAATGTTCCTAAAAGGAGAAGATGAATGAAATCGCTCAGTTTTAAGTCACCTGACACATATATCATAAATTGGTACAGGAAGCTCGGCTCACAGGTAAAGACAGCGTTTTATTCCGCTGTGATTTTAGGGCTGTTTGCGCATTTGTACCAGTTTACGAATAAGCTTTACAATTATGACGAACTGGCGAATACGCCGGGCGGCATCGGGCTGAGTACGGAGCAGGGCAGGTGGCTGTTAAACTGGATGGGGCGATTTATGCGTTCTGTTTTCGGAGGGTCGTATTCGCTGCCGTTCTTTAACGGTATTTTTGCCCTTCTGTTTTTGGCATTGTCGGCTGCGCTTGTGGTTTCCACGCTGAGAATCAAAAATCAGCTTACGGCTGTGCTGGTTGGCGGATTGATGGCTGTATTCCCGGCGGTTGTGTCGATGTACTTTTTTATGTTTCTGGCGCTTTATTATGCCGTCGGCATCTTTTTTTCCGTGCTGGCAGCCTGGTTGATTGCCCGTCCGTGCCGTACCGTTAAGGGGTCCATTTTTTCTAACGCGGCCGGAGTAGTGTTGATTGCCTGCTCGCTCGGCACCTATCAGGCTTATTTTCCCAATACGGTTTGTATTCTCCTGATGGTTGCGATTCTGAAGGCTGCGTTTGGAGGAGTGACGGATAAAAAGCATTGGAAGTCATTTTTCCTTATGGTGCTGCGTTTCCTGGGAGTGATGGCTGCGGGCCTTATTTTGTATTTTATTATAAATCAGGTGGTGCTGCATGTTACGGGGATTTCCCTGATCAGCTATCAGGGTGGTGACACGATGGGAAAGATTACGCCGGAACAGCTTGTGGATTCTATAAAAAGATGCTATGTTTCGGCCTTTCAACTGAATTTTACGGATGTCATGGGGCTTAATTACAGCCGTACGGTGCAGAGGATTATTAAGGCGGTATATCTGCTGTTTGGAGCGGGCATCGGTGCTTATCTCTTCTTAAAACCGGCGGAATATGTGAATAAAATCATTGTAGCGTGCGGTTTTGCAGTGTTTCCGATTGCAATGTTTCTGATTTATGTCATGGCGCCTGCTTCCTACTGCTATACTCTGATGGCGTACCCCGTCGTATTTCTATTTGTGTTCTTCATGGTGTGGTCGGAGGAGGTCTACCGGCATATCCGGCAGGCCGAGCTTGTGGGACTGGTTGTCTCCTGGATTTCGGCGTTGTCTATGGCCGCGCTGGTGGTGATTTATATTTGGTACGCAAACGGGAATTATATGGCGCTGGAGTATACCAAGTACCATGACTTTGCATATTATCAGACCATGATCACACAGATTAAGAGTGTGGATGGTTATAACGATGACATGCCCGTGATTATTGTCGGCGAGGGTGTTTACGACAATACAAATTCCATGGGAAGTCTGATTGGAGATACCTTTATCGTGGGCGGAAAGACGGATGCGAATGTAGCCTATAATTCCGTGCTTTACATTCTTTCGGATTATCTTGGCTTTTCACCGTATTACGGTACTTATGAGGAAATCAGAAGCTGGATGGAGCGTAAGGAGGTCAGGGAAATGCCTTCTTATCCGGATGACGGTTCTATTCAGGTCATCGACGGCACGATTATCGTCAAGCTGTCGGATTATTCACTGGAATGATAAATCAGGCTGCCTGCCCCCTGCGTGGAGTGAGAAATGAAGAAGTATTTGTATCTGATGAGAGTACATCATTATATCAAAAACATATTAATTTTTATGCCGCTGCTTTTCAGCGGAGGTCTGTTTGAAGGGGACAGCTTTGTCAGAACGCTGCTTGGAACGGCGGCATTTTCTCTGGTGACTTCGGCGGTGTATATTATCAATGACATCAGAGATGCGGAAAAGGACAGGCTTCATCCGACTAAGAAAAACAGGCCGATTGCCTCGGGTGCGGTGGCTCCCGGTCAGGCATGGCTTTTAATGGCGGTTTCACTTGCAGCCGGAATCGGTCTTTTGGCGCTGTCCGGCGCCAGTGCGGCCGGTTATGCGCTCGTGCTTTTGTATCTTGTCATCAATATTGCCTACAGCATGGGGCTGAAGGACGTACCGCTGCTTGATATTGCGATTCTGGCATCCGGATTTCTCCTGCGCGTTTTGTTCGGAGCCGTGCTCACGGGAACGGAGGTGTCGGAATGGCTGTATCTTACGGTGCTTTCTGCGGCTTTTTATCTGGGGCTCGGAAAAAGACGCAACGAGCTTCAGAAAAGGCGCGAAGGGGACACCCGCAAGGTGCTTCGCTATTACACAAGGGATTTTCTGGATAAAAATATGTATATGTGCCTGGCGCTGCTCAATACCTTTTATGCGCTTTGGTGCAGGGATATTACGAACGAGGGCAGAGAGTATGCCGTGTGGACCGTCCCGATTGTCATTTTGATTTGTATGAAGTATAACCTGACCGTGGAGGGCAATTCTGAGGGAGATCCGGTCGAGGTGCTGCTCCATGACAAAGCTTTATTGGCGCTTTGTATTGTCTACGGCATTGTCATTATGGGTATGCTCTATCTCGGGCAGTGACTGCTGCCGGAGTCGGAAGCGGTATTCCCTGGGGCTGCATCCGAAATGTTTGTGAAAGGTTTCGGTAAAATAACCCGGGCTTGAGAAGCCCACCTCAAGGCTGATTTCCGTGATGGAAAGCTCAAAATTGTGGATAAGGTCAACACTTTTTTTCAGCCGGTAGTCGATGAGATAGGCAACCGGCGTCTGATTTAAGTAATTTTGAAAAATCGAACAGCAGCTACTTTTACAGACTTTTCCGGCGGAAGCAATGTCGCCCAGGGAAAGTCTGTTTTTGTAATTGCGCTGGATGAAACCAATCATATCTTTTAGGACTAAAAGACCGGGATTTGGCCTGGTCGCGGTTTTGGCCGCAGGGGAGAGATGCGCGCAGAGCTCTGCCCAGATTTGGAAAAAAAGCCCCTGTATTCTCAGAATGCCGTCAGCCTGACTGCGGTATTCGTATATCTGCTTTAAGGCTTGAAGGATGCGGTTCTGCCAGTCCGTTTTCTGACGCAGCACAAGAAAAGGGAGAGAGGCATCTGATAATACCGGCTTAAGGAAGGTCTGCTCCACAAACTGGCAGGTGCATAACAGCAGCGGATGAAACAGTATGCAAAGAAAAACACATTCACAGTGTTCTTTGGAAAATCCGCAGTGAAGCTGGCGGCTGTTGACAAAAATGCCGTCGCCCGCTTTCAGAGGAATCAAAACGCCGTTGACGTTATAGCTCATCTGCCCGGAAATAACCACAATAAATTCCAGGTCGTCATGCCAATGGCTGACTGCGGAATAATTGGGATAGAGAGAAAGCTGGTTTTTTTCGATATAAGCGGGAAAATCAGAGAAGCTGTAGGAAATGTTCTCGGAACGGTCGCTTCTTAAGTTCATCATACTTCGGTCTCCTTTTTGTTTCTGCAGCGTTCCCGGGATGAACAGATTCCGGCCGGAAAAATGGAAGATTGTTATATTTCCGTATAACATACCGGAAGTATTTTTTTTCGGTTACGGTATGATTATAGCGTGAAAACGTTATTACGGCAACCGTTTGCCGTGTAGGAAAAAGGAGACAGATACATGACGCAGAAGGAAAGAATGTTAAAGGAACTGCCATATAAAGCATGGCTGGACGGTCTTACGGAGGAACGCGAGATCTGCAAGCAAAAGGTTTATGAGTTGAATACGCTTCCTCCAAAGGAGAGGGAGAGGATTCCTGCCATGTTAAAGGAGCTGCTCGGCAAAACAGGGGAAACGGTTTTTATCGAGCCGCCGTTTCATTGTGATTACGGCTGGAATATTGAGGTAGGAGAAAATTTTTTCGCCAATTATAATCTGACGATTCTCGATGTCGGGAAGGTGACAATCGGTAAAAATGCCCAGATTGCGCCGAATGTATCAATTTACACCGCCGGGCATCCGATACACCCGGACAGCCGCAACAGCGGTTATGAATACGGAATCTCCATTACGATTGGCGATAATGTGTGGATTGGAGGCAGCACGGTCATTCTTCCGGGCGTCACGATTGGAAATAACGTGGTGATAGGAGCGGGAAGCGTGGTTTCGAAGGACATTCCCGATAATAAAATCGCAGTCGGGAATCCTTGCCGGGTGATTCGGGAAATCACGGAGGAGGACCGAAAGTATTATTTTAAGGACAGGGAGTTTGACGTGGAGGATTATTAAGGAAATCCGAAGCCAGTCAGGACGGTCTATCGATTTTTAACGGTAGGCCGTCTTTTTTTCGCATAAGTTACACTTATTAAAAGCATTCGTAACCCGAATTGCTGATTTCTCTGATTTGCGTAAAATAGTAGATAGAAAAGCGAAGGAGGTTTGCTATGAGCAGAATATTGATTGTGTATTATTCCCGCAAGGGTGAGAACTACTGGAATGGAAGCATTAAAAATCTTTCCAGGGGCAATACCGAGATTGTAGCGGAGATGATTTCAGAGTTAACCGGAGGCGATCTGTTTGAAGTAGATACGGTAAAGTCCTACGCATCTGATTATTATACCTGTATTGATGAGGCGAAAAAAGAACTTCGCGAAGGAGCAAGGCCGGAGCTGAAGCAATACATGGATAATCTGGATGGTTACGACACGATTTTTGTAGGGTATCCGAATTGGTGGGGAACTATGCCCATGGCAATGTTCACTTTTTTAGAGCATTATGACCTGAACGGAAAACGTATCCTCCCCTTCTGTACCAATGAAGGCAGCGGCATGGGCGGCAGCGAGCGGGATCTGAAACAGATCTGCAAAGGCGCAAAGGTTGAAAACGGCCTTTCCATCCATGGAGCCGAGGCGGCAGGTTCCCGTGGCAAAGTAGAGACCTGGGTCAGAAAGTTTGTGTAACAGATGGCAGTACGTTTTACGGGCTGCTGATTCCAATGCTTCCTTTGCCTCCCGGGCGATTTTGGGAGCAACACATGAAAGACAAAAATGATATTATCAGAAAACGGAGGGAAATTTAGCTATGGAAAAATCAAAAGAGTATTTTGCTAAAGAAATATATGAAAGAATGTTTCCCGGATATCAATCTAAATTTCTAGAGACGGATATGAAGAACGTTATGATTTTGACCGGTGCGGGACAGATTGGCATGGCTATCGCGCGCCGGATGGGATATGGAATGAAGATTATTATTGGTGATAAAAAGCAGGAAAATGCACAGACGATTTCCAGAACCATGAACGAGGCTGGTTTTGATACAGTAGCGATGGAGATGGATTTGTCTTCACGGGAATCCATTCAGGCAATCATTGTGGAAGCACAGAAATACGGCCCTATTACCATGTTGGTAAATGCCGCCGGAGTTTCCCCGAGCCAGGCCCCTATCGAGGCCATCCTGAAGGTAGATTTGTACGGCACAGCCGTTCTGCTGGAAGAAGTGGGCAAGGTTATTGCCCCCGGCGGTGTAGGCGTGACCATTTCCAGCCAGTCCGGACACCGGATGCCGGCTCTTACTCCGGAGGAGGACGAGCAGTTGGCCTGCACGCCTGCGGAAGAACTTCTGAAACTGGATATACTTCAGCCTGAAAATATCCGCGACACGCTTCATGCGTATCAGATGGCCAAGCGCTGCAATGAGAAGCGCGTGATGGCGGAGGCGGTAAAATGGGGAGAAAAAGGCGCACGGGTCAACTCCATCTCACCCGGCATCATTGTCACGCCTTTGGCTTTGGACGAGTTCAACGGCCCTCGCGGAGATTTCTATAAGAATATGTTTGCAAATTGCCCTGCCGGCCGTCCCGGCACTGCTGACGAGGTGGCTAACGTGGCGGAGCTTTTGATGAGCGATAAGGGTGCCTTCATTACAGGTGCGGATTTCCTGATTGACGGAGGCGCGACGGCTTCTTATTTTTATGGACCGCTCAAGCCTGAGGCCTGAGTATGTCAAACTGGTCAGAATAAATGGTTTATAGACGAGAGGAAATGGCGTGAAGCCGGCTTTCTAATGGATAGCAAATAGTTGCGCTGGTTGTATGGGTATGATATGATGTAACAAAAACAAAGGAGCGATTTTGACGTGGAAATTCGAACACTTAGGTATTTTCTTGTTGCAGCGCAAGAAGAGAACATTACCAGAGCGGCTGAGCTTTTGCACATAACACAGCCGACTTTAAGCCGTCAGATGATAGACTTGGAAAAGGAGTTAGGAACCACGTTGATGCTCCGCGGGAAAAACGGATTGTCTTTGACGGATGATGGTATTTTCTTTCGCCAGCGGGCAGAGGAAATTGTCGAGTTGGCAGATCGTCTGGAACAGGCTTTTGTAGAAAAGAATACGGATATAAGTGGGGTGATTTCGATCGGTGCTACCGAGGCGATAGGAAGCAGACTGTTTGCGAAATTGATCAGACAGTTTTCTGATAAATACCCATTGGTACGATTTGATTTATATAATGAAATGGCAGATTATATTAAAGACCGTATGGATAAGGGGCTGATTGATGTAGGACTACTGTTAGAACCGGTTGATACGTCCAAATATGACTTTGTCCGCCTTTCTCAAAAAGAAACCTGGGGCGTGCTTATGAGAAACGATCACCCGTTAGCAGGACAAGAGTTTATTGCGCCGGATGAGATTGCGGAATATCCGCTGATTCTACCTTTGCGGGAGAGAGTCCGTGCCGAGATTTTGAATTGGTTAAAAAGGGAGGAAAAAGATCTGCGCATACCGCTCAACTATACACTTCTTTCCAACGCTGTACTGCTTGTGGAGGCGGGATTGGGCAGCGCTTTCTGTTTGGATGGTGCGCTGGCTATTCACAGCAGTCCGAATCTGCGTTTTATTCCTATCCATCCGGAGCATACGACTCGCAGCGTTTTAGTATGGAAGAAAAATCATTTATTCTCACCGGCAACATCGCTGTTTATCCAGGAAATCAATATGCATCGAGCAAGAATCGAATAATCGTTTTTTACAAGGAGCTTTGCGGTAATAAAACCCAAAGGTCCTTTTTTATTTCATAGAAAGACCTTGTTGCATTAACGTATGAAAGTATTGGTTTTCCTATGAAATAAAAAGCCCTCCGGGCAGGAGCGCACTGCGGCGGAAGAGAAGAATGCCGCTTTTGCGGCCCGCCGCAGGCGGAGAATCTCGCAAAGCGAGATTCATTCTTGTATTTAAGAACAATCAAATTTATCCATACAAAAAATGTATGGAAGAGGATAAAAAACGAGTATTAGACATTGAATGGAAGATAGCTTTATAATGAAGCCAGGAATGGAGGAGGAAACATATGAAAAAAATCTTAGCTTTATTATTAGCAATGTCTGTGATTTTCTCTCTTTCCTCCTGTGGAACAGAGGAAAACCGGGAGAACAGTGGCATAGTATCGGAGGAGACAGCAGCAGAAAAGGAATCTCTCGAAACCGAGACGGCCAGTTCTGAATCAGAACCATTGGAAATGGATGGAGAAAACGCCAAAGAAGCGGAGGGTAGTAATATTCTGATAGCATATTTTTCCTGGGCTGATAATGCCATTCTGGAGGATGAGGTGGATGCGGTTTCTTCGCCAAGCGTCATTCCGCCGGGAAATGTGCAGCAGCTTGCGGGCTGGGTGCAGGAGGAAACAGGCGGAGATTTGTTTTCGATTCGAGTCACGGCCCCATATCCCAGTGACTGGGATGAATGTCTGGCGCGTGCCAATCAGGAACGGGGCGACGATGCCCGGCCGGAGCTGGTGGAAAATGTCGATAATCTGGATCAGTATGATACTGTATTCCTGGGTTATCCCAACTGGTGGTATGGCGTTCCCATGGCGCTGCTTTCTTTCCTGGAGCAAAACGATCTTTCCGGTAAGCAGGTTTATCTTTTCTGTTCTCATGGTACAGGCGGTCTTGCCAACAGTGTGGAGCTGATTACCAATGCCGCACCTGATGCGGTAATCTCCGATCATATCTTTGACTGTTATGAAGAAGAAGCTGCTTCCTCACAGGAAGAGATTCAGGGCTGGGTGAGAGAACTGGGACTTGGTGTGAATGAAAGCGAGGCAAACGCTGCTGAAGTCCGGCGGATTTCCGTACAATTTGGGGAGAACCGGATTATTTGCGAATTGAATGACGGAACAGCCGCAGATACACTTTATGACCAGTTGCCTCTTACCATCGAGGTGGAGGATTACAGTACCAATGAAAAGATTTTTTATCCGCCGCAGTCACTGAATACCGGGGATTCCCCTCTGGCGCAGGCTGGGGCGGGGACACTGGCCTACTATGAACCATGGGGCGATGTCGTATTCTTCTACGGAGACTATAATGAGAATCCGTCTTTGTTTGAACTGGGGCAGGTGCTCTCCGGTGTCGAAATGCTCAGTGAGATGTCCGGGACAATTACAATCGAAGTCATAGAGTCGTCAGATATGTGAACCGATAAGGAGGTCAGATGAACATGAGAAAAACTTTACTAGCCGATTCGTTCGGCGCATTGAAAGCGGGAAACACCAAGAGGGTGTAGTGTGCGCCCCGGTATATGCCAGCGGTTACACAGGGATTTCCCGTCTGTTTAATGCCTGCAAAGACCTGCTGGCAGAGAAAGAACAAATCTAACATTTTAAAGAAATTGGAGGAAACTGATATGGAACGGAAACAATTACCGAAAATCGCTCTGGGCGCATGGGCTTGGGGCAACGATGGAACCTTTGGAGGAAGACTGACCGATGCTGATCTGCGTCCGGTATTTGATGCGGCCATGAAGGCCGGACTGAATCTCTGGGATACCGCATATGCCTATGGCATGGGCACTTCGGAAAAGATACTGGGAGAGTTTTTGCGCACGGTGGCCCGTGACAGCTATCTCATTTCAGATAAATTCACGCCACAATGCGCGGATCCCAATGCGGAAAACGCCGTAACAGCCATGTATGAAACCAGCGCCAGTCTGCTTGGTACGGATTATATGGATATTTACTGGATTCATAACCCGGTGGGCGCACCGGAGTGGACAAGGAAGCTGATTCCTCTGGCAAAGACCGGCAAAATCGGCCGTATTGGTCTTTCCAACCACAACCTGGCAGAAATCAAGGAAGCTGCTGCTATTCTGGAGGTCGAGGGTCTGAAGATTGCTGCTATTCAGAACCATTACAGTCTGCTGAACCGCTCATCCGAGACGTCGGGTATTCTGGATTATTGCAAAGAAAATGGCATTACGTTCTTCTCCTACATGGTTCTGGAACAGGGTGCACTGTCCGGCAAGTATGATACAAAGCATCCCTTCCCGGCAGACTCTGACCGCGGCGCGGTGTACAACCCCATGCTGCCTCAACTGGAAAAACTGAATGCCGGCTTGAAGGAGATCGCGGACAAATATGGTGTGGCCGTCGCCCAACTGCCGGTGGCATGGGCTATTGCCAAGGGTACTTTGCCGATCATTGGCGTGACCAAAGTATATCAGGTGGAGGACGCTGCAAAGGCTGCCGCCCTGGAGTTGACCGCTGACGAGATTGACACTATGGAACGGTTGGCCGGTGAGACACCACTGAATGTCATCCGCTATTGGGAAAAGGAAATGAAGTAAGGAGGACAGGCAATGAAGATTGTTGTATTAGAGGGCAGTCCCAACAAGAAAGGGTCCACCCACCTACTGGCGGATTGCTTCC
>CALWBG010000072.1 GCA_944375975.1 uncultured Roseburia sp.
ACCTCATAGGATGCCGGCCGCTCTGCGACACCGAGCGCCTCCGGGATGCTCGGGGACGGGATGATTACCGTCAGTTCTACCGAACGAAGTAATGTTTTTGAAATAAATTTTGTTTCAAATCTGGCCATATTCCCTCCTACGAAACCACCCTTTTCCGGCAGCCAAAAAACGACTTCACCGCACTCACAAATTTCAATCCGTCATTAATATATGCCATAATCAGAGCCAGCACGACACCTGTTACAATCGTCTGAATGGAACTGTCGATGCCGAACGCATTGAGTCCGTAAGTAAATACTTCCATACCAAGCGCTCCCACAAAGATTCCCCATGGCATATTGGTAAAGCCTCCCAAAAAAAGCCCAATGAGAACAGGCGCCATGGAACCGAACATCAAGCCTGTCGAGCTCAGATTATTCGCGGGCTCTATCTTACTGCCGCAGGCGTCCAGCATTGCGGCACATCCGAGCAATGCCCCCACAAGCACATATGTTAGAATAATATTCCTTTTTTCATGGACGCCGGCATTTACTGCCAGTCTGGCATTGGAGCCCAGGCTTCTCGTGTCATAACCAAACTTTGTTTTATAAAGGAGAAACCATGTAACCAGCAGCACAATCACCAACATGATGTAGATTAACGGGAACTTATTGATGCTCAGCAGATGCTCTGTATAGTCCGCTTCATTTGCAAAGAAATTCACGCCCAAACCATTGTTAATCAATCCGCTGACTGCCTCATACACCATGACAATCCCCATGGAAATAATCATGTTGGGAACACGAAGCCCTACATAGAGAATTGCTTCAATCAGTGCCAGGCAAATGCAGGCGGCAACGCAAAGCAGCAGAACAACAAAAGCATTTGCCTGTAACTTCATGCCCAGATTGCCTCCGATAATCGCTCCGAGCATAATAATCGCTCCCGGGCCGAAATCCCATCTTCCTCCCGAAAGCGGAATGGCAATTGCCAGGGCTATAATCGTATTTTGAACCGTATCGTGGATAATTCCCTCTGTCGTATATGCGGTAAAAAAAGACTGGTTTCCGATAATCAGGGTTATTATGGCAAAAATAACGTACATTCCCGCCGGGAACAACAGCGTCATCGCATACCGCTTGAAAAATCCTAATTTCCTGCTCATTATATCGTACCTTTCTCAAAGCCCCGCGGCGTCCAAGCATGGCGCCGCAGGTATATTTCCAGTTTACTGACGTGCCTCTACGATTTCGGAAAGGCTCCGATTGGTCAACTCATTCAAATCAGCCAATGTTGCATCGGGATTATAGGAAATAATACAGTTCTTAAGCTCATCAACTGTTACGCATCCCTTTGCTCCATCCTCTGGAATTACATAATTCATATAATTGTCGAGGTCTTCCTTGTTGCTGATGACCGGATAACCTGCCACACCATTGACGATACTTCCCTCGTTATATGTGCCTGAAGCCGCATCCGGATAGCTGTTTCCCTCAAGCGCATTGATGATTCTTGCCACACAGCTTGCAACCGCCTGCGTGTGGTTATTGTTTCCTGCCGCAAGTAAGGCTCCGCTGTCCATCAGGGAAGCAACGGAAGTATCGTAACCCATGGCAATCAGCTTCACATCACTGCCCTGGATTGCAGGATATACGTAATCAAGCCCCGATGCCATGCCGAACAATGCATCCATATCGGGATTCTGATTTACAAGGTCCTTTGCCGCCTGCTGCACTTCATCCGATGTCATTCCCGGAGTAAACGTTAAATCCTGCACGGTAATTCCCTGTGCAGAAAGCTCACTCTGAAAGCTTGCATATATTTCAGGCGCATCCGTAAATGCCCATTCGGGGAAGGAAATACCGCCTACATTCTGGATTCCCGCGTCTGCCACCGCGTCTGCGTATTCCTTTCCAAGCTCTGCAAGATCTCCTCCAAACTGCTTGGTTCCGCCAAGGAAATATTCTCCCGGGTCGGCGCCCGCAAAATCATCCTCCGTGATATGGTCCAATGCCACCGCATAATAAACGCCTGCATCCGCGCATGTACTCATCGCCGCCACAATGTTGGTATCATAGCCGCTGATAATTGCCTTGCAGCCCGCACTTATCAGATTTTCCACACAGGACACCTGCGCATCGTCATCATAAAAGGTGGATTCATATTCAAATTCCACGTTCATGTTTTCCTCAAGATAGTTACAGAAATTTTGAATATTGGTTCCCTGCGCATCCGTCCACTGATACATCACAATACCAATCTTATAGGTCTCGCCCGATGAGGCTCCGTTATCGGCTGTCTGGGTACTCTCTGTTCCACCGACCGCCTCACTGGCAGTCCCTTCCCCCGAATTTCCCGTATTTTCGGTGCCCGAGCCGCATCCCGCAAACATCATGCCGGTCATTGCAGCCGTCAGAATAACGCTAATCACTTTCTTTTTCATATTATTGTTCTCCTTTCCAATACATTTGTTTGTGTCAGTTTATTTATCGAGGCATCTCCGCAACCGACTTGTTCTGTCTGAGCGTCATGCCTATGATAACAATAAAAATAATTCCTTTCACCAGCGTAATATATGTCTGGTTTACACCGGCAATGGTAAGTCCGTTTGAGAGCAGCGTGTTGGTAATGACTCCGGCAATAGCCGCGCCGATTCGGCTTTTGGTACCTCCGTTTAAATTCATTCCGCCGAGAATTACGGCTACCATAACATCCATCTCCGTGCCGGAACCGATATTCTTTCCGACATTGCCGCTTCGCGCCAGCAGAAACAGGCTTGCAAGCCCGACACAGCAGCCGGCTATTACATAGCACCAGAATTTTACCAGCTTTAATCTGGCTCCGCTCTGCTCGGCACTGATTGGATTGTCACCTATCGCCTTGCAGTATTTTCCGAGTCTGGTGTAATTAAAAAGCAGAATCCCTATTACGGCTACCACGGCCATCGCAATAAGCGCATAGGCAACGTTGCTCTTCAACGGCTGAATCATATCATAATGAATGATATTAATCCGGCCGTCATTCAGCGAAAGAATATAAGTCACAAGCCCCCTTGCGATAAACATGACCGCCAGCGAAGCAATAATGCTCATCAGGCCCAGATAGGCCGTTACAAACCACATAAACAGGTACAGGGCGACCGCTGTTACAATAGCTGCCAGTACAGAAACCGGAACGTTCCCCGTCGCATTTAGCACCAGTGTAATAATCATGGTACACAGGCCCGCTACCGCGCCGGATGCAATATCAACCGTTCCATGGGCAAACATAAATATCATGCCGATAGATATAATCATCAGGACTACCATCTGGCCTGCCAGACTTTTCAGATTATATGCCGAGAAAATCTGCCCTTTTGTAATAATTGCAAAGAGAACAATCACCAGGGCAAGACTGCCGTAACATACTAGGTTATTTCGATTGCGTTTTATAAAAGTGATTGATTTCATTTTTTCTTTCACGCTGTCCTTTCATTAAATCATATATTCAATGATTTGCTGTTCCGATAAAGTTTCGTCACGGTTAAAAGCATTCGTAACTTTTCCGTCCTTCATTACGAGAATTTTATCGCACATACCGATCAGCTCCGGCATTTCCTCCGAGATAATCAGGATAGAATAGCCTTCCTTCTTCATTCTCGCAATCAACTGATACATTGTCGTTTTTACCCCAATATCCACACCACGCGTCGGACTGTCCATGATGATAATCTTTGAATTATTTCCTATCCACTTTCCAAACGAAACCTTCTGCTTATTGCCGCCGGAAAGCTCCCCGACTGCCTGGTTCATGGAAGAACATTTTATGGCAAGAAAATCAATCTGTTTCTGGGCGTATTCCTTTTCCCTGCGTGGAGAAATCAAAGCTCCCATCTTTCTGAGATTGGGGAGGAGCAGATTCTCCTTTATGGAGGCGGGAAGAACCAGAGCCTCCTTGTCACGGTCCTTGGAGATATATCCGATTCTACAGTTTAAGGCATCCTGTACCGATGATATGGAAACCTCGCTACCCGCTTCCCCTGCTGCCGTGATGCGTCCTTCCTTCACTTTATCCAGACCGAATAACGCCCGGCCAAGCTGATGCATTCCGCAGCCGGATAAACCCGCCAGTCCGAGAATTTCTCCCTCATGCAGGGTAATACTGACATCATGCAGGACTTCATTTGAAATGTGCTCCGCGTGCAGCATTACTTTTTCCCCATGAGTTCCATCAAAATCGCTTCTGTAATAATCTCCTTTAATTTCCCGGCCAACCATGGAATGCTTAATCCGGTTTTCATCAAAATCCGCCTTTTCTATGGTATCCACCATTTTTCCGTCCCGGAGCACTGTCAGAACATCACAATTATTGATTAGTTCTTCCAAATCGTGGGAAATAAAAAGCACTGCCTTTCCCTTATCCCTCAATTCGTGAATGATACGGTAGATAATTTTCCGACCGTTCTGTGACAATGCCGTTGTAGTCTCGTCCACAATAAACAGAATCGGGTCATAATACAGCGACTTGGCAACTTCCACCAGCTTTCTTGTTTCAAGACTGTAGGATGACGCCGGTTTTCTCACGTCCACATCCGTGACACCGATATTTTTAAGCACCTTTTCCGCTTCCCGGTTCATTTCATCCCGGTTGATGATGCCATGATGTGCGAATCGCTTTTCATCCCCAACGAAAATGTTTTCTGCAATCGTAAGGCCGTCGATGGTTCCCATTTCCTGAACAATCATGGTAATGCCGTGCGCTCTGGCATCACCCGGGTCTTTCGGCTTATAGGGCGTGCCATACAAGAGCATCTCTCCGTCCGTGACCGTATGTATGGCACTGATCATGGAAGATATGGTTGATTTGCCTGAGCCGTTCTCTCCAATCAGTCCACGTATTTCTCCCGTGCGGATTACCATATCCACCTGATTTACCGCAACCACCTCACCAAACTTTTTTGTCAGCTTTTTTGTCTCAAAAAAAACTTCATTTTTCTTGTTATCCATATGGAAGCACACCCTCCTGAATTATGGTTTGTCAATCGTAAAAATTTATAACTTCGCATCCCATTTCCCGCAAAAAGGATCAACAGGACTTTTCCCCTTAAATTCACTGCGTCCGGTCAATTTCTCTATCAGGGCATTTACCACCGCTTCATTGCCGGAGTAGCAGTTGATATAGGTTCTTACACGCGGAAAATCCAAAAGATGATATGGGTTTTCCAGGGAAACAAATACGGTTGGAACATCATTGATATAGAGTCCGCAATCTGCCCCCATCGGCTGTTTCCATTCGATCCTTACAACGGTCTGATTACTCTTTGTCGCCAGATTTGCGACATAAAGCATCAAATCATACCCTGAAACCATATCCTGATACTTTGTCGTAAATCCTTCCCCATAGGGCTGCGGGACAAATTCATCCACTTCAAAGCCCTCCGCAATCAGCTTTTGTTTCATCTGTTCAAGCACCGGACTGACCTGATAAATCGAATATCCTTCCCCCATAGGCTCTATTCTGTACAAAAGTATTCTTTTGTACTTCCCTGGAGTAAGCGGCAGCACGCCTTTTTCTTCCTTTACCAGTGTAATTCCCTTATCCGCCACTTCCGCAGCCCACTGTCTGTGCTCCGGACAGCCTATCACCTTCTTTGCTTCTTCTTCGCTGATGTTGAGCGTTTTCCTGTGAAGGCCAAGTGCTGCCTTTAACGCCAGAATCCTTGTCACCGCCTCATCCAAACGCTGCGGTGTAATAATACCGTCGCGGATTCCCCTGAGCATAAACTGGTAGTCTTCCTCCAGATTCCTCGCAAACAGAAACATGTCGCACCCTCTGGCGATGGATTCCGGAACCGCTCTTTCCCTTCCCATTGCCAGCATAAATCCGGCCATCGTAGTGGCATCCGTACTGATTACGCCATTAAATCCCAAACGTTCCCTGAGCAAGCCCTGCAAAAGCTCCCGCGAAAGCGTTCCCGGCATCAGTTCATCATCCTTTATCCCCGGATGAATCGCCCTTTCCCAGGCAGGCTGCATAATGTGACCCGCCATGACGGTAAGCGCTCCGGCCTCAATTCCGGCCTTATATGCTTTTCCGTAGGTTTTATTCCAGGTTTCACAATCAAGATCATTGATGGAAGTAACAAGGTGCTGATCTCTTTCATCCTGGCCGTCTCCCGGAAAATGCTTGATCGTGGCCGCAAATCCCATCTTTTGAATGGTCCTGACATAGGCAGCCCCCATCCGGGCGACTCTGTCGGGATCTGAACCAAAGGTTCTGGTATTTGTAATGGGATTTCTGAAATTCGTATCAATATCGATAATCGGGGCAAATGCCCAATTTGCACCTACAGCTCCCGCTTCTCTCCCACAGACCGTTGCCATTTTTTCAACCAGCGTCACATCGTCTGTGGCGGCAATTTCCAGCGGAGCTCCAACCAGAGTACCTTCCTCCACGATTCCATTGCCGCCTTTTTCCAGATTAGCCGCAATCAAAGGATAAATTTTACTGCGGCGGACAACTTCCCTGGAAGCGTTGACTGCGTTTTGAGTCGGCATAATCCGATACATAAATCCACCCGGATTCATCAGACGAAACACATAATCTATTGTTTCCTGACTATCGTTTTTCAGCAGCACACAGAAAAGCTGCCCGGCTTTTTCTTCCGTATTCATTTGGGCCAGTGTTTTTTGAACCCACGCAATATCTTCGTCGTTCAAATAGAATGGCCTTGCTTTTAAATCTACCATGAGTCCGCTCCATTTCACATATTACTTAATTAACACTTTTAATTATATATGTGCGGATTCTATATTTCAATAGCTTAATTAAACAATTTAATTAAGTGTTTTTTGTGGAAAAATCACAAATTATGTCCGTAATATTGACGCTAATCTCCTTTTTTGCATATAATATAATTTGTAATTTGATTTATTTCAGTTCCTTTCAACCATGTGGAGGTATTGTTTTATGGCTTCTGCGAAACAACATAAAGGAAATAATTTATCCAGGTTAAAGCAATCCAACCAGTCTGCTATCCGCAAGATTATCTATTTACAGGGTCCGGTACTGCGTTCTTCGATTGCTGAGGATTTACACCTTACGCTTCCGACAATTACAACAAATGTAAATTCCATGCTGCAAAACGGAATTGTTTTTGAGGATAAAGAAAATGTCGTAATGACACCGGGAAGATTTGCGCTTCCTGTCGATATTGTTCCGAATTCCCGATATTTCATCGGAATAGAAATCACGGAAGATGCAAGAAAGGTCTGCATCAGCAACTACCGCGGAACAATCGTATATTCTGATTTTGACAACACGTTTTTTGAGCAGTATCAGGACGCGGTGCAATCCGCCGCCGAATTGATTACGACGGCATTCAAATCAAGTCCGGTTCCCGTTCAAAAGATTCATGGCATCGGCGTCTGCATTCCCGGACTCGTAGATTCCAATGCGGGAAAGCTTCTCGCCCACCGGCAATATGGATGGTATGATAAAGATGTAATCGGGGATCTTCGTTTTCACACCGGCTATCATGGACCAATCAGTATTGAAAATGACGCTTGTGCCAGAGCGCTGGCGGCCCAGCTTTTTTTAAGGAAACAAATGCAGAATATTTCTTCCTTTTTCTATCTGTATGTTTCTATAGGTATTGCTTCCCCTTTTAAAGAAAATGACTATAATCTCTCCAGTTCTCCCGTTGGCGTCGGTGAGCTGGGGTATATGATTATGGATTTGAACATGCCTCTGGGGCCATGGGGAAGTACGGGGAGTCTGAATAATCTTGCCGGAATGCGTGCTTTGAAGGAACATGCAAGACAAAGCGCCGCAGAAGGAAAGGCTCCTTATCTACATACACTCTGTGGAGACGAACAGCCAGATATTGCACAGATTATGGAAAGCGTCGAACATGATGGCACTATTGATGAACTGGTGTCAAAGGTCGTCTTCTATCTGGGTGTTGCCATTGCAAATGAGGACAACCTTGTGCGACCGCACAGCATTTTGGTCGATGCCCCGTATTTTTCCTATGAGAAATATCGCCGCATCTTTATCGAAACCATTTACAAATATTCGTTTCGGCCGGATTCTTTCCGGTTCAACGTTATTTTTATTGAACCAGACGAAATAACCGGACCCAAAAGCGCGGCTGCAGTTGCTATCCGCAATGATTTTAATGAATATATCGAAGCAGAGTAATCAACCCCCGGTCTGACAAAAAAGTCTCGCGGAACCACCCGGTCCGTGAGACTTTTTGTGATATTATGGAAAACGTATGATAAGCTTCGGCTCCAGCGTTACCGTCATCGCGCTTTTCTTTTCGGAATTCTGGTTGTTCAAAATCATATTAACCGCCGCCTCTCCTATCTCTTCATAAGGCATTCGAACACTGCTGACCGGCGGCGCCAGATATTCCGAATAGGTATCATCATAGCCTACAATTTCTATCCGGTCGGGAACCTGTATCTTTTTCTCGTAAAGGTACTGCATCACCCCGGCAGCATAGCCATCCGACCAGGTGAACACACCGGTAATGCTGCTGTTTTCATCATATGCGACCCCCATCGCCCGGTATCCGCTCAAAATGGAATCATCCACGCAGTATTTTACCACATACGATATATCTCTTCCGTTCTGCTTCGCTTCTTCTATTGCCTGCAAAAAACCCTGCAAACGGTCACCTTCCACCCTGTCTTCTGTTTTTCTGGTGATATAAAGCAAATGTCTATGACCATGACCAATCAGCAGGTTGGCGGCCAGATAACCCCCATATCGGTTGTCCACCAAAATATTATTAAAACCGCGGCTTTCCGCTGTCCGCTCCACAAATACCACAGAGACCCCGCAGTCCCTCAGATAACGGCGCGTTTCACCCGCAATCTTTTCGGTCCCCATCCCGCCAATCACAATGCCGCAGACCTTATACTGCAAAAGCCTGTCAATCTGCTCCTTCAAAAGCTGCCTGTCCATTTTCTCGGAATAAAGAGTCACTGTGGAAAGATTCTTTTTTTCCGCCGCTGCCAGAAGGGCTCTGCCCATTTTTTCAAAATACATATTGTTTGAGGTCTGTCGAAAAATCACTCCAATCAGTCTTTCCCGATCTGCACCAGCCAGGGAAGGATGGCGCATATAACCGAGTTCTCTTAAGGCGTTCTCCACCATAACCCGTTTCTCTTTCGCTACATATCCGCTGTTATTGATGACACGGGATACTGTCGTCAGCGAAACACCGGCTGCCGCCGCCACATCATTCAGCTTTACTTTTTTCATTCAATCCTCTCTTCGTCCGGTACCACAATGGCTTTCATGAATCCGGTCGGCTTGTGCGCGAGCGTTTCAAATGCGTTCTGAATCTCTGAGAGCTTGAATTCATGCGTAACCAAAGCCCGGTTATCAAAAGTACCGTTATTAATCAGTGCAACCGCGCGGCGGAAATCGTCAAATTCATCCTCTGCATATGGTGGATGAGCGGCAATAATCTGCGCTCCTCTTTCAATCGCTTTCCGGAAATCAAATCCTTGGCAGACATCGTGATGGCTGCTCATCAGAATCAATCTGGAGCCCCGTCCTGTCTTCAGATAATCCTGTGCGGAATCAAGGAGAGCCGGTATACCGGTCCCTTCTATCACAAAATCAGCCATATGTCCGCCGGTAATCTCTCTGACTCTTTCCACTGCATTTTCTATTTTACTATTAATCGTATGTGTTGCGCCATACCTTTTGGCAAATTCCAGCTTGGAATCATCCACATCAATCGCAATCAAGCCTGCCAGCAACCGGCCTGCCAGAGCCATCACGCACCACATGCCCATAGGACCGCAGCCCTGAACAATACCGTAATCGCCTGCCTCCGGCGCAGTTGCCCGAAGTACCGTTATAATGCATTTCTGTGGCTCTCCCATCGCATATTTGGGGTCAATATCCTCAGCAAGCCGAATACATTTACTCTCCGACGTTACTCTGTACTGCGCAAACCCTCCGAACCCACGATCAAGAGCGCTGACCTTATCTCCCACCTTTAGTTTTTTACACCCCGGCCCCACTTTCACGACTGTTCCCGCAAATTCATGTCCCAGCTTATGTGGATATCCCTGGTAATTCAATTCTCCGTTCCAAAAACCAAGTTCCCAGTTACACATTCCGCAGGATGCAATTTTTAACATAACCTGTCCTTCTCCCGGTTCCTCATCCACTTCCACAATTTCCATATGTTCCGGTTTTGTAAGTACCGCACGTTTAAATCTCATTTTCCTCTTCCTTTCTTCTTATTCTTCCTCATACATTTCAGCTACAAGGCCTTCCGGCAAAGCATCCGGCTGCCGGCAGGTACTGCGAAGCAAATATGGTTCACCGTTCTCCGCTGATTTCAGAATTCCAAGCATTATCTCCGAAACATGCCTCCCCAGATGTCCGTCCGTTCGGAATGGCTCGCCTGTTCTCAGCGCGTGTGCCATCTCTGACAGACCCATCCCACGGCAATTTTCCGTAAAATATCCCTGAACCTTTATCTGCTCCGTTTCTTTTCCCTCCCGCCGTATTTCTATCGGTCCGTCATATTTATTTACATCGGGCACGTTGATGACACCGTCCGTCCCATAAATCTGGATATACGGCATGTTTGATTCCCAATAGGCATTTTTTAAATCAAAAGTCAACGTCAAGGTTACCAGCATTCCACTTTTAAATTCGATCAACGAGGTTATATAGGTTGGCACTAAAACCTTGAATTTTTCCCCGTACTTTGGACTTTCCGGCGAAAGCACGCTGCGTTCCGGAAAAATATTTCTTCCCGCTCCGAAAACCTTTACCGCCGGTCCGAAAAGAGCCACCAAAGCCGTGATATAATATGGTCCCCAGTCCAGCATAGGCCCTGCGCCGGACTGATAGAAGAATGACGGATTCGGGTGAAAATATTCCGGCCCGCGGCTCAGCATAAATGCCTGCGCTGCAAAAGGCTTTCCAATCTCCCCTCTGTCAATCATTCGGCGGACCTGCTGCAATCCGTCTCCAAGAAAAGTATCGGGAGCGCTTCCAATCAGAAGCTTATGCTCCCGCGCATAAGCAATCAAGTCTTCTCCCTCTTCCCAACTGACCGCCATCGGTTTTTCGCTATACGCACACTTTCCGGCCTTCAGCGCCTGCATACTGATTTTTGCATGTTCTGCCGGTATTGTGAGATTTAATACAATTTCGATCTCCGGATCAGAAAGTAATTCTTCCACCGAACAGGCTTTAATATGAAACTGCTCCGCTCTTTTCTTTGCTGCTTCCGGCAAAATATCCGCACAGGAAACAAGCTCCAGATTTCCGAATCTCTCCCGGATATTTTTCATATACACTTCGCTGATCATGCCGCAGCCAATTACTCCTATTTTTACTTTACTCATTTTTCCTCCTTATTTTCATATTCATTTTCCTTTCATTATCATACTAATTCTTTTATATTTTTAATTCAACTGGCTTATTAAATGAATTTTCAATTCCAATTTTATGAAAATTATACGAGAAAATATTTTCATATTATACGAGTGTTTACCACATAGCACGCGGCAGCCGGACATTTTTTTGTAAAAGAAAAAGGTGCCAAAATCACCTTTTGACACCCAAATCCTATAAAGCAAAAACAAACTCAATATTCCAACCTTGCCATCCGTTCTCTGATTTCAATCCCCGTCGGCGTTCCCGCCAGCCCTCCTTTTCCTGTCTCCCGGATATCCTCGGACATGCTTTTTCCGATGCTGCGCATCGCGTCGATGACCTCGTCCGGCGGTATTTTACTGAAAATCCCCGCCATCGTCATATCGGCGGAGGTCAGCGCATTCACGGCGCCCATCACATTCCGCTTCACGCAGGGAACCTCCACAAGCCCTGCGACGGGATCACAGGCAAGTCCAAGCAGATTTTTTAAGGCGAGTGCCGCGGCATTCGCGATTTCCCCGGCGCTGCCTCCCATAAGATAGACCGCGCCGCCTGCCGCACCTGCCAGAAAGGCCCGGGAGGCAATGACCCCGCCGATTCCCGCCGCGACATAAAGGGCCTCTGTCATCCGTTCCTCTGAAAACCCCCGCTCCTCCTGCATACTCAAAAAAACAGCCGGCACCACACCGCATGAGCCCGCTGTCGGTCCGGCGACGATCCGCCCCATGCCGCCTTAGGCCTCCATGGTTTTGAAGCCC
>CALWBG010000073.1 GCA_944375975.1 uncultured Roseburia sp.
GGAATTGGCAGCCGCGCCAGATTTAGGTTCTGGTGGGAGACCGTGCAGGTTCAAGTCCTGTTACCCGCAGTAGATAAGCTGTAATCCTTGATTTTACAAGGGTTACAGCTTTTTTTGCGAAAAAGGGATGGCGAGTGTCGCCATCCCTTTTTGTTGTATCTGGTTATTTTAAGCGGGGAAGAAGTACGGATAGAATGTCGGCGAGATTATCACGTTGCTGCGGAGACAGATTTTGTAAAAGCTGATTCAGGCGGTCGTATGGTATTTCTGTTGTTGCGGAGGAAAAACCATGGCTGTGTGTACCAAAGAGAAGATAATCTGTCGAGACCTTAAGGACAGATGCAATGTCCGCCAGGGTAGACAATGACATGGTTTTCAGGCCTTTTTCTATCTCGTAGATATAGTGAGGGGAAACATTGGCTGATTCGGCCAGTTTCTCTTGTGTAAGTTTCTGCATTTTGCGGCATTGTTTGATTCTGTGACCTAATTCAGCTTGATTCATGAATTCCTCCTGCAAAATAATATTCCCTATTTTGAAAATATAGCTACAAGCCACAAAAAAGAACTAGCCAATAGCGACATAAAGTGATAATATATAGCTATAAGCAACAAAAAAGGAGGGGCAATGAAAAAGTTATTATGAAAATTTGGATTTCTCTTATGAAAATTGGAAGAATTTGGGGATGTCATCAAAGACCTGATAGAAGCTTCTTTTTTCGAGGGTATCAATTTCCGGTATGTATGAGGTGTACAGGAATATTCATGGGTTTTGTAGTCGCAATGGTTATGTATAGCCAAATATCGGTAAAGTGGTGGATTAATTGTCTATTATTTATTCCGCTCGTAATAGATGGTGGCGGGCAATACGTGGGATATTGGGAGTCTACAAAATATTCGAGAGTGCTGACTGGAATACTGGCAGGATTTGGGTGTATGATGATGGAATTTTTAGTTGTAGAAAAAATATTATATATGCTGGAGGAAATATTATGAAATGTCCGAATTGTGGCAGTGATAATTGCCAATTTGTAACGACTTCAGAAACGCATAGTAGTTTTTTGAATGTGGGGGATGCGTGTTGTGGATCTATTTGTTTGGGACCGATAGGGTTACTTTGTGGTTTATGCGATAGTGGCAGTGACACAATAACGAAAGAATATTGGGTGTGTCATGAGTGTGGAACGAAGTTTTCGGCGAGAGAAGCACAGAAGAATATAGAGCGAATAGAGACGGAGAAAAAAAGAAAATCGACGTTTGTTTTTTATAAAGAATCTCCTTTGTTGGAGGAAAAACGACAACAATCAGAGATATGGAAAAGATTTGACGAATACTATCAGAAGAATATTGTAGGCGGAATATTAGAACCATATGTTGTGCGAGAAAATCCGTCTGTAATAGATGCAAGATTGGAAAGGATAAAAGAGGTAAATGCAGCTGTGTTTGGTGAGACAGCAAATATCATGTTTGTTGTTACGGATGGAGCAGGATTTTGTGTTGCGGAGGATAGTATGGCGTGGAGAGGAGCGGCTATTACCTTTCAACGAATACAAGAGATTAATGGTTTTGGCAGTTCCATTTATATCAACCAGATTTGTATGAGTGTTTCCTCGAAAGAGGTAGCAAAAGCTTTTTTTGAATTATTGTGCGTATTACAACCAACAAAGCAAGGACAGTTTTATGAATCTTATGATGAATTATTGCAGGAGTTACAGAGTTTACAAAAACAAAAAAATGATAATCAAGTGCATTATAGTACGCAACAAGAGTATGCAGACTATGTTAAGGCATTATTAGAGCAATGCATGGAGAGCTTTAGACAGAATGAACCAGCTGCATATGCAGAATATGAAAAGGTTAAGCAAGAAAGAGATAAATTAGAGAATACTCTGTTGAAAGTGTGCGGTGCGTTAGCAATCACAGGTGCGATTATTGGATTTATGGTTGCTGGCTTGTTAGGAATAATAATTGGTGCAATAGTATTTGGCGTGATTTCTGCGTTTGTGGTTGAAATATTTATTATGATAAAGAAAGGGAATGCTGATGAAAAATATTTACCTAAAGAAATCTATGCCGTAATGGAAGAGGATGAGAAGACAAATCTACAAAAAACAGGCGAAATTTCTCCAATATTTTATAAAGAATATCTGAGCGCTGGATTTGTGGATGGTAACAAAGAATCTGTTAAGGATGACGTTCGTCCGTATTTACAGACGGGAAACGCAGCAGGTGCAATGATGCAGAAAGGGGGCAAAACAGACCCTGCGATGCAGGTGGAGAACACTCCACAATCTATGACGCAGGTCAAAACAGAGCAGAAAGCACCCCAGGTTTTTCCGCAGGAAACAAAAACGCCAAGTCATCGTTTTTGCAGATATTGCGGAAAGGAATTGAAGGCAGACTGGATGCAATGCCCGTATTGTGGAAAATAATTTCATAAAGGAATCACAGAAAGGTAAAGGAAAATGTTTTGTACAAAATGTGGAAAAGAAGTTGAAGATACCTGGGTGAAATGCCCGTATTGTGGAAATATATTGCAGGAAAATCACAATCCAGGGCAGGAAAATAGTATAAATGTTCAGATGGGGATAGACGGAAGTGATACGCCAAATCGTATCAGGTCAGCGAATCCGACATCGAAAAAGAAGAGTAAACTTCCATTTGTTATAGGAGGAATCGTGATAGTATTTGTGCTTTTCTTTGTATTGTTGCCGGGAGGAAGTGATGATTCTGCGCCCGATGAGGTAGTAGAGTTAAGCTCCTATGAAGGAGGATTTGCCGGTTGGGAAGCAAGCGGATTTGAAGGCAGTGTAAGAACAGATATTACAATACCATATCCAATCACGTATACAGATGTAAATAATTATGCTGTGTATATTGGAACAGGGGGCATAAATGTTGGGGTAATTATGCAAAAGGATGAATCGGCTATATCAGAATGGGACTGGCTTATGAATGCACAGCCGGATATAGAGACGCAAGCATATTATTTTAATTGTACGTTGACGTATGCACAACAGACCGTCGGAGAGAATGAGATACCGGTTTTTGTAATCGAAGATGTACAGCAGGGCTATAACGCGACTGAAAATCAGCAAGCCACAACCGGCCTTGATGCATCAACGTATGCAGGTGTAGATTACGGTTTTATATATGGGGGAATATTAGACAGTATAATTGATGGCTTGGATTCTGCAACGAGCCCGGACGAACTTAGCTATGCTTTCTACGATATTGATAAGGATGGATATATGGAATTTTTCATAGAAAATGGAAAATTGGAATATGAGGTTTGGACGACGACGGGAGAGGGATGTAATTGCCTGGGAACGATAAGTGATGCACGAAATATTGGGCTCTATGAGTATATGAATGGCAATGGAGTATATACTGATTTTTGCCATATGGGATATGAAGTTATAACATTAGTTGACAGTAAAGAGGGGATGTTAATGGAAACGCCCATTTTTGAGGGAGAGAATATAGAAGAGTACGGGTATCATCTGGACGGAACTCCGTTTGAGGAATTAGCATTTCCGATTCGAATACATACATTGCAGGAGGGGCTTGTCTGGTAATAATGCTAATGCCAAAGGGCCAAATGACAAGAGAATGCTACTTTTGTCTCAAGCTAAGAAACCAGCTCTGCAATCTCATTTCCGTGACCCGGGCATATGTGAAAATATTGTCAATCATTGGGATTTATGTTAAAGTAAAAGAAAAATTGTGAGACGAAATTAAGAGTAATATCAAAGTACTGTTAAAAATGATTTTGCAATGCCTAAAAAGATATGGGAGAAGCAGGTATGAGATTATTGATTGTCAGACATGGAGACCCGGATTATACGATTGATTCCCTGACAAAAAAGGGCTGGCGGGAGGCGGAGTGCCTTGCGGAGCGGCTGGCGAAGCTTGAGATTAGGGATTTTTATGTCTCCCCGCTCGGCAGGGCCAAGGATACGGCATCCTGCACGCTTCAAAAAATGAAGCGGGAAGCGGTGGAATGTTCGTGGCTGCGGGAATTTCATGCCCCAATCCGCCGTCCGGACGTGGAGGGGGAAGAGACGATACCGTGGGACTGGCTTCCGCAGGATTGGACAAAAGAGGAACGGTTTTATCAATATGACCATTGGTTTGAACCGGAGGCTATGAGAGAGGGGAAAGTAAAACAGGAATATGACCGGGTGACGCAGCAATTTGACCTGCTTCTTGCAGAGCATGGCTATCGCAGGGAGGGGCATATTTACCGTGTGGAGCGGGCAAACAGGGACACGCTTGTGTTTTTCTGCCATTTCGGAGTGGAATGTGTTCTTTTAAGCCATCTTCTGGGTCTTTCTCCCATGGTGTTGTGGCATAATTTCTGCGCGCTTCCGTCCTCCGTTACGACGGTTGTGACGGAGGAACGCAGGGAGGGAATTGCCGCTTTCCGCCTGAACGGGTTCGGGGATATTTCGCATCTGTATGCAAAAGGAGAGCCGCCGGCGTTTGCGGCAAGATTCTGTGAGGACTATGGCAGCAGTACAGAGAGGCATGATTAAAGCGGCTGAAAGCGTTCCTTTTCTTCCGTCCAGCGGGCGTTCAGCCAATCGACGACCTGCTGCTTTCCTTCTTCGGTAAAAGGAAAGGTTGCAGAGGTTTTTAAGGAGTCCTCGGTTGAGACAAAGTTATATGGACCGGGCCAGTAATAGGCACGGAAGATATCGGTATCATCTTCCGTGTCTTTTTTGATGAGATAGCGCATTCCCCTGTAGCTTCCGGTAAACTGTTCCTTCCGGTAAAAATTAAGGTTGAGGATATCCTCATTTGTAATCATGAAAACACTCCTTTCGATGGAAATGATAGAGAATATTATAGCAAAGGAAGACAAAATCGGCAAATTGCCGGAAACACAGGGGGTGAAAAAGTATTGACAAATCGGGTTTCGCATGTATAATAATAAACGTGTTGTTCGTGAGCAACACACAACTGTTTATTTTAAAGTGCAACAGGCAATGAGGGCTGTTGGCACTTTTTTTTGCTTACACGGAAATAATTTAGCGCGATAACGTGTTACAACAATAATAAAGCAAAGATAAACAGTAGTAAATAATTTTTCTATAAGGAGGAAACATTATGAAAAAGAAAATCATTTCTCTTTTTCTGGTTGGCGCAATGACAGCCGGTATGGTTGCCGGATGCGGCAATTCGGGAAACGGCAGCAATGCCGCAGCGGGAAACGACAGTGCAGCAGGTGACGTGGCGTCAACGGAAGCCGTTGAGGAAGGTACGGAGAGTACTTTTGACGGTACCTACAGCAACAAGCAGGTAATCCTTGGCGAAAGCACTGAGACAAGTGGAGATATTACGCCGTTCTGGGTGAACGGTGCATCCGATTATGACGCTTACAAGCTGGTAACCGGCATGGCTCCGATTGAAAATGATCAGACCGGTAAATGGATTGAGAACCCGACTGTCCTTGAGAATCTTGAGGTTACAGATAATGAGGACGGAAGCAGAACCTATACTGTTACAATTAAGGACGGGTTAAAGTTCAGCGACGGTTCCGACATCAATGCGGATGATTATCTGTTGAACTATATGTTAAGATGCGACGAGATGATTGTGGATTTGGAGGCAAGCAACTTAACTGACAGTACCGTACAGTATGTAGCAGGCTACAATGAGTTTTCCAACGGTGAGAGCGATACATTCACAGGACTTCATCTGATTGATGATAAGACATATTCCGTAACGATTGATGCACAGTATATGCCGTATTACTATGGATCAGCTCTGATTTCGCTGGAGCCGCAGTCCATGGATTTATGGCTTCCGGAGGATGTTACTCTTGAGGAGACCGAGAACGGTGTAAAATTCTCCGATAACTTTTCCGCTGAGTACATCGGTGACAAGGTACAGGCAGCGAGATACAATTACAATATCTGTTCCGGACCTTACATGTTTACCTCTTATGATGAAAACGCTTACACATACACTCTCACAAAGAACCCGAATTTCCCGGGCAACTTTGAAGGACAGACAGCGAACATCGAGACAGTGCTTGTAAAATATACGCCGCAGGATACGATGATGGATCAGTTAAAGACCGGTGCGGTTGATATTCTTTATCAGGTAGCGGACGGCGACCAGATTGAGCAGGGTCTTGATATGGTAGAAGAGGGCGGTTTTGATTACTTAAGCTACGGACGCGCAGGCTACGGCATGATTTCCTTTAAGTGTAACCAGGGACCGACCCAGTTTAAGGAAGTACGTCATGCAATGGCATATCTGCTTGACCGTGTGTCCTTTGCACAGACCTTTACCGGTGGACACGGTATTGTCGTGAACGGACCTTATGGCTCCCAGCAGTGGATGGCGGAGGAATATGCAGAAGAAATTGACGGACTGAACTCCTACACCTACAGCCTTGATTCCGCAATCGCAGAGCTGGAAGCAGGCGGATGGGTATACAATGAGGACGGTTCTGAATACTCCGGTTCCGGCATCCGTTACAAACAGCTTGATGACGGTACTTACATGCCGTTAATTATCGAGTGGTTCTCCTCTGATAATAACTCCGTATCCGACTTGCTTGTAACCACCTTACAGCAGAACCCGGATGTAGCGGCAGCAGGTATGCAGATTAATCAGACGGTTGGTACCTTTACTGACTTGCTGACCTATTACTATGATAATTCTGAGGAAAATCCGTATCAGATGTTCAACCTTGCAACAGGCTTCGGTAATCCGTATGACGTTGCATACATGTATGAGCCGAATTCTTCCAACAATACAAATGCCGTTTTGGGAGAGGAAGGACAGCAGTTATATGACCTGGCAGTTGCCATGAACCAGACTGAGGAAGGCGACGACGCGGCCTATGCGGAGAACTGGTTTAACTTTATTTCCTACTGGAATGACGTGTTACCGGAGATTCCGCTGTACTCTAATGACTATCATGACTTCTATACCTCAAAGCTTCATGATTTCGAAGAGGACGGTTATAACTGGGATGTAACAAGGGCGATTCTGTACGCAAATATGGAATAGTCCGGAAGTGACAGATTTTTACCGGGAGAAGGGGCAGATATTCTGCCCCTCCCTCCGGTATAAATTCCTGCAAATTCTTTGATCGTTTCTTTTGGAATGGGATCAAAGGGGCATGTCAGGATTTTGTTCCTAAGGAAACGAAGAAGGAAAATCAAGTGAAGGTTGGTTGAAATATGTTAAAGTACGTTGGGAAAAGACTTATATACATGGTAGGGGTATTCTTTGTGGTATCCATTATCCTGTTTATCTTATTCAATAATGTACCTGGCGACCGTGCGTTAAACCAGGTTCAGAACTTAAGAGGAAAGGTGTCGGACGAGACCTTTCAGCTCCGCTATCAGGAGGCGCGCGACAAGCTGGGCCTGGATGACCCGATTCCGGTCCGCTATGTGAAATGGATGGGAAATCTGTTGAGGGGTGACTTCGGCTATTCCTCTTTCTATAAGAAAGACGTTATCGATGTGCTCGGAACCCCGCTTTTAAATACGATTCAGATTAATATCATGGCAACCATCATTGCACTTGCCATAACGATACCGCTCGGTATTCACTGTGCGGTGAAAAAGTTTTCCAAGTTTGACAATGCCATACAGGTGCTGACGATTGTCGGCTACAGTATGCCGCAATATATCATTGCATTAGTATTTATCTTTATATTTGCCGTAAAGCTCGGTTGGTTCCCCATCAGCGGTATGAATACGCCGAACTTTCAGGGAACAGGGCTGGCATTTGTGCTCGACCGTATTCACTATCTCGCGCTGCCGGTGATTGTTATGACGGTTGCTTCGCTGGGAAGCATGACGCGCTATGTCCGCGCGGCGATGATTGATGCCCTGCGCATGGATTATATCCGTACTGCCCGCGCGAAAGGTCTGCGGGAGAAGGTCGTGATTTATTCCCATGCATGGAGAAACGCGCTGCTCCCCGTTATCACACTGATTATCAGTTGGTTTATGAGCATTTTCATGGGATCCATTGTCATTGAGCAGATTTTCCAGATAAACGGAATTGGTAAGATGTATTATGTGGGTCTGATGAACCAGGATTATGATGTGGCGCTGGCAGTCAATATGCTCTACTGTGTCATCACCTTAATCAGTAACCTGATTACCGACTTAAGCTACGGAATTGTTGACCCGAGAGTCCGCATCAATAAGTAGGAGGAACGAAACATGAAGATGCTGAAACACCTTTTTGGAAAAAGGGATAAAGAACTTGATATCATGCAGGAAGAAGCGATTCAGAGTCCGTTCCGTACTGTTGTGAGAAATTTTGTCTCAAATAAGCTTTCGATGGGCGGTCTCGTGATCTTTTTGATTATTTTCCTGATTGTCTTAATCGGACCGATTTTTAATCCGATTGATTTGAGCGAACAGGAGGAAACGCAGATTAATGTGGGACCGGGACTTAAGATGCTGGATGTGCCGGACGAACTTGCAGGAAACGTAAAAGAAATTTCCACCGGCTCTACCTTCAGTGTCGGTCTTGACAATGACGGCAATGTTTATGTGTGGGGCTATACCAAGGTCAGCAACCGGATTGATGTGGCGGACGATATGCCGTCAAAGGATGAGTTGGGAAAAGTTGTGTCCGTCTCCGCGGGCTTTGACCATGTGATGGCGCTCAATGAGGACGGCGAAATTATTACCTGGGGAAGCGACCGTATGGGACAGTGTCAGCTTCCGATGGAAGTAAAGCATGAAAAGATTAAGCAGATTGCGGCAGGCTATCAGATTTCCTATGCGCTTTCAGAATCCGGCGAGATTTTCTGCTGGGGAAATGAAAACCTCAATGACGTGCGTCTGACCAGAAGAAACGGCAACAGCAATATCGCAAAGATTTCCGTGGCGAATACGACGCTGATGGCGCTTACCGAGGACGGAGAGGTAAGACACATGGGAAGCCAGAGCTCGGACATCTCGAAAGTTCCCGAGGATTTAGGCACGGTCAAGGACATTGCGACGACCGCGGATGCCTGCGTGGCGCTGCTGGAGGACGGTTCCCTGCGTATCTGGGGAAAGGCGAATAAAAGCGAGAGAGAAATTCCGGAGATGGACGGAGAAATCGTGTCCATGTTCGGAGGAAGATATCATATCACGGTCCTGACCGATCAGGGCACAGTGTATTCCTGGGGAAGCAATGCGAAGCATCAGACGGACGTTCCAAAGTCGGCACAAAATGTAGTGGCGATTTACGGCGGGACCTATCAGAATTATGCGGTGACAGAATCCGGAGAGATTGTGACCTGGGGCTTAAAGGGTTATCTGCTTGGAAGCGACGAGCTGGGACGTGATGTATTTACCCGTATTTTAAACGGCGGACGGATGACAATGACAATCGGTGCGATTTCCGTTATCATATCCACCATTATCGGTATCATTATTGGTGGTATTTCCGGCTTTTTCGGGGGCTGGGTAGACATTGTGCTGCAGCGTCTGACCGAGATTGTCTCTTCCCTGCCGTTCCTGCCGATGGCAATGATTTTAACCTCCATCATAGGAAACAGCATGTCGGAAAATGCGAGAATTGCCTTGATCATGGTGATCCTGGGTGTGTTAAGCTGGCCGAGTCTGGCAAGGCTTGTCCGTGCGCAGGTGCTCGCGGAACGTGAGCAGGAGTTTGTAACGGCGGCGAACGCCATGGGTGTGAAGAAAGGCGCCATCGTGTTCCGGCACATTATTCCGAATGTGATTTCGGTTATTATCGTATCCGCGACGCTGGATTTTGCGTATTGTATGCTGACAGAGTCCACCTTATCCTTCCTGGGCTTCGGAGTGAAGCTGCCGCGCCCGACGTGGGGCAATATGCTTAACGGCTGCGTGAGCTCGGTGGTAATTCAGAATTACTGGTGGAGATGGGTGTTCCCGGCGATTATGTTAAGTATCTGTGTGATTTGTATTAATATGATTGGCGACGGTTTGCGGGATGCCATCGACCCGAAATCAAATGAACGTTAGAGTGTAAAGGAATCGGAGAATTCATTTACACGGAGGCCCGCAGGTCTCCGGAATGTGGAGGAAAATATGGCTTTATTAGAGATTCATGACCTGCATACCTTTTTTAAGACAAAAAAAGGTATTGTAAAGGCGGTAAACGGTGTTTCCTATTCGGTAGAGTCGGGGAAGACACTTGGAGTTGTTGGAGAGAGCGGCAGCGGCAAGAGCGTTTCCGCCATGAGTATTTTAAAATTGCTGGACGGCAACGGCTATATCGACAGCGGAGAAATCATTTTTAACGGCAAAAACCTTGCCGACGTGTCAATCAAGGATATGTGTAAAATCCGCGGAAATGAAATTTCCGTTATTTTCCAGGAGCCGATGACGAGCTTAAATCCCATCTTTACGGTGGAGCGGCAGCTTTCCGAGCCCTTTATCATTCATCAGGGGATGAATAAAAAGCAGGCGGCCGAAAAGGTCGTTGAAATGCTCAAGGATGTCCGTATTCCGAATCCGGAGGCGGTCGCAAAGCAGTATCCGCATCAGCTTTCAGGCGGTATGCGCCAGCGTGTCATGATTGCGATGGCGCTTGCATGCCAGCCGAAGCTTCTGATTGCGGACGAGCCTACGACGGCGCTCGACGTTACGATTCAGGCACAGATTTTAAAGCTGATGAATGATTTGAAACGGGAAAAGGGAACTTCGATTTTGTTCATCACGCACGACCTCGGCGTTATCAATGAGATGGCGGACGATGTGGCCGTGATGTACTGCGGACAGGTGGTCGAGATGGCTCCGGTCAGAAGTATTTTCGGGGATAATGAATATCTCCATCCCTATACGGAGGGATTGCTTTACTCCATTCCAAGACTGGATACGCCGACCGGGGTACGCCTCGAGGCTATCCCGGGAGCCGTGCCCCATCCGCTGGATTTGCCGAAGGGCTGTAAATTTGCTCCGCGCTGTAAGTACGCGACGGACAAATGCCGCGGCGAGGAACCGGAGCTTTTTGAAGTGGAGCCGGGACATAAGGTACGCTGCTTTTATCCGAAGAAAGGGGAAAGAAACTAATGAGTGACGAAAAAAGAGTATTGCTGCGCGTTTCGAATTTAAAACAGTATTTCCCCATCGGTAAAAAGAAGGTGGGAAAGCCGCAGGCGTATGTAAAGGCGAACGACGGCATCAGCTTAAATATTTATGAGGGTGAAACCTTTGGTCTGGTGGGCGAAAGCGGCTGCGGCAAGTCTACGTTTGGGCGTACCCTGCTTCAGCTTTACCGTCAGACCGGCGGACGTACCGTGTATTATGGACGTACCGTCGAGGATTTTGATTTAAAATATGTCGAGGATATTTTTAAAAATCTTCCGGAAAAGAAAAAGAAGTGCGAGGAGCTTGGCGCGAAGGTGAGAAAGCTGCGCGAGGACTATGAGAAGATGCCGGAAAATACGCCGGAGAATGAGATTGCCAAAAAGGCGGCAGCACAGCATTTGAGTGAAATGGAGAGCGATGCCAAAAATCATCTGCTGGATATTACCGCTTTGATTGGTGGTCTTTATACGCTCGACGAAGCGGGGCTTGCCGAGGCTGGAAAGCATTATACCGCTGAGTATCTTGCGATGAAGGAAATCCGCAGACTTACCGCAGAAGCGGAGGATCTCGAAAAGAGCGGAAAGGCCGGGAAGGCAAAGGAGCTTCGTGACCGGATTCCTCAGCTTCAGGAAAAGGTGCGCAAGGAACTTGCGGAGATTGATAAAATCCGCGAAGGCTGCCTGCAGGATGAGAAGTTTGAGGAATATGAGGCACAGAAGGACGATGGGATTAACCTTGCCAATCTGACCGATGAGGAAATGCGCTATTTAAGGCGGGATCTTCAGCTTATATTCCAGGATCCGTATTCTTCCCTGAATCCGAGAATGACCGTAGGACAGATTATCGGGGAAGGTCTTCACGCACACAACATTTTCAAAAAGGGCGACCCGAAGATGCAGGAATATATTATGGATATTATGGAAAAATGCGGACTTGCGTCGTATTTTATCCACCGTTATCCGCATCAGTTCTCGGGCGGTCAGAGACAGCGTCTCGGCATTGCGCGTTCTCGGGCGGTGCATCCGAAATTTGTGGTCTGTGACGAGGCGGTATCGGCGCTGGA
>CALWBG010000074.1 GCA_944375975.1 uncultured Roseburia sp.
GGTGATGGAAGAGGGAAGTGTAGCAAGCCGAAATTTGGGAGAAAAAAAGGTTAAATATAATAAAAAGGTGATTGATGTTTTGGGGTTCAGCTTTGGGGGGGGGGGTAGAGGAAACTTCGCTCGCTATTTGGAATAGAGCTTCTCTATCTCAACCGGAGGTTCTGCGTCAGAAGAATGACGTCGGGCATTCCTGATTTAACCAATATCAGTGAGAGTGACTTAAATCAGGATATTTCAGACATGGCGTTCATGGAAGGATATGAAGAATGGAGCGCTGATGCGGCAAAGGCCCAAAAAGGAGAACGTGTATGCCGCGAGCTTATAAACGGGGAGAAGCATTTGGTGGTTGAGATACTGCCCTGTATTTTTTCGACTGAGATGAAAGGGTATGTAGTGTTGATTCAAACGATAAGTTAGGAGTGACGAAAGATGGAAAACGAAAACTTTTATGTGGTGGGCATTGGGGCGTCGGCAGGGGGCCTGGAGGCGCTCCAGGAATATTTTAAAGAGGCGCCGAACGACATCGGTGCGGCATACGTGGTAATCCAGCATTTGTCGCCGGACTACAAGAGCATTATGGACGAGCTTTTGTCGAAGTGTACCGATATGCCGGTTATGATTGTGGAGGACGGAATCGAAGTGGAGCCGAATCACGTATATCTGATTCCGCCGAAAAAAGAGATGACCATGCAGGGCAGGCGCCTGATTTTAAGCGACCAGGGACGTACCAATCATGTGAACCTGGCAATCGATATATTTTTTAAATCCTTATCTGAGGAATGCGGGAAGTATGCGATTGCAGTGGTGCTTTCCGGAGCCGGCAGCGATGGTACGCTCGGCATCCGCTATGTAAAAGAAAACGGCGGAATGGTCATGGTTCAGGAACCGGATACCGCGACCTTTAACAGTATGCCCATGAACGCGATTCAGACGGGGCTCGCGGATTACATATTGGCGCCGTCACTGATGGGGGCAGCGATGAGCTCTTATATCAAACATCCATTCGGAAAGCAGGAACCAATGGAAGAGCTCGAGGAGGAAGAGGCATATCAAAAAATATTAGACGTCCTAAAGGAGCGCAGCGGTATTGATTTTTCCGATTATAAGGAGCAAACTATCCGCAGGCGGTTAGAGCGCAGGGTAAGCATCAAACAGTTTCACTCATTTTCACAGTATTACGGCTTTTTTGCCAATTCCACGCAGGAGAAGGAAAGTCTGCTGAAAGAGTTTTTAATCGGAGTTACCGGCTTTTTCCGTGACAAAGACGCGTTTGAATACCTTCAGAGCCATGTATTCCCCGAACTGGAACCCCAGAAGGCGGGCTACCGCATCTGGTCGGTTGCCTGCTCGACCGGTGAGGAAGCTTACACGCTGGCGATGCTTATGGCGGATTATCTGGAAAAAAATAATATTGACAAAGATTTTAAAATCTTTGCGACCGATATTGACCAGGGTGCGCTCAATGTCGCAAGCACCGGCATCTATGCGGAGAGTGTGGCGTCGGCGATTCCCCCGGAATATCTGCAAAAATATTTTGTGAAGGTGGAGGGCGGATATAAGATAATTTCCCATATACGCAAAAAGATTATCTTTTCCGTGCATGATGTGCTGATGGATCCGCCGTTTTCCAAATTGGACCTTCTGGTCTGCCGCAACCTGTTTATTTATTTAAAGCAGGTGGTGCAGCAGAATCTTCTTTGCAGATTTTACTATTCGCTCAATCCCAGCGGCTATCTTTTTATGGGCAACAGCGAATCCATAGGGGATATGAACAACGCGTTTCAGAGTAAGAGCCGTAAGTTTAAAATCTACCAGAAAAAAGAGGTGTCCGAGGGACTTCCGGTTATGGGAATGCCGTTTGGCGTTTACGGGAATTACGCAATCCAGAATTACCGCGGGCGTGAGCGCGGGGAGCGGGGAATTTCCGTAGAGAAAATCATTGAGAAGGCATTTTCCGTGATTACGCCGCCTGCCGTCATTGTCAATGAAAATGACAACATCATATATACCGGGAAAAATGTCAACCATATCCTGCAATTTCGGCAGGGACTGTTTTCTCAGAATATTTTCTCAAATCTGCCGCACGGGCTTGGAATCTTTGTGAACGGAATTTTAAGAAGATTAAAGAGCGGTGAGACAGAAGCTTCGGCTGTGTGCGCGGCGGGACTGCCGCAGTTTACGGAGCAGAACGTGATTCTTTCCGGTTACCGTCTGGAGGTTATGAAGTCTATTTTCTATCTTCTGACCTTTGAAGTGCGCGACATTTCAGATAAAGATGAACTGCCGGATGAAAATGAACGGATTATTTCGGGAGAACGGATTGCGGATTTGGAGGAGGAGCTTCGCATCACCAGGGAAAATCTTCAGACCACCATCGAGGAGCTGGAGACGGCGAACGAGGAATTGCAGAGCACGAACGAAGAGCTTGTAGCGGCAAACGAGGAATTGCAGAGTACGAACGAGGAGTTACAATCCGTGAATGAGGAATTGTACACGGTAAATTCCGAGTATCAGTCCAAGCTGGACGAAATGACGCATGCCAACGCCGATATGGATAATCTGCTGGAAAATGTAGAAGTCGGAGCGATTTATCTGGATGACGCGTTCCGTATCCGAAAGATTACGCCGATGGTTCCAAAGATTACCAATATCATGGAGGTGGATGTGGGAAGGCCAATCTCCCATCTGTCGCTGATGGACACTTATCCGAACTGGCAGGAGGATATCAAATCGGTGTTTGAAACCCAGCAGCCGCTGGACCGCGAGATTTCCGAGCCGGGCGGAAGATACTGGCTGGTGCGGATTCGTCCTTACCGGACAGATTACAATTCTGTCGAGGGAATTATAATGACCTTTATGGAGGCGACGGATCTGCGAATGATGCGCAACTCGACGTTTGCCAATGCCGGTGTGATGTACTGGCAGAGGGAGAGCAGCCAGATTACGCACTGGCGTTATGATCCGAATAATCAGCTTTGCACCGTCTCACAAACAGACGAGGATGTGGCGGAGAGGCAGTTTACGATTGCGCCGGAAGAATTTTATCAGTCCATTCATCCGGATGACCGGAAGCATATCGAAAGCGCTATTTTGGAACTGAAGGAAACAGACAGAAAACAGTGCGAGCTTACCTGCCGTGTGGATGATAAGAAAATTTACGGGGAGCCATGCTGGATATATATGCAAATTTATAAAATTGAAAAAGAGGAAAACGGAGGAATCGAGGTATTGCAGGGAACGGTCAACCGTCTGTAGCTGTATACCGCGGATGAGAAAAACCTCAGAGCCGGGCCATTTATTTCCGGTTCTGAGGTTTTGTATTTTGTGTTGCAAAAATTTACTTTATATTTTTTAAAGAAGCTTCGACAAAGCCCTTAAACAGCGGGTGCGGGCGGTTCGGTCGCGATTTTAATTCGGGGTGCGCCTGGGTTGCGATAAACCACGGATGCTCCGGTATCTCAATCATTTCAATAATTCTGCCGTCCGGTGAGGTTCCGCAAAGCTTCATGCCGTGCTCGCTTAAGGACGCGCGGAAATCGTTGTTGACCTCGTAGCGGTGACGGTGTCTCTCGTGAATCTCCTCCGAGCCGTAAAGCTCGTATGCCTTGGAGGATTTGTCCAGCACACAGGGATAAGAGCCGAGCCTTAAGGTTCCGCCGATATCCTCAACGCCGTTCTGGTCCGGCATCAGCGCGATGACGGGATGCGTTGTATTCGGGTCGAGCTCGATGCTGTGTGCGTCATGGTAGCCGCAGACATGTCTTGCAAATTCGATAATCGCAACCTGCATTCCGAGGCAAAGGCCGAGATAGGGCACATTGTGTTCGCGCGCGTATTTCGCGGCGGTAATCATGCCCTCTACGCCGCGGGAGCCAAAGCCGCCCGGAACAATGATGCCGGCCATATCGCCAAGCACTTCTTCGGCGTTATCCTCGTTTAAATCCTCGGAATCAATCCAGTGCAGGTCGATGGTGGCGCGTTCCGCGATGCCGCCGTGCTTTAACGCTTCCACGACGGAAATATATGCGTCGTGGAGCGCGATATATTTTCCGACAAGCGCTATTTTTACCTCCTTGTTCGGATGGCGCAGCGCGTCTACCATTGCTTCCCAGTCTTTTAAATCGGGTTCTGGGCAATCTAAATGTAAACACTCACAGGCAACCCTGGCAAGATTTTCCTTTTCCATGGCGAGGGGAGCCTCGTATAAATATTCCACATCAAGATTCTGGAGCACGTGATCGTTCGGTACATTACAGAACAGGGCAATCTTGTCCTTTAAGCTCTGGTCAAGTGCGTGTTCGGAGCGGCAGACAATGATATCCGGCTGGATTCCCATGCCCTGAAGCTCTTTTACGCTTGCCTGCGTCGGCTTTGTCTTAAGCTCTCCGGAAGCCTTCAGGTAAGGGATTAATGTTACATGAATCAGGATGGCGTTTTCATGTCCGACCTCATGCTGGAACTGCCGGATTGCCTCTAAGAAAGGCTGGCTTTCGATATCGCCAACGGTTCCTCCGACCTCAATGATGGCGATGTGAGTCTCGTCCGAGGTGAAGTTACGGTAAAAACGGCTTTTAATCTCGTTTGTGATGTGTGGAATCACCTGAACGGTTCCTCCGCCGAAATCGCCTCGGCGCTCCTTCTGGAGCACGGACCAGTATACCTTACCGGTCGTCACGTTGGAATTTTTTGTCAGGCTTTCATCAATAAAACGCTCGTAATGTCCCAAATCCAAATCGGTTTCCGCACCGTCGTCGGTGACAAACACCTCGCCATGCTGAATGGGGTTCATGGTTCCGGGGTCGATGTTGATGTAAGGGTCGAATTTCTGCATGGTGACCTTGTAGCCGCGGGCTTTCAGCAATCTTCCGAGGGAAGCCGCGGTGATACCTTTCCCGAGACCGGAAACGACGCCGCCGGTGACAAAGACGTATTTTACAGGCATAGGTTTTCCTCCTCTATATAAGAATGGAATCATAAATAAGAAAGTTCATGTATTTCATAACCAATATAGTATACAACTAAGTTGTGTTAAAATCCAGCAAAACTTAAAAAAGTTCGTCGGGAATTTATAAAATATTTAGAAAGCCAAGGAAAAGTTCACCAACTTCGTATTGCTTTTGGAGCGGCTTTTCAATATAATAAAGAGGACATTTTACAGCCCAAAGCTGCAAGCTGTTGGAAAGGATAAAATTTATGGATAACCAGGGACCGAATAATTACAACAACGGAAATAATAATTATAATAATAACAATAACGGCAATAATAACGGCAACGGGGGCGGCGGAAATTCCGGCGGAGGCGGCAAGGATAACCGGAACGGCCAGCTTATCATGGCATTTGTACTGGTATCGCTGATTATACTTTTCATCATGAGTATGGTATCGAACCAGTTTAACCAGATGAGTACGCAGGAGATTTCCTACTCTGAGTTTCTCGAGAAGGTGGAAGCCGGAGAGGTGGAATCCGTCGAGATTGGCTCCTATGAGATTGATATTATACCGGTGACGGAGGAGAAAGCTCCTTATCGAAGCCAGATTACCTACTATTGCGGCCGTGTGGCGGATGACGATCTGATTCCGCTGCTCAAGGAGCATAATGTGGAGATATACGGAGTAATTCCGGACAATACCTCCACCTGGATATACAGTATTTTAAGCTATCTGATCCCGCTTGCCATTATCTGGATCCTGCTCGGCTTCCTGATGCGTAAAATGGGCGGCGGAGCGATGGGAGTAGGCAAGAGCAATGCCAAGGTTTACGTGGAAAAGCAGACCGGCGTGACGTTTAAGGATGTCGCGGGCCAGGACGAGGCGAAGGAATCGCTCCAGGAGGTTGTGGATTTCCTCCATAACCCGATGAAATATAAGGAGATTGGCGCGAAGCTGCCGAAAGGAGCCCTTCTGGTGGGCCCTCCGGGAACCGGTAAGACCCTTCTGGCAAAGGCAGTGGCCGGGGAGGCAAAGGTGCCGTTCTTCTCGCTGGCGGGCTCCGACTTTGTGGAGATGTTCGTCGGTGTCGGTGCTTCCCGTGTGCGTGATTTGTTTAAGGAAGCGCAGAAGCAGGCGCCCTGTATCATTTTCATCGATGAGATTGACGCCATCGGTAAGAGCCGTGACACCAGGTACGGCGGCAATGATGAGCGGGAGCAGACTTTAAACCAGCTTCTGGCGGAAATGGACGGCTTTGACACCTCCAAGGGAATACTGATTCTCGCGGCGACGAACCGTCCCGAGGTGCTGGATAAGGCGCTGCTTCGTCCGGGGCGTTTTGACCGCCGGATTATCGTGGATAAGCCGGACCTTAAGGGAAGGCTTGAGACCCTGAAGGTACATTCCAAGGATGTCATGATGGATGAAACCGTGGATTTGGATGCCCTCGCTCTGGCAACCGCCGGGCTTGTCGGCTCCGACCTTGCGAACATGATAAACGAGGCTGCCATCAATGCCGTAAAGAAGGGCAGAAAGTTCGTCAACCAGTCGGATTTGTTTGATGCCTTTGAGCTTGTCGCTGTTGGCGGCAAGGAGAAAAAGGACCGTATTATGAGCGATAAGGAGCGTAAAATCGTCTCCTACCACGAGGTCGGTCACGCGGTGGTGACGGCGCTCCAGAAAAATACCGAGCCGGTGCAGAAGATTACGATAGTGCCGCGTACGATGGGGGCGCTTGGCTATACCTTACAGACGCCCGAGGAAGAAAAGTTCCTTCAGACCAAGGATGAGCTGCTCGCCAAGATTACCACCTATATGGCGGGACGTGCCGCGGAAATGCTGGTGTTCGGCTCCGCTACAAGCGGCGCGGCAAACGACATTGAGAGCGCGACCGCGATTGCGCGCGCCATGGTAACGCAGTACGGAATGTCCGGAATGATGTGTCTTGCGACCGTGGGGAACCAGGATCTTGACAACCGCGCGGGATTAATTTGCGGTGAGGATACGGCGGCCATGATTGACCAGGAGGTGTTAGCCATTATCAACGGCTGCTACGACGAGGCGTACCGGATGCTCAGTGAGAACCGCGAGGTGCTGGATAAGATTTCCGATTATCTCTATGAGCACGAGACAATCACCGGAAAAGAATTTATGAAGATTTTCCGTGAACTGAAGGGAATCCCGGAGCCGGAGGGGGAGGAGAAAAAGACCTTCTTTGAGCAGGCACAGGAAGCCCGGGCCGACTTAGAACAGGAAGTGCCGAAGGGAAGCTTCATCGACCATACGGTGGATGACAGTACCCCCGCGGGCAATGATGGTGAATAATGTTTGATATTGCAGAAGAATTAAAAAAACTCCCGGATCAGCCGGGAGTTTACATTATGCATGATGACCGCGACGCGATTATTTATGTCGGTAAGGCGGTCAGCCTGCGCAAAAGAGTACACCAGTATTTTCAGCCGAGCCATGACGAGGGAATCAAAAAGGCGCAGATGGTAAAGCAGATTGCGCGGTTTGAGTATATTGTCACGGACTCGGAACTGGAAGCGCTGGTATTGGAGTGTAATTTAATCAAGGAGCACCGCCCGAAGTATAATACCATGCTGCGGGATGATAAGACCTATCCTTATATCCGAGTGACGCTTGGGGAGGATTTCCCGAGGGTCCTTTTTTCTCGTCAGCAGAAAAAGGACAAATCCCGGTATTTCGGCCCCTATACCAGCGCAGGGGCGGTCAAGGACACGATTGAACTGATAAATAAGCTCTACCAGCTCCGTACATGCAGCAGGGTTTTGCCCAGGGACATAGGAAAGGAGCGGCCGTGCCTCAATTATCATATCCACCAGTGCGCGGCGCCCTGTCAGGGATATATCGACAGAGAGGAGTACCGCGAGCGCGTTGACTCGGCCGTCGAATTTTTAAATGGGAATTATGCTCCGATTTTAAAATCACTGGAAGAGAAGATGAACGAGGCGTCGGAAAAATTAGAGTTTGAAAAGGCAATCGAGTACCGAGAGCTTTTGGGCAGTGTCAGACAGATTGCGCAGAAGCAGAAAATTACACATGCGGACGGCGAGGATAAGGATATTATCGCGCTGGCGTCAGACGACCGCGACGCGGTGGTGCAGGTATTTTTTATACGGGACGGAAAACTGATTGGGCGTGACCATTTCTATGTGAAAATCGGAACCGAGGACACGAAAAGCCAGATTTTAACAACGTTTCTTAAACAGTTTTATTCCGGTACGCCGTTTATCCCGAGGGAAATCATGCTGCCGGGGGAGATAGAGGACCGGGAGGTTTTAGCGGACTGGCTTTCCGAGAAGCGGGGCGGCAGGGTATATATCCGAATCCCGCAGAAGGGTATGAAGGAGAAACTGGTCGAGCTGGCAGCGAGGAATGCCGAGCTTGTCCTTTCCCAGGACAGAGAAAAAATCAAGCGCGAGGAGGGCAGAACCATCGGAGCGTTAAAGGAAATTGAAAAGCTGCTCGGCATGGAGGGCTTAGGGCGCATCGAGGCATTTGATATTTCCAACATTAACGGCTTTGAGACAGTCGGTTCCATGATCGTGTACGAAAAGGGGAAGCCGAAGCGCAGCGATTACCGGAAATTTAAATTGAGGACCGTCACCGGTCCCGATGATTACGCCTCCATGTATGAGGTGCTTACCAGGAGATTCACGCACGGCATGCAGGAAAAGGAAGATTTAAAGGCGCGCGAGCTTTCCGAGGAATACGGAAGCTTTACCCGCTTCCCGGATTTGATTATGATGGACGGCGGAAGAGGTCAGGTCAACATCGCGCTTAAGGTGCTCGGGGAGCTTGGGGTCGCGATTCCGGTCTGCGGCATGGTAAAGGATGATAATCACCGCACGCGCGGGTTATACTATAATAATGTAGAAATCCCGATTGACAGAACCAGCGAGGGATTTAAGCTGATTACGCGGATTCAGGACGAAGCGCACCGGTTTGCGATTGAATATCACCGCAGCCTGCGGAGCAAGGAACAGGTGCATTCGGTGCTTGATGATATTCCGGGCATCGGTCCGGCGAGAAGAAAAGCGCTGATGCGCCGGTTTCAATCGCTGGAGGCAATTCGGTCGGCGACAGAGGAGGAACTGGCGCAGACAGAAGCGATGAACGAGCGCGCAGCGGAAGCGGTGTACGCCTTCTTTCACGGCACAGGAAACGAACAGTCGTAAAGTGATTGGTTGAAGAATTTGTGTGGCTATGATATATTGAAAAAAAACAATCAAAGAGGAGACGAAAGACATGGGTGGTGTTGGTGTATCAAAGGTAGCGCAGATATTAGATTTGTACAATTTTCTTCCTGATATGGAAATGAAAGGGCACCGGATTATGATAAGCGATGTCAATCGGCCGGCGCTTCAGCTCAGCGGTTATTTTAAGCATTTCGAGCAGTCGCGTGTCCAGATTATCGGAACGGTAGAGTACACGTATCTGCAGCAGCTTGACGTGGAGAAGCGGCGGGAAATCTATCGGGAATTTATGGAATATGATATTCCCTGCGTTATTTTCTGCCGGGATTTGCAGCCTGACGAGGATTTCCTGCAAATAGCGACGGAGAAGGATATTCCGGTGCTGGGAACAAAGCGGAGCACCTCGGAATTTATGGCGGAGTTAATATACTGTCTGAGCGAGCAGCTTGCGCCGTGTATCACGATTCACGGAGTGCTGGTCGACGTATACGGCGAAGGGCTTTTGATTATGGGTGAGAGCGGCATCGGCAAGAGCGAGGCCGCGCTTGAGCTGATTAAGCGGGGACACCGTCTTGTGACCGATGATGTTGTGGAAATCCGTAAAATCAACGAGCATATGCTGATGGGAACCTCACCGGAGATCACCCGCTATTTCATCGAGCTGCGCGGAATCGGAATTATTGATGTAAAGACGCTGTTCGGTGTTGAGAGCGTAAAGGAAAAACAGCAGATTGACCTTGTAATTAAACTGGAGGACTGGAAGAAAGAAAATGAGTATGACCGCCTCGGACTGGAGGAGGAATATACGGAATTTCTCGGCAATAAGGTGGTCTGCCATTCCCTGCCCATCCGCCCGGGACGTAACCTGGCGGTGATTTGCGAGGCGGCAGCGGTCAACCACAGACAGAAAAAGATGGGCTATAACGCCGCGCAGGAGCTGTACCGCCGGGTACAGGCGAACCTGACGAAAAAAGAGGAAGACGAAGAATAACAGAAACAGACAGGACGGAGGAAAGACAAAATGGATAGAAAGAACGCGTGGGAGAAATATCCCGAGGGCAAAAAAAGAGATAAAGTGTTTAAATTTGCGGAGAAATACCGCAGATTTATTTCGGAATGCAAGACAGAGCGCGAATGCACGGAGGAGTTTATAAGGAGAGCAAAGAAAGCGGGATTTGTAAATCTGGAGGACGTGCTTGCGCAGGGAACAGTCTTAAAAGCGGGCGATAAGGTATATGCCAACAATATGGGCAAGGGACTTGCCATGTTTGTGCTTGGCGAGGAGAGCATGGAGCAGGGAATGAATATTCTCGGCGCGCATATTGATTCCCCGCGTATGGACATAAAGCAGGATCCGCTGTACGAGGACACTGATTTTGCGATGCTGGATACACATTATTACGGCGGCATCAAAAAATATCAGTGGGTGACGCTGCCTCTGGCGCTGCACGGCGTGATTGCGAAGAAGGACGGAACACTCGTGGAGGTAAACATTGGCGATAAGCAGGGCGATCCTGTTTTCGGTGTCAGTGATTTGCTGATTCATCTCTCGGGTGAGCAGATGGAGAAAAAGGCATCCAAGGTTATCGAGGGTGAAAATCTTGATTTGCTGATTGGAAGTATTCCGCTTTCGACGGACAAGAAGGATAAGGACGAAGCCAGGGAAAAGGTAAAAGCCAATATCATGAAAATTCTCTCAAAGGAGTATGATATTGAGGAAGAAGATTTTCTTTCGGCGGAAATCGAGGTCGTGCCGGCGGGAGAGGCGAAGGATTACGGTTTTGACCGCAGCATGATCATGGGCTATGGTCATGATGACAGAGTGTGCGCGTATCCGTCCTTTATGGCGATGCTTGAGATGGAAACGCCCAAGCGCACGAGTGTCTGCCTGCTTGTGGATAAGGAGGAAATCGGAAGTGTCGGGGCAAGCGGTATGCAGTCGCGTTTCTTCGAAAATACAGCGGCGGAGGTCATGAACGCTGCCGGAGATTATTCCGAACTGAAATTAAGACGCGCGCTCAAAAACTCCAAGGTGCTTTCCTCGGACGTATCAGCCGCGTTTGACCCGAATTTCCCGTCCGTTATGACAAAGAGAAACGCCGCGTATTTCGGCAGGGGACTTGTCTTTAACAAGTATACCGGTTCCCGCGGAAAAGCCGGTTCGAATGATGCCAATGCGGAATATGTTGGAGAGCTTCGGAATATTATGGATAACAACGGAGTTGCATTTCAGACGGCGGAGCTTGGCAAGGTAGACCAGGGAGGCGGCGGAACGATTGCGTATATCCTCGCAAATTACGGGATGAGCGTAATTGACAGCGGTGTCGCGGTACTCAATATGCATGCGCCCTGGGAGATTATCAGCAAGGTGGACCTTTACGAAGCCTTTTTGGGCTATGTGGCTTTCTTAAAGGAGGCATAGAACATTATATATGAATCAACAGTTTTTGACGGAGCTAAGGGGCATAGTGGGAGAGCAGGCAGTTTTGGAAAACGAGCCTATGAGCAGACACACGACATTTCGTGTGGGAGGCCCGGCGGATATGCTGATTCAGCCCCGGAAGGAAAAGCTGGCGGAAATCCTTAAGCTGTGCGGGCGATACGGTCAGAGCTATTGTGTCATCGGAAACGGCAGTAATCTCCTTGTGGGGGATAAGGGAATACGAGGACTGGTCATTGAGATGGTGTCCCGGGAGGACGAGTTCTTGATAGACGGTGAGAGGATGACGGTGGGGGCAGGAATGCTTTTGTCGAAGGCGGCTCATCTTGCAGCCGGGGCGGGATTATCCGGGATGGAGTTTGCAGCGGGAATTCCGGGAAGTATCGGGGGTGCCGTCGTCATGAATGCCGGTGCCTACGGCGGAGAGATGAAGGATATTTTACGCGCGGTGACGGTCCTTGACGGTGACGGCCGCGAAAAACGACTGACCGCGGAGG
>CALWBG010000075.1 GCA_944375975.1 uncultured Roseburia sp.
GGAATTTTGTCTCAACAATATATATTTTGGGAACGGCTATTACGGAATCCAGTCGGCGAGCCGCGGGTATTTTAACCGAGATGCCGGGGAGCTGACCCTCTCTGAAATCGCGTTTCTGTGCGCGATTCCGAATAACCCGACGCTTTATGATCCCGTCACGAATATGGACAATGCACTCTCGCGCAGGGACCGCATTTTAAAACGGATGCTGGAGGACGATAAAATTTCCGGGCAGGCGTATTCCGAGGCGAAGGCGCAGGAAATTACGCTCACCCGTCCCGAGGCACTGAAGAAAAATGATTACGTGGAAACGTATACTTACTATTGCGCAACCCGGGCGCTGATGGAGACAGAGGGGTTCAAGTTCCGGTATGATTTTACCTCCGACGATGACAGGGAAGCTTATGAGCAGGCGTATAACGAGCTTTATTCCGATTGCCAGAAGCGTTTGTATACGGGTGGTTATCGGATATATACCTCCCTGGACCTTGTCATGCAGGAGGAATTACAGGCGGCGGTGGACGAGACACTTGCGGGCTACACGGAGGTAAATGATGAGGGAGTGTATGCGCTGCAATCGTCCGCAGTGTGTATTGATAACGACAGCGGCCGCGTGAAAGCGATTGTGGGCGGCAGAAGCCAGGACTTTGCCGGCTATACCTTAAACCGGGCGTACCAGAGCTTCCGGCAGCCGGGAAGCGCCGTGAAGCCGCTCACGGTGTACACGCCTTCCTTTGAGCGGAACTATACGCCGGACTCTCTGGTAGAGGATAAGCCGATTGAGGACGGGCCATCGAATGCGAACGGGGCGTACCTCGGAGAAATCACCGTGCGGACGGCGGTAGAAAAATCCGTCAATACGGTTGCGTGGAGACTTTATGAGGAGCTCACGCCGGAGGTTGGGCTTTCCTATCTGGAGGAGATGAACTTTTCCCATCTTGACGCTGAGGATTATCGGCCGGCGACAGCGCTCGGCGGTTTTACAAACGGCGTCTCCGCACTGGAGATGGCGTCCGGCTATGCGGCGCTGGAAAATGACGGAAAATACCGTATGCCGACCTGTATCGTAAAGATTCTGGACGCCGGGGGGAACGAGGTGTATGTTTCGGCGCAGGAGGAAAAGCAGGTGTACAAGCAGAATGCCGCGCGCATGATGACCGATGTCCTTCAGGGAGTTCTCACGAACGGAACCGGAAGAGGGCTCGGGCTCTCGGATATGCCCTGCGCCGGGAAAACGGGTACGACCAACGACCAGAAGGACGGCTGGTTTGTTGGCTATACGCGTTATTACACAACAAGCGTGTGGGTCGGATATGATATGCCAAAGAAGCTCGATAAGCTGATGGGCTCCACCTATCCGGGAACCATCTGGCAGAAGTTCATGCGGGGGGTGCACGAAGGGCTCGAGCCGATGGAGTTTCTTCCTTATGCAAAAATCTCGGATGAATTTCATGTATTCCGTACCGGTGAGACGGAGGAAACCGCGGAACAGGACGGCGGTGAAAGCCTTGACAGATAAAAACGGAAACGTTATCATAAGCTTAGAATTGTCAGAATACATAATAATCAGGAGAGAGAGCATGAAAAAATACGCATTTGGAGTTGACATTGGGGGAACTACATGTAAAATCGGTTTTTTTGAGACGAATGGAACGCTGCTCGACAAATGGGAGATTACAACCAATAAGGAAAATAACGGCGCGTCTATTCTTTCAGATGTTGCGCACAGTGTAGACAATAAGCTGGCGCAGGAGGGAATCAGTAAGGACGAGGTTCAGGGAATCGGCGTCGGCGTGCCGGGACCGGTAAAGAGCAACGGCGTGGTGAATCGCTGTGTGAACGTCGGCTGGGGTGTTGTGAATGTCGAGGAGGAATTATCAAAGCTGACAGGTCTTATGGTGAAGGCCGGAAATGACGCGAATGTTGCCGCGCTGGGAGAAATGTGGCAGGGCGGTGCCAAGGGAAGCAAGGATGTTGTCATGGTAACGCTGGGAACCTGTGTCTGCGGAGGAATTATTGTCGACGGAAAGATGGTGGCAGGTTTCGGCGGAGCGGGCAGTGAAATCGGCCATATCACGGTTAACCCGGATCACTTTGAGGCGTGCAACTGCGGGCAGTACGGCTGTCTGGAGCAGTATGCCTCCGCAACCGGCATCGTGCGCGTGGCAAAAAGGAAGCTTGCGAAAACGACGGAGGAGACCAGCCTTCGCGGCTACACCGAGCTGACCGCGAAAAATGTATTTGACGAGGCGAAGGCCGGTGACGAGGTTGCGCTGGGCCTTGTGGATGAGGTCTGCGGCATTCTCGGAGCGGAGCTCTCGAACATTGCCTGTGTGGTAAATCCCGAAATTTTCGTAATCGGGGGCGGCGTCTCAAAGGCGGGCGAGATTTTGATTGAAAGTATTCAGAAGCATTTTGTTGAGTCCTGTTTCCATGAATGCCGGAACACGAAGTTCGCACTGGCGGGCCTTGGCAATGACGCCGGGATGTACGGTTGTGTGAAAATGCTGTTAGATTGACATTTCCATTGCAACAAAAAGCGAGCATACAAACTGTATGCTCGCTTTTTTGCCTACTGTCTTTGAGGCTTTCACAGCTTATCCCTCTACCGCATTTCGTTTTACGTGCGCAAGCGCCTTTGCTACCGGCGGGATGCTGATGATAATAAGCGTGACAATCGCTTCCGGCAGGAGATAAGAAGCCTGATAGCCTATCGAGTAGGCCAGCGGGCTCATGCCCTCCGGGGCGTAGGATGCGAAGAAAACGACACCGGAAATCGTCGAAAAGATAAAACGCCCGACGACACCCACTGCATAGCCTATCTGCAATCCCCATTTTTTCTTATGGAAAAATCCTGCGAGCCCCAGCGCGCCGAATGCCAGCGGATAGTCCAGCAGCATCTGCGGAATCGTATAAAAAATCGGCTCTGTCACAAACTGCACCAGACCGTAGGCAACGGCGGTCATAATGCCGACGTAAGGGCCGTACCAGTAAGCAATCAGCACGATAAACAGCATGGAAAGCAGGGTCACGGAGCCGCCCATCGGCATCTCGAACAGCTTAATCATGGAGCAGACCACGGCGATTGCGATAGCGGCTGCCGAATAAACAAGCTGCTTTGTAGTAAGCGCGGCCTTGCGGCTTTCATTCCGGTGGCGCATGATTGCAGCGACAATCAGTAAAACGGCGATCACGGCGATGACAATGACGATTCCTGCCGCAGTCAAATGAACGGAGCCGTCGCCCCATGCCCCTTCGGGAGTTGCAAAAAAATTATTCATAAAAATCCTCCTTGGTAAATACAAAGTGCCAGGGAGGATTACATTTCATGGAAACCGCTTCCTTACGCCGGTATTATCCGGTTCAAGTAATAAGGGTCGATGAAAAACATCTCTCAGCATTCCGCACCCCTAGCGTTCTGTATTTGTTTTTAACGTTTCCTACTATAGCAAGTTGAGGTGGAAATGTCAACACGTAAAATAATATGGAAAACGGTTGACTGCAAAACCTGGCATGCTATAATGGAGATTCCTGTTTGATACAACGTTTTGGAATGGAGACAAGTATGAAAAAAATAAAGTGGAATTTAAGGATATTTTTGGCGGCGCTGTTACTGCCAGTCGCAGGCGGGTTTGCCGCGACGGGCTGCGGCACGTCGGCGGCAGGGACGGCAGATGCCGGTAAACCGCAGAGCGGTGCACAAGCGGCAACGGAAAGCGCTGTAACAGAGGAAACGGAAAGCCCTGCCGCAGGTACGGAGGTGACCTTCACGGATGCTTTGGGACGGAAGGTCACGGTGAACTCGGCCGGGCGCGTGGCGGCTCTTATCGGGAGCTTTGCGGATGTGTGGCAGCTTGCCGGAGGGGAGCTTATCGCGGCCGCAAACGACGCGTGGGAGAGCCTGGAGCTTGATTTGGGCGAAGATGTGGTAAACCTCGGAAGCATTTTAGAGCCGGATGTGGAGCAGCTTATCGCGGCAGAGCCGGATTTTGTTCTGGCAAGCTCCAATACCGACGCGGATGTCGCGCTTGAGGAAATCTTAACGCAGGCGGGCATTACGGTGGCGTATTTTGACGTTGCGAATTTTAACGATTACCTGCGGATGCTTGACATATGCACTGACATCACCGGAAGGAAGGACTTATATGAGCAAAACGGCGCGGCGGTGCAAAGAGAAATCGAGCAGATAAAGCAGCGGGCCGATGGCAGCGCGCCGACGGTATTGTTTCTGCGGGCATCCGGAAGCAGCGTGAGGGCAAAGGGCAGCGACGGCAATGTCTGCGGCGAAATGCTGGCGGATTTGGGCTGTGTCAATATCGCGGACAGCAGCGAAAGCCTGCTGGACGATTTGAGCATGGAGGCAATCATCGCCGCGGACCCGGAATATATTTTTGTGACGATACAGGGGAGCGACAGCGAGGCTGCAATGCAGAACGTGGAAGATTTACTCATTTCGAATCCGGCGTGGGCTTCCCTTACGGCGGTAAAGGAGGGAAATTATTATCTGCTGGATAAACGTCTCTTTAATCTGAAGCCGAACGCGAAATGGGGCGAGGCTTACCGGCAGCTTGCCGATATTTTATATCCGTGAGGGTGACGCGCCGTGCGCTGAGAGAAAAAGGAGAAGGGTATGGGATATTTTCCGTTTTTTATTGATATAGCAGGAAAAAAAGGCTTGATTGTGGGCGGAGGCAGGATTGCGGCGCATAAAATAGAAAAGCTGTCTACGTTTGGGGCGAGGCTTACCGTAGTTGCACCGCAAATCGAGCGGGAATTGAAGGAAAATCCGGCGCTTGCCTGTCTGGAGCGGGCGTTTCTTGAAAGCGATTTGCAGGAGTGCTTTTTTGTTGTCGCGGCGTCGGATGACAGGAAATTAAACCACCGTGTCAGTATGCTCTGCCGGGAGAGGGGAATCCTTGTCAACGCCGTGGACGAGAAGGAGGACTGCGGCTTTCTGTTTCCGGCGCTGGTAAAGGAAGGAAAACTGACAGTCGGTATCTGTACGGAGGGAGCAAGCCCCCGCACGGCCGCCCTGCTGCGAAGCAGGATTGCGTCGGAGCTTCCCGGGCGGACGGAGGAAATAATGGATTATCTTGCCGGTTTGCGCGGCCCGGCCAAAGAGCGAATCACGGAGGATGGGAAACGGGCGCGTTTCCTCAGGGAAATGGCGGAGCTTTGTATGGCGGAAAACCGGATTCCGGATGCGGCGGAGACAGATGCGTGTATGGCGTTTTATGCAGGTGAGGGCAAGCGCGCGGAAAAGGAAACGGGGCAGGTTACGCTGGTGGGGGCGGGCTGCGGCCCGTACGACCTTATCACGCTGCGCGGGCTTGCGGCGGTTCGAAATGCGGAGGTTCTGGTTTATGACGATCTTTTGGATGAACGCCTGCTGGAGCACGCGGCCGAGAGCTGTGAAAAGATTTACGTGGGAAAGCGCATGGGACGGCACAGTAAAAAACAGGAGGAAATCAACGCCCTGCTGACCGAAAAAGCGGCGGAGGGCAGGCGTGTCGTGCGTTTAAAGGGCGGGGATCCGTTTGTCTTCGGAAGGGGCGGCGAGGAAATGCTTGCGCTGCGGGAGGCAGGCGCAAGGACGGGCGAGGTGCCGGGACTTACCTCTGCCATTGCCGTTTTGGCCGCGGCGGGGATTCCCGTCACGCACCGGGGGCTTGCCCGGAGCTTTCATGTGGTGTCGGCCCGCACCGGGGAGGGCACAGACGGTCTGCCGGAGCAGCTTGGAGAGCTCGCAAAGCTAAACGGTACGCTCATTTTTCTGATGGGCTTTCACCGCATCGGAGAGCTTGCCCAAAAGCTTGTAGAATACGGAAAACCCGCCGATACGCCGGCAGCCGCCGTGCACGGTGGGTTTGACGGAAATGTGGAGTGTGTCCGGGGAACGCTTTCGGACATCGCGCAGAGGGTAAAAGCGTCCGGGATGACGCCGCCCGCCATTTTTGTAGTCGGGGCGGTCGCCGGACTGCGGCTGACAGACTATTGAAAAAAGTAATAATCGCCCTCCGGGTCCGAGAAGCGTTTCCAGGAGGTATCAAACACATCATCAATCAGATGAAGCTTCAAACATTCTTCGGGCGCCCCCACCCCGGCAATCCTGCCGAAGCCGCGCGCCGCGTTTTCGGCTTTGGAAACGCCGGGGGAGGGGGCGAGCCTGTCCATAATCACCAGCGTGTCCGCAATGCGGATTGCCTGGTTCAAATCGTGGAGCACCAGAATCACAGTCTTCCCCCGGTGTTTTAGTTCTCTTATCATCGAAAAAAAATCCCGCTGTCCGCTTAAGTCCAGATAGGTGGTCGGCTCGTCTAGCACGATATAATCGCAGTCCTGCGCGAGCGTCATGGCAAAAAAGACGCGCTGGCGCATACCGCCGGAGAGCGTGTCCACCGACTGATTTGCATATTGCGTCACATGGGCAAGCTCCATCGCGCGTTCCACGATGGCGACGTCCTTCTCTGACTTTTTCCGGGCGAAACCGAGATAGGGAAAGCGCCCGTGCTCTACCAGCGTTTTGACGGGGATAGCAGGGATAATCGTCCGCACCTGGGGAAGAAACGCCACATTTCTCGCGCGCTCGCGCAGCGGAATCGAAAGGTAATTCCGCCCGTTCAGCAAAACGGTCCCCGCGGTGACCTTAGATACACCGTTTAAGCATTGCAGCAGAGAGGTTTTGCCGCAGCCGTTGGGGCCGATGACGGCGGTGATTTCCCCCGCCCGGAAAGAAACCGAGATGTCGTTTAATATTGGTGTCCGCTGACAGGAAACCGATACATTTCGAAATTCAAGCATTGACTCTGCGTCCTCCTTTCCTTTTCAGAAGCAAATACAGGAAAAACGGTCCGCCGATAAAGGACATCAGGATTCCGGCGGGAAGCTCAAACGGGGAAAAAAGTACCCGGCCCAAAAGGTCGCATAAAATGACAAAGCTTCCCCCGAGCAGCGCCGAGGCGGGCAGCAGAATACGCGCGTCATTTCCAAACAGACGGCGGCAGATATGGGGTACAATCAACCCGATAAAGCTCAAAAGCCCTGCATAGCTGACCACGCACCCCGCAAGGACACTTGAGAGAACAAGAAGCGCAAATCGCGTGGGAGCCACATGCAGGCCGAGGGAGCGCGCAATGTCGTCACCGAGTCCAAGCATATTGAGCGGTTTTGCAAACAGCAGGGAAACCAGAAACGCCGCCGCAATCCCGGCGCAGGGCAGTATCAGCTTAGCCGCGGTAAGCCCGGAAAGCGAGCCGATCATAAACGAGGTAAGGTTGATGGTGATATCCGTATCAAGGAGCTTCACGGTATTGATGCCGGCGCTAAGGAAGCTGGAAACCGTAATGCCAGCAAGAATGATGGTGGTGCGGGAGCTGTCGGAGAGGGCGGCGAGCAGATAGATGGCAAGCGTCGTAAGGAGCGCACCCAAAAAAGCGAACAGCGGCAGCGCGGGGGAATTTGCCGGAAAAAACAGCATCGAGAGCATGACGGCAAAACCGGAGCCGGAATTGACGCCGATGGTGTTTGGGCTGGCGAGGGAATTATTCATGACCGTCTGTAAAATAACGCCTGCGCAGGCAAGCCCGATTCCTGCGAACAGCCCGCCGAGCACGCGTGGAACGCGCACGGTCGTAATCAGCACCCAGGCGGTGGAACCGGTATTTTTCCCGGCCAGGGCGGCAAACACGTCGGACGGGCGCACCGTTACGCTCCCGAATAAAATTCCGAGAAAGACGGAGCATAAAAGCAGAAATAAAAGTAGGCATATGGTAAAAAAACGATGGTTTTTCATAAGAATCTCCATTCCGGAGCGTTTTACGCGACGGGGCGGCGCAAATCTCAAATTTGCGTCTGCCATTAGGGCTTATTTGTGATGCTCCGGCACAAATAGCCGTGTGAAAAATAAGCTATCAAGCTTATTTTTCACACTAATCTCCAAATTGTTCAAAGCTGGGATTTATGTTAGCACAGGCGGCCGAAACAGGCAAGGCGTACGCGCCGTATTTTCGGCTGTTATAGTAACAGTTCAGCCAGCACCATTCGCAAAGTCGCGCCAGGGCGCTTTTTTGCTGCTTTGCAGCTGCCTTTGCTCATAATCGGGCGCTCCGCTCATGTCTCACATGCCAGTCAAATTCATGCGAGCATGATTTGCCAGTCATATGAGACATGGCTGAACTGTTACAAAATGTTTACAAATTTAGCGTTGACAAAATTACACGACAGTCATATACTTTGAAAAGCTAATTGTTTGACTGTCAAAATAAATGGGGGACAAACAAGAATTATAGCGAAAAATAAGGAAAAAGAGAAAGAGGTAGAATGATGTTAGAGAAAATGAAACCGATTATTGCAGAGCAGTTAAATGTTGACGAGTCTGAGATTAAGGCTGAGTCCAACTTCAAAGAGGATCTTGGAGCAGATTCTTTGGACTTGTTCGAGCTTGTTATGGCGCTTGAGGAGGAATTTGGCGTAGAGATTCCGTCCGAGGATTTAGAGTCAATCGCAACCGTAAATGACGTAATCGAATACTTAAAAGGAAAAGGTGTCGAATAAATGAAAACGAGGGTAAGCGAATTACTTGGAACAAAATATCCGGTGATTCAGGGCGGCATGGCATGGGTGGCCGAGTACCATCTTGCGGCAGCCGTCTCCAATGCGGGAGGACTTGGTATCATCGGAGCGGCCAGCGCGCCGCCGGAGGTAGTCCGGGAGCAGATTCGGGAGGCGAAAAAGCTGACGGACAAACCGTTTGGCGTCAATGTCATGCTGTTAAACCCCAATGCGGCTGAGGTCGCACAGATTGTCATTGAAGAGGGTGTGAAGGTCGTGACCACCGGAGCCGGAAACCCGGGCAAATTTATGGATGCCTGGAAAGCCGCCGGTGTTGTGGTCATTCCCGTTGTCGCGAGTGTCGCCATGGCCAAAATGATGGAGCGCGGCGGTGCCGACGCAGTTGTGGCTGAGGGTATGGAATCCGGAGGCCATATCGGCGCGCAGACAACCATGACACTGGTTCCGCAGGTTGCGGACGCGGTCAAAATTCCGGTGATTGCGGCAGGCGGGATTGCCGACGGCAGGGGCGTGGCGGCAGCCTTCATGCTTGGTGCAGAAGGGGTTCAGCTTGGTACCCGTTTTGTCGTGGCAAAGGAATCCATCGTGCATCCGAACTATAAGGAGCGCGTCATCAAAGCCCGGGATATTGATTCCGAGGTGACGGGCATGAGTACCGGACATCCGATTCGCGTGCTGCGCAATCAGATGAGCCGTGAATACCTCAAAATGGAAAAAGAAGGTGCCTCCTTTGAGGAGCTTGAGCAGCTCACGCTCGGCTCGCTGCGCAAGGCGGTTATCGACGGCGACGTGGTGCACGGAAGCCTGATGGCCGGACAGAGCGCGGGACTGGTCAAAAAAGAGCAGAGCTGCCGGGAAATCGTAGAAGAAATTATGACAGAGGCAGACGCCCTGTTAAACCACAGCCCGGCGTAAGCTTTCACCGGCGGGCGCATATATCGAGGGAAAGGAAGACGACATGGGAAAGACTGCATTTATGTTTCCGGGACAGGGAGCACAGTACATAGGAATGGCAAAAGAGTTTTACGAGAGCATTCCGGCGTGCAGAGAGGTGTTTGACGTCGCATCAAAGGCGTCGGGGCTTGATATAGCAGCCTTATGCTTTGAGGAGAATGAGAAAATCAATATCACGGAGTATACGCAGGTTTGTATGCTGACAGCGGAGGCGGCAATCCTTAAGGCGCTGCAGGAGAAAGGGTATCGCGCGGATGTCGCGGCGGGCTTAAGCCTTGGCGAATACGGCGCGCTGATTGCCTGTGGTGCGCTGACGTTCGCGGACGCTTTTGCGCTGGTACGCAAAAGAGGCATCTATATGCAGGAGGCGGTTCCGACCGGCGGCGCGATGGCTGCGGTGCTGGGACTTGACGCGGCGGCGATTGAGAAGGCCTGCGAGGAGACGGAGGGCATCGTATCCATTGCCAACTACAACTGCCCGGGGCAGATTGTCATTACCGGCGAGGAACAGGCAGTCGCAAAGGCCGGAGAGGCCTGCAAGGAGGCCGGGGCAAAAAGAGTTGTGCCTCTTAAGGTCAGCGGCCCCTTCCATTCGGTGATGTTAAAAGGAGCAGGTGAAAAGCTTGCCGAGGAACTTTCACATGTCACGGTGCACAAGCCGGAAATTCCCTATGTGGCAAATGTGACCGCTGATTACGTGACAGAGGCGGAGGCTGTAAAACCGCTGCTTAAAGAGCAGGTGTCAGCGTCCGTCCGCTGGCAGCAGACCATCGAGCGACTGATTGCGGACGGCGTCGATGAATTTGTGGAAATCGGGCCGGGAAAGACGCTCAGCGGCTTCATGAAAAAAATCAACCGTGACGTGAAGGTGTGCAATATCGATAAGCTGGAGGATTTCGAAGCGTTCGTTAGCACCCATCCGCTACAGGAGGGAGAAAGCTTATGTTAACGGGAAAAGTAGCGCTTGTGACCGGGGCAAGCCGTGGAATCGGAAGCGCCATTGCAAAAAGCCTTGCGAAAGAAGGCGCGTTTGTGATTATAAACTATAACGGCTCAAAGGAGCGCGCGGAGGCCGTGGCGGAAGAAATTACCGCTGCCGGCGGAAACGCGGCAGTGTATGGATGTGACGTTTCCGATTTCAACGCCTGCGCCGATATGATAAAGGAGCTCATCAAGGAATACGGGCATATTGACATTCTGGTGAACAATGCGGGCATTACGCGGGATAATCTGCTTATGAAGATGAGCGAGGAGGATTTTGACAGTGTGCTTGCCACGAACCTTAAGGGAACTTTCAACACCATCCGTCATCTCTCCCGCTATCTGTTAAAGCAGCGTTCGGGCAGCATTATCAATATTTCTTCCGTGTCCGGCGTTGTTGGAAATCCGGGTCAGGCGAATTACAGTGCGAGCAAGGCCGGTGTTATCGGACTGACGAAAAGCGTGGCGAGAGAGCTTTCCTCCCGGGGAATCACCTGCAATGCGGTGGCGCCCGGCTTTATCGAAACGGAAATGACCGAAAAAATGCCGGAGGCGGCAAAGGAAAACCTGTTGGCACAGGTGCCGCTGATGCGGGCGGGAAGCGTGGAGGACATTGCGGGTGTCGTAACGTTTCTGGCTTCGGAGCGCGCGGCCTATATCACGGGACAGGTGATCTCCGTGGACGGCGGAATGAGCATGTAAGGCATGAAAAATTATCGCCCGGCAGCAGGCTTTGGCACTGCTGCCGGGGTATATTTTGGATAGAGAGAAAGGAAAGGTTATGAGCAGACGAGTTGTGGTAACGGGAATGGGAGCAATCACGCCGATTGGCTTAAGCGTGGAAGAATTCTGGCAGTCGGTTAAAGACGAAAAAATCGGATTTGCGGAAATCACCCATTTTGACGCAAGTGAATATAAGTGCCATCTGGCGGCTGAGGTCAAAGGCTTTGACCCCAAACAGTATATAGACGCGAAAGCGGCGAAGCGCATGGAGCTGTTCACCCAGTATGCGGTAGCGGCATCGAAGGAAGCAATCGAGGATGCTGGGCTTGACATGGAAAAAGAGGACGCATACCGCGTGGGAACTTCAATCGGCTGCGGTGTCGGAAGCCTCCAGGGAATTGAGCGGGAGCACAAAAAACTGATGGAAAAGGGACCGGGAAGGGTCAATCCGCTGTTTGTACCGATGGTCATTTCCAATATGGCGGCGGGCAATGTTGCCATTCAGTTTGGATTGAAGGGAAAAAGCATTGATGTAGTAACCGCCTGTGCCACGGGAACCAACAGTATCGGAGAGGCGTTCCGCAGCATTCAGTACGGAGAGGCGGACGTGATGGTTTCCGGCGGTACTGAAGGGGCGGTCCGCCCGATTGGAATAGCAGGATTTGCGGCTCTGACCGCGCTTTCTTCCGAGAGCGATCCGAAGAAATGCTCGATTCCGTTTGATAAAAACAGAAGCG
>CALWBG010000076.1 GCA_944375975.1 uncultured Roseburia sp.
CTGTACTTCCCGGAATTATCGCATACATAAAGGCTTGGCGAGGTTATTATGAAGCTTACGACACTTTGTTATATTGAAAAAGATGATTCTTACCTGATGCTTCACCGGGTAAAAAAAGCAAATGACGCAAATCAGGATAAGTGGATTGGCGTCGGCGGAAAGTTCGAGCCGGACGAAATGCCGGAGGAATGTCTGCTGCGCGAGGTATATGAGGAGACAGGACTGACGCTTTTATCCTACCGTGCGAGGGGAATTGTCACGTTTGTTTCCGATAAATGGGAAACCGAATATATGCACCTTTATACGGCGGACGCGTTTACAGGTGAGCTGACGGAATGTGATGAAGGGGAACTGGTGTGGGTTCCCAAAAGAGAAATTGAAAATCTGAATCTCTGGGAGGGAGATAAAGTATTTCTGCGGCTTTTGGATTCCTGTGAGAGCTTCTTTTCCCTGAAGCTGCGGTATGAGGGGGAGCGGCTGGCAGAGGTAAAGCTGGCAGGGGCACAAAGGGAGGAAGAAAATGAATTATCAGGACAGGAATGAAAAATGTTATTGGAATATTTAAAGGAATATTTAAGCGAATATGAATTTCGTGAGGGCAGCGAAGAAAATTTGGACGAGATTTTCGAATTGCAGAGAGAAAATGCGTCATATTTTGCGGCCATCCAGCGGCATGAGGTTACAAGGGAGGAATGCAGGGCTGATTTTACGGCGGCTCCGCCGGATTTCCCTTTGGAGCGAAAATATTACCGGGCGGTTTATGCGCGGGGGAGCTGCATTGCAATTCTGGATTATCTGGAGGGGTATCCAAAGGAGGATACAGTTTATATCGGTTATCTGATGGTTGCAAAGGAGCAGCAGGATAAGGGAATCGGCAGAAAAATAAACGAAGCGTTTATGCGCGCGGCAAGACAGGCGGGCTATGGAAAAATCAAGCTTGCGTGCTATCGCGCCAATGAAACCGGCTATCGGTTCTGGAGAAGAAACCGTTACACGGCTGAAAAAATAACCGAGCGTGAAAATGACGGACAGATATATCCGCTCATCCATATGGAATGTGACCTTACGGCGCCGGAAATGTTTTTGGAGGAAGAGGAGAGAAGCACCGTTTACCGGGCGGAGACGCCGGAGGATTACCGCGGGTCGGAAGAGATGACAAGACGGGCATTCTGGAATAAATATGTGCCGGGCTGCAACGAGCATTATGTTTTGCATTGCCTGCGTGGGGACGCGGCGTTTGTACCGGAGCTTTCCATAGTAGCCGAAATCGAAGGGCGAATCGCAGGCGGTATCTGGTATTCCAAATCCACGGTGAAAACGGAAGAAGCGGAGACAAAGGTACTGACCTTCGGTCCCCTGTGTGTGGCGCCGGAATATCAGGGAACCGGAATCGGCGGAAAATTGCTGGAAAAATCGGTGCGGCTTGCAGGGCAGGCAGGCTACCCCGGAATTATTATTATGGGAGAGCCGCAGTATTACCCGAAGTATGGGTTCGTCCCCTGTGAGCAGTTCGGAATTACGACGACGGACGGAAAAAATTTCGATGCGTTCCTGGGGCTGGAACTGCGGACAGACGGTTTAAGCGCGCTTCGTGGCGGCAGATTTTTCGAGGCCGGGGTATTTGAGCGAATCACGGAAGCGGAAACGGAGGAGTACGATAAGCACTTTGCACCGTTGGAGAAATTAAAGCTTCCGGACCAGTGGCAGCAGTAGGGAGAAAGAGTGCAAAACAAATATGAAAGAAAAAACATATGACAACGGGGCGGTGAAGCTGCGCCTGCTTTACGGCACGGGAAACCCGGCGAAGCTTGCGGCCATGCGCCAGCGTCTGTGCGGGCTGCCGGTTGAAATTGTGGGACTGTGCGATTTGGATATTACGCCTCCCGAGGTGGAGGAGGACGGCGCGACCCCGCTCGAAAATGCCAAAAAGAAGGCGCTCAGCTATTACCGTACCTTTCATATTCCTGTATTTTCCTGTGATTCGGGGCTTTATTTTGAAAATGTGCCGCAGGAGCTGCAACCGGGCGTGTATGTCAGACGGGTAGACGGAGTCTGCCTTTCCGATGAGGAAATGATCCGTTATTATTCCGGGCTGGCGGAGCAGTTCGGCGATTTGCAGGCGCAGTACAAAAACGCAATCTGTCTTGTGCTGGACGAGGAGCATATTTATCTGGCGATGGATGAGGATATGGCGAGCGAGCCGTTTTTGCTCACAGCAAAACCGCGCCCACAGCGGGAGCCGGGTTTTCCGCTCGACAGTCTTTCTGTCGATAGGAAAACGGGGAAACATTTTTATGATCTGGAAGAGGATGTTCTGAATCAGGCCATTGTGGAGGATGGATTTCTGCGGTTCTTCCAGGAGGTTTTGGGAGGAATGAAGAGTGATTCGATTGGCAGAGGAAAAGGAAATGAACGAAATTGAACATATTTACTGCACCGCAAGGGAGTTTATGCGTAAAAACGGAAATCCGAATCAGTGGGAGGATGATTACCCGTCAAAAGAGATTATAAAAAAAGATATGAAGCAGGGACAGCTTTATGTCTGTGTGCGGAATAACCGAATCAGCGGTGTTTTTGCGCTGACGGACGGGGAGGATTCGACCTACCGGACCATTGTGCAGGGGGAATGGAAATCGGCGCGGCCATACCGGACCGTACACCGGCTTGCGTCCGCAGGGACGGAGAAAGGTATTTTTGCGGAGTGTATAGATTATGCAAAGGCGGTCTGCCGAAAAGAGAAAAAGCATCTCCGCATGGACACGCACGAAGACAACCGCATCATGCGGCATTTGATAGAAAAGGCGGGATTTGAGCGGTGCGGAATTATTTTCGTCGCGGACGGAACCGAGAGAACGGCCTATGAATACGGAGAGGAAATACAGTACCGTAATCTGGTGGAGGAGGAAATCGAAGTACCGCTGTTTGCGCAATTTCACCGCAGACAGGTGGTGAACCGGTGCCTGCGGAACATCGACGGAGCCTGGTGTATCCGGGAGGAACCGTTTATTGACGAGTGGAGTGCCAGGGATTATCAGTTTCTGGTCGCCTGCCTAAAAAACACCGTCCGTACCGGCGGGCTGGTGTGCGCCGCGTTTTGCGGCGGGGCCTTAAAAGGCTTTGCCTCGGTGGAGGGGGAGCTGTTTGGAACCGGGCGGGAATATCTTGATTTGACAAGCATCCATGTATCGGAGGATATGCGAGGCTGCGGTATCGGAAAAGAGCTGTTTCGCCATGCGGCGGAATGGGCAGGGGAGCACGGAGCGAAAAAATTATATATTTCCTCCCATTCCGCAGTGGAGACGCAGGCGTTTTATGCAGCGATGGGCTGCGTGGACGCGCTGGAGCTGAATGAAGGGCATGTAAACGCAGAGCCGTTTGACCGGCAGTTGGAATATATACTGTAAAACCCGGACAAAGTGGTAACAGTACAGCCATGTCTCACATGACTGAACTGTTACCCCAAAATGCCCGTTTCGTAAAAAAATGCTGGTGTTTTCCAAAACAGTATGTTATAATCCTAAAATGACTGTGATAGTCGAAGTACGCCCTTTTTTCCGAGGTGCAGATAATAACCCTTGAAAAACGGGGTGTGCGGCAGACACATGAGATTCGGAATCAACGGAAAATGTACATCAGTATTTATATATAATGAAGGAGGAAATAAGTAAGCATGAGTGTACAGGTAGAAAATTTGGAAAAAAATATGGCGAAGCTCACCATTGAGGTTGCGGCTGAGGAAGTGGAAAAAGCGATTCAGGCTGCATATATGAAGGAGAAAAATAAAATCAGCCTTCCGGGCTTCCGCAAGGGCAAGGTTCCGAGAAAGATGATTGAGAAAATGTACGGGGCTGGCGTTTTTTATGAAGATGCGGCGAATACGCTGATTCAGGAGAACTACGGCGCGGCGTTGGACGAGAGCGGTGTGGATGTTGTTTCCAGACCGACGATTGAGGTGGTACAGATAGAGGCTGGCAAGCCGTTTATTTTCACGGCGGAGATTGCCGTGCGTCCGGAAGTGAAGCTCGGAAAATACCTTGGCGTTCAGGTAACGAAGGTTGACACCTCCGTGTCTGACGAGGAAGTGGAAGAAGCGCTCGAGAAGGAGAGACAGAAGAATTCCAGAACCGTGACCGTAACCGACCGTCCGATTCAGAACGGCGATACCGCGGTGATTGATTTTGAAGGCTTTGTGGACGGCGTTGCATTTGAGGGCGGCAAGGGTGAGAACCATCCGCTTGAGATTGGCTCCCACACATTTATCGATACCTTTGAGGATCAGCTTATCGGAAAGAATACGGGGGATGAGGTAGAGGTTAACGTTACCTTCCCGGAGAAATATCAGGCTGAAGAGCTTGCAGGAAAGCCGGCGGTATTTAAAGTTAAGATTCATGAGATTAAGGCAAAGGAACTGCCGGAATTAAATGATGAGTTTGCGCAGGATGTTTCCGAATTTGAGACCTTAGAGGAATATAAGGCGGATGTGAGAAAGCATCTGGAGGTTCAGAAAGAGGACGAGGCAAAACGCACGAAAGAGGATGAAGCGATTCAGAAGATTATCGACAAATCCGAGATGGAGATTCCGGAGGCGATGATTGATACTCAGTGTGAGAACATGGTAAATGAGTTTGCGCAGAGAATCGCGCAGAGCGGACTTTCCATGGAGCAGTATATGCAGTTCTCAGGACTCACGCTTGATAAATTAAAAGAGCAGGTTCGCCCGGAGGCGGAGACCCGTATAAAGAGCAGCCTTGTGTTAGAGCAGATTGCGAAGGATGAGAACATCCAGGTAAGCGAAGAGGAAATCGACGCGGAAATCGAGAAGATGGCAAAGGCATACGGAATGGAAGCCGACAAGCTCAAAGAGTACATGGGTGACGCTGAGAAGGAATCCATGAAGAGAGATATTTCCGTGACAAAGGCTGTAGACTTAATCATGGAGAACGTAAAAGAGAGAGCAAAGGCGAAGACAAAGAAGGAAAAAGAAGCTGAAGAAAACGGAGCGGCGGAAGAATAAGCTCCGGCAGCTTTAGAACAGTAGGAAATGCAGACAGACTGGCTCAAACGGGCCGGTCTGTTTAAGCTTGCGAGTAATTGTTAAAATTTTATAAATAAAGAGCCTTCGGGCGGAATGGAGGAAAAACATATGAGTTTAGTACCTTACGTCATTGAGCAGACCAGCAGAGGAGAGCGGAGCTATGATATATATTCCCGCCTGTTAAAAGACAGAATTATTTTTCTTGGAGAGGAAGTGAACGAGACGACGGCAAGCCTTGTGGTAGCACAGCTTCTGTTTCTTGAGTCCGAGGATCCGGGGAAGGATATTCAGTTATATATCAATTCTCCGGGAGGAATGGTAACTGCCGGAATGGCAATCTATGACACCATGCAGTATATCAAATGCGATGTATCTACCATCTGTATCGGTCTTGCGGCAAGCATGGGTGCGTTTTTGCTGGCAGGCGGCACGAAAGGCAAGCGTCTTGCGCTCCCGAATGCGGAAATCATGATTCATCAGCCGTCCGGCGGTGCAAAGGGACAGGCGACAGAAATCCAGATCGCGGCGGAAAATATCTTAAAGACCAAGAAGAAATTGAACGAAATTCTCGCTGCAAACACAGGAAAGCCATATGACGTGGTTGCGGCAGACACGGAGAGGGATTACTACATGTCTGCGGAAGAAGCAAAGGAATATGGCCTGATTGACAGCGTCATAACAAATCGATAGAATACGGAGAAACAGGAATTATGGCAGGAAGAAGTGACGAAAAATTCCGTTGTTCCTTTTGCGGAAAATCACAGGACCAGGTGCGCAAGCTGATTGCGGGACCAAACGGCGCGTATATCTGCGATGAATGTGTGGATATCTGTGCGGAAATTATTGAGGAAGAATTAGAAAACGAGGACGCTGCTGATGAGAGCGCCGGCATGGAGCAGATTAATCTGTTAAAGCCGGAGGAGCTCAAGGCGTTTCTCGACGATTATGTCATTGGGCAGGACCAGGCCAAAAAGGTTCTGTCCGTGGCTGTATACAACCATTACAAACGCATTATGGCGGGCGGTGACCTCGGGGTGGAGCTACAGAAAAGCAACATCCTGATGCTGGGTCCTACCGGCTCGGGCAAAACGCTTCTGGCGCAGACGCTGGCAAGGGTGCTGAATGTGCCGTTCGCGATTGCAGACGCCACCACCCTGACGGAAGCGGGCTATGTTGGCGAGGATGTGGAAAACATTCTGCTGAAAATCATCCAGGCGGCGGATTACAATATTGAGCGCGCGCAGCACGGAATTATTTACATTGACGAGATTGATAAAATTTCCAAGAAATCAGAGAATGTCTCGATTACCAGGGACGTTTCCGGCGAGGGTGTACAGCAGGCGCTGTTAAAGATTTTAGAGGGAACGATTGCATCCGTGCCCCCGCAGGGCGGAAGAAAGCATCCGCAGCAGGAGCTGATTCAGATTGACACGACCAATATCCTGTTTATCTGCGGCGGAGCCTTTGACGGGCTGGAAAAAATCATCGAGACGAGGATGGACCAGAAAACCATCGGCTTTAATGCGGATATCAGAGACCGCAGCGAATACAATATCGGTGACGTGTTAAAGCACGCGATGCCGCAGGATTTCGTGAAGTTCGGGCTCATACCGGAGTTTATAGGGCGTGTGCCGGTGACGGTTTCCTTGGATATGCTTGACAAGGAGGCGCTGCTTCGGATTTTGCAGGAGCCGAAAAACGCTCTTACCAAACAGTATGAGAAGCTGTTTGAACTGGACGGGGTTGCGCTGGAATTTGACCGGGAGGCGTTAGAGGCGATTGCCGACAAGGCGCTGGAGAGAAAGACCGGAGCCAGAGGGCTTCGCGCGATTATGGAGGCGGTGACACTGGATTTGATGTACCATATTCCCTCCGACGAAAGCATTTCCAGATGCCGTATTACGAAAGATATGGTGGAGGAAAAGCTGGCGATTGAACAACAGGAACTGAAAAAAATAGAGGAACAATAATTTGGATACAATGATTGTGAGAATACCTGCGGTTGCGCTCCGCGGCATGGTTATTCTGCCGGGAATGATTGCTCATTTTGACGTGAGCCGTGAGAAATCCATCAAAGCGGTGGAAGCAAGCATGATGGACGAGCAGAAGATTTTTCTTGTGACGCAGAGGGATGTGGAGCAGGAGGAGCCGTCCGTTGAGGATTTGTACAAAATCGGAATTATCGCGGAGGTTCGGCAGGTAATTAAGCTGCAAAATAATATCGTAAGAATTTTGGTGGAGGGAATCGAACGGGCGGAATTGTCGTCATTTCTGGATAATCCAGATTACCTGATGGCGGAGGTCATCCGTTTTGACGCGGAGGTGGACGAAGGACTGCCCGAGGAGGCAAAGGAGGCCATGGTCCGCAGCATCCAGGAGACGTTTGCAAAATACGTCACGGTAAATCAGCGGGTGGGCGGAGAGCTCAGGCGGCAGATTTACGAGGAAACCAATCTGGAAAAGATGATGGACCAGCTTGCCAATAACCTCCCGTTTCCCTATGAGCAAAAACAGAGAATCCTGGATGCGGTTTCCCTGACAGAGCGTTATGAGGTGCTTATGGCGCTGCTGCTGAAGGAAATTGAGATTATTGCGCTTAAGAATGATTTTCAGGCAAAGGTCAAGGAGCGTGTAGAGCGCAACCAGAAAGAATATATACTGCGCGAGCAGATGAAGCTCATTCGTGAGGAACTCGGGGAGGACAATACGGAGTCCGATGCTGACGCTTACATGGAAAGTCTCGGGAAGCTTGAGGCGGATGAGGAAGTAAAAGAAAAAATTAAAAAAGAGATTATCCGTTTTAAGAATATCAGCGCAAGCTCCTCGGAGAGCGCTGTCAGCCGCGGCTATATCGAAACGCTGCTGGAGCTGCCGTGGAATAAAAAATCCCGCGACAATAAAGACATCAAAAATGCCGAGCGCATCTTAAACGAAGACCATTACGGTCTTGAAAAGGTCAAGGAGCGTATGCTGGAATTTCTTGCCGTACGCAATCTGACGAAGAAGGGCGAGAGCCCCATTATCTGTCTTGTAGGGCCGCCGGGAACCGGCAAGACGAGTATCGCGCGTTCCGTGGCGCGGGCGCTGGATAAAAAATACGTCCGCATCTGCTTAGGCGGCGTCAGGGATGAAGCGGAAATCCGCGGCCACCGCAAAACCTATGTCGGCGCAATGCCGGGACGAATTGTAAACGGGCTGCGGAGCGCCGGGGTGAAAAATCCTCTGATGCTTTTGGACGAGATTGACAAGGTAAGCAGCGACTACAAGGGGGACACCTCCTCCGCGCTGCTGGAGGTGCTGGATTCGGAGCAGAATAATAAATTCCGCGACCATTACGTTGAGCTGCCGATTGATTTATCAGAAGTGCTGTTTATCGCGACGGCAAACTCCGTGCAGGACATACCGCGTCCGCTTTTGGACCGTATGGAGCTGATTGAGGTCACGAGCTACACGGAGAACGAAAAGGCGCATATCGCAAAGGAGCATCTTCTGGCGAAGGTCAGGGAGCGCAACGGTTTAAAACCGGAACAGCTTACCGTCAGCGATAAGGCGATGGGGAAAATTATCCGGGGCTATACCAGGGAGGCCGGAGTGCGGAACCTCGAGCGAAAGCTTGGGGAAATCGCGCGCAAGGCAGCCAGAGAGGTCTATGAATCGGGGAAAAAGCGCGTCAAGGTGACGGAGCAGAACGTCGAAAAATACCTCGGCAAAGAAAAATACACCTTTGACCGGAAAAACGACACGGATGAGGTCGGAATCGTCCGGGGACTGGCATGGACAAGTGTCGGAGGCGATACGCTGGAAATCGAAGTCAATATTATGCCGGGAAAAGGGGAAATCCAGTTGACCGGGCAGCTTGGCGAGGTGATGAAGGAATCCGCGCAGACGGGCTTAAGCTATATCCGTTCCGTCAGCGGGGAATATCAGATTCCGAAGAAATTTTTCCAGGAGAACGATATACACATCCATATTCCGGAGGGTGCCGTGCCCAAAGACGGGCCGTCTGCCGGAATTACGATGGCGACTGCGATGCTTTCCGCCATCACGAAAACCCCGGTATGCGCGGATGTGGCAATGACAGGAGAGATTACGCTGCGGGGCCGGGTGCTTCCTATCGGAGGACTGAAGGAAAAGCTTTTGGCCGCAAAAAATGCCGGAATCAGTACGGTCTGCGTGCCGAAGAAAAATGAAAAGGACGTTGAGGAAATCCAGGAGGAAATCAAGAAAGGCTTAAAGCTCGTCTATGTGGAGAGTATGCGGGATGTCCTCGAAACGGCTTTTGTAAAATAACGGGTCAGGAGAAACAGACATGGTGATAAAAAATGTAAATCTGGAAACCGTCTGCGGCATTACGAGCAAACTTCCGGACAATCCATACAATGAAGTGGCGTTTGCCGGAAAATCGAATGTCGGGAAGTCATCGTTAATTAACGCGCTGATGAACCGGAAAGCTCTTGCGCGCACCTCGGCGCAGCCCGGGAAGACGCAGACGATTAATTTTTATAATATCAACGACGCCATGTATCTTGTGGATTTGCCGGGCTACGGCTACGCGAAGGCCTCGGAGGAGGTCAAGGCGAAGTGGGGGAAGATGATTGAAAATTATCTGCATTCCTCCAAAAAATTAAAAGCGGTATTCCTTTTGATTGACATTCGCCATGATCCTTCCGCCAACGATAAGATGATGTACGAGTGGATGGTGTATCAGGGTTTTGCGCCGATTATCATAGCGACAAAGCTGGATAAAATCAAGCGCAGCCAGCTTCAAAAGCAGCTCAAGGCAATACGCGAGGGGCTTAAGGTAGAGCCCGGAACCGAGATTATTCCGTTTTCCGCAGAGACGAAGCAGGGACGGGATGAAATCTGGGAGCGGATTGACGCTTTGGTGCTGCCCGAGGAAACATAAGGAAAGCCAGAAGGCAGCCCCCGGCAGCCCGGAGAAAGAAAAGCAGCTCCGGCGGCCGGGGGTATTTCGTGTAAAAAATTTTATAACAGTTCCGTCATCAGCAAAATGATGACGGAACTGTTACAAAACTTTAGCGTTTTACACACGAGTTTAACATTGCGCCCATGTGGGGTTCATGTTAGAATAGGAACAGTGGGAAAAAAGGCCGGCAGCGTTATGCCGGAAACAATATGGAAACAATGTCAGCATCGGAGGAATGGAGAGTAGCAATGAAGAAAAAAAAGATTGTCATAGCGCTTGGACATGAGGCGCTTGGTACGACGCTGCCGGAGCAGAAGGAAGCAACGAAGCGCACGGCAAAGGCGGTTGCCGATTTTATCCGCGAAGATTATCAGGTTGTAATCACCCACAGCAATGGCCCGCAGGTGGGTATGATACACACTGCCATGAATGAATTTTGCAGATTATATCCCGAGTATACCGCGACGCCGATGTCGGTGTGCTCGGCGATGAGCCAGGGCTATATCGGTTACGATTTGCAGAATGCTATCCGGGCGGAGCTTTTGAATAAAGGCATTTATAAGACGGTTTCTACCGTTTTGACGCAGGTGGTTGTGGATCCGTATGACGAGGCTTTTTATAAGCCGAGCAAGATTATCGGGCGTGTGATGACTGCGGAGGAGGCTGAGGCAGAGGAGAAAAAAGGAAACCATGTCGTTCCGGCAGACGGCGGTTATCGCCGTATCGTTGCGGCTCCGAAGCCGATGGATATTGTGGAGATTGACGCGGTGCGCGCGCTGCTGGATGCGGACCAGATTGTGGTTGCCTGCGGCGGCGGCGGAATTCCGGTGCTTGCACAGGATAACAATTTAAAGGGCGCGAGTGCCGTGATTGAGAAGGATTTGGCGGCTGGAAAGCTTGCGGAGCTTTTGGATGCCGATATGCTGGTAATTCTCACGAGCGTGGATAATGTATGCTTAAATTTCGGCACCGAAAATGAAAAGCCGCTTGCGGCGATGACCGTTGCGGAGGCGAAGGAATACATGGCGCAGGGGCAGTTCGGAGAGGGTGATATGCTGCCTAAGATTCAGGCTGCGGTCGACTTTATCGGTGATTCCGCGATCAAGTCCGTCCTTATCACAAAGCTCAATAAGGATGGTTCTCATGTAAGCGGGGGACCGGGAACCATGATTACAAAGTAGAAAATCCGGGTATCCTTTTAACAGAGGGAAGCACCCGGATGGCACGGCGTCTGCTCCGCGGAAATAAGCCCATGCCGGGACGCTGTGAAAAGAATAAGCTGAAAATAAATAGTTACGAGGAAGAAAGATGTTTAGAAAGACGAAAATTGTTTGTACGTTGGGTCCTGCTACGGATGACGAAAAGGTATTGAGAAAACTGATTGAGGAGGGAATGGACGTCGCGCGTTTTAACTTCTCCCACGGTTCCCATGAGGAACAGATGGGGCGGCTTGTGATGCTGCGCAAGCTGCGTGAGGAACTAAAGCGCCCGGTTGCGGCTTTGCTGGATACCAAGGGACCGGAAATCCGCCTGATGGAGTTTGCGGAAGGAAAGGCGGAGCTTGTGGACGGGCAGACCTTTATTTTGACAACAGAGGAAATTATGGGAGACGCGTCCAGAGTTTCCGTCACCTATAAAAATCTGCCGAACGACATCCGTCCGGGCAATCGTATTCTGATTGATGATGGCTTGATTGGCATGGAGGTAACGAGTATCCGTCCGGTGCAGGGGGCAAAACCGGGCAAGGACGGTAAGGTGCCGATGGATATTGTGTGCCGTGTAACAAACGGCGGCCCGGTTTCCAACAAGAAGGGAGTCAATGTTCCGAATGTGGAATTGTCCATGCCCTACATCAGTGAAAAGGATTACAGCGACCTTCTGTTTGCAATCGAAAACGACTACGATTTTATCGCAGCTTCCTTTG
>CALWBG010000077.1 GCA_944375975.1 uncultured Roseburia sp.
TGATTGCCAAAAACACGAACACCTCCCGGAAGGAGGAATTCCTTTCCATTATCCGCGAAGTGCTGCAAAAACAGGTGAAGGAAGGCGTCGACAGGAAAGCGCTGCTGGCTGGCATCAGCGCTTCGGAGTTCCGTTACCGCGAGGCGGATTTCGGACAGTTCCCCAAGGGACTATTATACGGTCTGCAATGTCTTGACAGTTGGATTTATGACGACATGCAGCCCTTTATGCATCTGGAGGCTCTCGATACCTACCGGTTTTTGCGGGGACAGGCAGATACGGGCTATTTTGAGAAACTGATTTCCGAATATCTGCTGGACAATCCCCATGCTTCGGTAGTGGTGATCGAGCCGGAAAAGGGTCTGAACGCAAAGCGCGAGGAGGAGCTGGAAAAAAAGCTAGCGGAATACAAAGCGGGACTTTCCGACGAACAACTGGAAGCGCTGATTGCGGATACAAGACATTTAAAGGAATATCAGGAGGAGCCGTCGGACGAGGAGGCGCTTAAGACGATTCCGATGCTTGCCAGGGAGGATATGAAGCGTGAGGCGGCGCCGCTTATCAACCGTGTCCGTGAAGTGGACGGCACGACGGTGGTACACCATGAGATGTTTTCGAACGGCATCGACTATATCCGTCTTTTGTTCGATATAAAGGATTTGGAGGCGGACGAGCTCCCTTACGTGGGACTGCTGAAAACGCTGCTCGGCTATGTCGATACGGAAAAGTACGACTACGCTGGTCTTGCGAATGAAATCAATATCCATACCGGAGGCATCGCCGTGAGCTTTGGCGTTTATCCCGAGGTCGGTAACGGGGATGGGCTTAAGGTTATGCTTGAGGTGCGCGTGAAGGTGCTTTCCGGGGAGCTTTCCGAGGCGATGGAGCTGGTGCGCCAGATGCTGATGACATCAGCGCTTTCGGAGGAAAAGCGGCTCTATGAGGTCATTGCGCAGCTAAAATCGAGGCTTGAGGCGGGCTTGAGCGGTTCGGGCCATTCGGCTGCCTCCCTGCGGGCGATGTCCTATTTTTCCAGGGCGGCGTATTATCAGGAGGCGACAAACGGCATCTGCTTTTACCGGCTGGTTGCGGATTTGGAGGAGCATTTTACAGGGAAAAAGGAAGAACTCGGCAAAAAGCTGCATTCCCTCGCGGAACGCATTTTTACGGCGGAGCGCCTGTTGGTAAGCGTGGTGTGCGAAGAGGCGGATTACGCCGCGGTCGAGCGTGAAATTGCGGCGTTAAAGGGCAGACTCCATTACGGAGGGGTGCGCGCGGCGGAGCGAAAGTTTCCGGAAATTAAGCTGGAGCAGAAGAACGAGGGCTTTATGGACGCTTCCCAGGTGCAATATGTTGCAAGAGCCGGCAATTTTGTACGCCATGGTTTCTGCTATACCGGCGCGCTGCGCATTTTAAAGGTGATTATGGGCTATGATTATCTCTGGCTGAACGTGCGCGTCAAGGGAGGCGCCTACGGCTGCATGAACTCTTATATGCGCAACGGAGATACGTATTTTGTTTCCTACCGCGACCCGAACCTGAAAAAAACCGATGAGGTTTACGACAATATCCCGGAGTATCTGGAACATTTTACGGCGGACGAGCGGGAGATGACAAAATATATTATTGGAACCATAAGCGACCTTGACACGCCTTTAAACCCCAGCGCGAAGGGTATCCGCTCCATGTCGGCATATTTGCAGGGTATTACGCTGGAGGATATTCAGAGGGAGCGCGATGAAATTTTAAGCGCCCAGGATTCCGACATCCGGGCGTTAAAAGGGCTGGTGGAATCCGTGCTGGCGGAGAAGAATCTCTGTGTCATCGGCAACGAGGAGACGCTGCGGGAGAACAGCGAAATGTTTGGGAAGCTTGAAAATCTGTATCATGGAATGGAGCAGGCATGAGTGAAAATTTTAAATCGGGATTTGTAACGATTATCGGACGGCCGAATGTGGGAAAGTCCACGCTGATGAATCATCTCATCGGGCAGAAAATCGCCATTACGTCGAATAAGCCGCAGACCACGAGAAACCGGATTCAGACAGTTTACACCGATAAGGAGCGGGGGCAGATTGTGTTTTTGGATACGCCTGGCATCCATCAGGCAAAAAATAAGCTGGGCGAATATATGGTGAACGCGGCGGAGCGTACGCTTGGTGAGGTCGATGTGATTTTATGGCTGGTGGAGCCGTCCAATTTCATCGGCGCCGGGGAGCAGCATATTATAAAACAGTTAAAAAAGGTCAGCACACCGGTGATTCTCGTCATCAATAAGGTGGATACCGTAAAGCGTGAGCGTGTTCTGGAATTTATCGATACCTACCGCAAGGTGTATGACTTCGCGGAAATCATTCCGGCGTCGGCGCTGCGGGGGCAGAATATGGATACCGTGCTGGATATGATTTTTAAATATCTGCCGTACGGACCTCAGTTCTATGACGAGGATGTCGTGACGGACCAGCCGGAGCGTGCCATCGTTGCGGAAATCATAAGGGAAAAGGCGCTGCATGCCTTAGATGACGAGATTCCGCACGGAATTGCGGTGTACATCGACCGGATGCGGGAGCGCAGGGGAACAGGTATCATAGATATTGACGCGACGATTGTCTGCGAGCGGGATTCCCATAAGGGGATCGTCATCGGCAAGGGCGGGGCGATGCTCAAAAAAATCGGAACGAACGCCCGCTATGAAATCGAGCGTCTGCTTGATACTCAGGTGAACTTAAAGCTGTGGGTGAAGGTGAAAAAAGACTGGCGTGACAGTGATTCGCTCATAAAAAATTTCGGTTACAATAAGGACGAGCTGTAATCTTACCAATTATTTGCTGGTATAAGGGCAGAGGCCATCGGAAATCCTAAAAGCAGAAAGCAATGGATGACTGGAGGGAAGGACGATGGAGGAAGCCTGGAAGAACTTTATGGCAACAGGAAAAGTGACGGATTACCTGAGGTTTAAGGGAGCTGTGTCGGATGGCGGCTTTCGCGCACCGGAGAGGAGACAGGAAAACGGGCCGGATGGGACAGAATATCATAGTGACCGGAATGGTTTTAAATGTAATGCCGATAGGCGAATATGATAAAAGAATTACGCTGCTCACGAAGGAAAGAGGAAAAATCACAGCGTTCGCGAGAGGGGCGAGACGGCCGAACAGCCAGCTTCTTGCGGCGGCAAATCCTTTTTGCTTCGGTGAGTTTGAGCTTTTTGAGGGAAGAAGCTCCTATACGATAGTCCGGGCGTCGATACAGAATTATTTCCGGGAGCTGACAGGAGATCTTTCCGCTACATATTATGGATTTTATTTTTTGGAATTTGCCGGTTATTACGCACAGGAGAACAACGATGAGCGGGAACTGTTAAAGCTGCTTTATCAGTCGCTGCGCGCGCTTGCTTCCAGCTCTTTCGATAACCGGCTGGTGCGCTGTATCTTTGAGCTGAAAGCGCTTGCAGTGGAAGGGGAGGGGCCAAACGTATTTACCTGTTTAAGCTGCGGGAAAAAGGAGCATTTACACTGGTTTTCCGTGGAGCGGGGGGGGACGGTCTGCACGGACTGCCGCAGGGAGAGTGCGGCAGGGGGACCGGGATGGACGCTGATGGATGAATCCACACTCTATACCATGCAATATGTCATCGCGTCTCCCGTGGCGAAGCTCTATACCTTCTCCGTCAGCGAAAAGGTCCTCGGGGAGCTGACAGAAATCATGAAAGGCTACCGGCTGCGCTATATCGATCATACATTTCAATCGCTGAAGGTATTGGACGAACTATTTACCGGTTGAAATTGCAGGGCGGAAATAGTATAATATTGAGGATTAGCTGAATGGAGAGAGAAATGGAGAGTTGATTATGAAAAAACGAATTTGCGCCATCCTGTGCGCCGCTCTTTGCATGGGTGTCCTGGCCGGCTGCGGAAGCACGGTGGATGCAGATACCGATACGGTGTTTGTGGGTAAAAAGGGCGGCGTTACATCTGTGGATGTTGAGACGCTGGATAAGGAGTATTACGACGAGGAAGAACTCAAAAGCTATGTGGACGATGCCGTGGCGGAGTATAATGACCAAAACGGCAGAAATTCCGTGAAGGTGCTTGAGCTTTCCGTGGAGGACGGGACGGCAAAGCTTAAGATGGAGTATAAAACCGCTGAGGACTACAGCAGCTTTAACGGAATTGAGCTCTATCAGGGCAAGGTTGTCACGGCGCTTGCGGCGGGCTATGATTTTGCTGTGGATTTTGTAAGCGTGGAGGACGGAGCGGTATCGGGTACGGCTTCCAGGGAAGAAATTTATGCTGACGATAATTTGCAGGCGGTGATTATCAGGGCGAATACGGATGTCACGGTGGACGGGGACATCTGCTTTGTATCGAGCGAGAATGTCCGGCTCACGGGGACGGACAGCGTATCTATCCGCGAGGGTTACAGCCTTGGCGCGGAGACTGCCGGCGGATATGAGGCGGTGACGGAGGCCGCGACGGAGGAGGCTGCTGTGAGCGAAACTGACGAAGTGCAGGACGTATCGGACAACGGCTCTTTTGAGACGGATGTGTATACGTATATCATATATAAATAATACGGCAGATAAGGTTATTTTCCGCCCGGGTCAGTTTGGCGGATGAAAATAGAAGAAGGTGAGGAATTTTTTATGGAAAAGTCAATGGATAAAATTGTAGCGCTTGCAAAGTCCAGAGGATTTGTATATCCCGGCTCCGAAATTTACGGAGGTCTTGCAAATACCTGGGATTACGGCAATCTTGGCGTAGAGCTTAAGAATAATGTCAAAAGGGCCTGGTGGCAGAAGTTTATTCAGGAGAACCCCTATAATGTCGGCGTGGACTGCGCCATATTGATGAACCCGCAGACCTGGGTCGCGTCCGGGCATCTCGGAGGTTTTTCCGACCCGCTGATGGACTGTAAGGAATGTCACGAGCGTTTCCGCGCGGATAAGCTGATTGAGGATTTCGCGGAGGAAAATAATCTGGAGCTTGACGGCTCCGTGGACGGCTGGTCGCAGGAGGAAATGAAGGCGTTTATCGAGGAGCATCAGATTCCCTGCCCGACCTGCGGCAAGCACAATTTTACCGATATCCGTCAGTTCAACCTGATGTTTAAGACCTTCCAGGGCGTAACCGAGGATGCGAAGAATACGGTTTATCTGCGCCCGGAAACCGCGCAGGGTATTTTCGTAAACTTTAAGAATGTACAGAGAACCTCCCGCAAAAAAATCCCGTTCGGCATCGGACAGATTGGAAAGTCCTTCCGCAACGAGATTACGCCGGGCAACTTTACCTTCCGTACCAGAGAGTTTGAGCAGATGGAACTGGAATTTTTCTGCGAACCGGGGACGGATTTGGAATGGTTCCAGTATTGGAGAGGCTTCTGCCGCGACTGGCTGCTTACCCTCGGCATCAAGGAGGAGGAAATGCGCCTGCGTGACCATGACCCGGCGGAGCTTGCCTTCTACAGCAAGGGAACGACGGATATTGAATTTTTATTCCCGTTCGGCTGGGGCGAGCTGTGGGGCATCGCGGACAGAACCGATTACGATTTGACCCGTCATCAGGAAACCTCCGGACAGGATTTAAGTTATTTTGACGATGAGAAAAACGAGCGTTACGTTCCCTATGTCATTGAGCCGTCCCTCGGCGCTGACCGCGTTGTGCTCGCGTTCCTCTGCGCCGCGTACGACGAGGAGAACATTGGGACGGAGGAAAAGCCGGATATGAGAACGGTGCTGCATTTCCATCCGGCGCTGGCCCCTGTGAAAATCGGCGTGCTTCCGCTTTCTAAGAAGCTCAGTGAGGGAGCGGAAAAGATTTACGCACAGCTTTCCCGGAGATACAACTGTGAGTTTGACGACAGGGGAAATATCGGAAAGCGCTACAGAAGACAGGACGAAATCGGTACGCCATTCTGTGTGACCTACGATTTTGAGTCGGAAAACGACGGTGCGGTGACGGTACGCGACCGCGACACGATGGAGCAGGAGAGAGTGAAAATCGAAGAGCTGGACGCTTACTTCGCAAAAAAATTCGAGTGGTAGGCAAACGTGATGAATACTATAAAAAAGCTTTGGGGCAAAATTTCCTATGAAGCCTTGATATTTACGGCGCTTATGATACGTTTCCTCTCGGGCCGGGCGTTGGACCTCGATACCTGGTCCTCCGCGTGGGCGGCGATGGATTATTCCATGGGCAACGGCTCGCGGCTTTTGATTGGAAGCATATACCGGCTGTTTTACGGAGAGTATCTGGACCGCACGGTGGCGTACAAGTATGTCGCGGCGGGGATTGCACTGACAATTCTGGTTCTTGCGGTTGTACTCGGCAGGTTGTTACGTATGGCAAAAAATGCGGCACCCGCGTGCAGAAACGCCATATACGGTACGGTTGTGGCATATCTCGCAGCGCCATTTTCGATTGCGTATGTATGGAATAAGCAGAATCTTGGAAGATTTGATGTATATATGCTGCTTGTGGCCCTGCTTACGGTCCTTGTGGCGTTGCTTGTCCGAAATTTCTGGCTTAAGGCGGTGCTGATTACGGTGCTTGGCGTGATCGGTCTCGCCATTCATCAGGGCTTTGCGTTTCTCTATTATCCGCTGACCTTTACGGTACTTTGCTATGACGCGTTTGCCGGCAACCGTATTCACGCGAAAAAATTTGCCGGGGTGTTCGTCTCAGGGATGATTGAGGTAGTGGCTGCCATTTATTTCCAGTTCTTTACCTCCATCAATTTTGACAGCGTGGAGGAAGCCGTTGATTTTATCAGATCCAGAACGAATCTGGAGGTCACCGATTTTGCGATTCAGCTCGAGTACTTCGGCAGCATGAAGTTTCAGCTTGAAGATGTGACTTATGTGTTTTTTCACGGAAACGAGGACCCGATTCGTCATCTGCTTTTGATTTTACTGTTGTTTTCACCGCTTCTGGTGTTGTATGTACTGGTGTGGAAGGACGTATTTACTCATTTGAAGCTAAACGGGGTAAAACGTCTGCAATCTCCGTACCTGTATGCGCTGCTGGTAAATCTCTGCTTCGTGCCGATGTTTGTGATTCATGTGGACTGGGGCAGGCATCTGGCGCCGCTTTTGGCGATGCCGACCTTTGTGTTTTTGTTTTTCCTTGCAAAAAAGGACGCTTCGATGGTTTACGCCTATCGGCGGATGGAGACGCGCATCCGCAGACACCCGTGGTATTTTGTACTTGCCGTCGTGTGGGTTGCGGGCTTTGACAGCTTCGGCGCAAGGACATTCCAGAATCAGGCGGGGCGGCTGTACGATTTCCTGAAATATGGATTTTTTATCTGAGAGAAATACGATTGCTAAAATCTATAAATTGTGATACGATTGTATTACAAAAAGGAGGCGATTGCTATGGCGAAAGAAGCAACCTTACAGGTTCGTATGGATGCAGATTTAAAGGAACAGGCAGAGGCATTATATCGGGAGATGGGAACTTCTCTTGCAGAAGCAGTGAGAATTTTTGCGAAGCAAAGTGTACAGGAAAACGGTATGCCGTTTGTTATGACAGCGAACAGGAAAAATACCTACGGACGACTTTCAAAGTATGCGGATATGGGACTGCGGGAGCAGGAAGCCGGAGTGATGGAAAGGGCGTTGGTGGAAAAACATGAAAAAACTGATTGATGCCAATGTGATACTGCGATATTTACTGGGAGACCATCCGCAGTTATCACAGGATGCCCGAAAAGCGGTGGAAACGGGGGCGTATACATTGGCGGAAGTTATTGCGGAAGTTGTATATGTTTTAAATGGCGTATATAAAGTTGAACGAAAAGAGATTGCAAATACATTGATTGATTTTATGGACGAGATTGCTATAGAAAATCAACAAATTATGGTGGAAGCACTAACGGAGTATGCGGCAACTTCTCTTGATTTTGTAGACTGTATTTTAATTGCACACCATCGTGTCGCCGGAGCCGAAGTGATTAGTTTTGATAAGAAATTGAATAAGAAATTAGACCCATAAAGTATGAAAAGGCATCTTGTAAGAGCAGGATGCTTTTTCTTATTATTTAAGAAATACTACTTCTTTGACATCCGCCGCCGACAGTTAATTCTGCAAAAGACAGAAAACACTCTGTCGCGTTAAAACGGGAATTAACAAAAAAGTTCTTGCGGCGGCATGGCGGAAGTTGTAGAATAAAAAGCAGTATCCGTGAGAGTAGTACCGGAAAAGCCGAAAGGTAAAGAATGTTATGGAAAAAATGCAGAAGGGACGGAGAAAAAGAGACGAAAAATGCAGAATATTTGTTTCGCTTCTGCTCATCGTTGTCATGCTGTTTTGTCTTGGCCGCGCGGGCTGGCAGACGTATAAAAATGTACATGCCCAGAGTGTCTACGAGAAAATAAAGGAACAGAGCCTTGAGAATACGGAGGGAACAGAAGCGGAAGGGACGGAAACTGCGGAAGCGGGGCAGAAGTCGTACGATGCGGCAGAGATTCCATCGGTGGATTTTGAGAAGCTGTGGGAGATAAATCCGGATGCGTGCGCATGGATTTATGTGCCGGGGACAGAGGTTGATTATCCCATCCTGCGGAACGCCGATGCTTCGGATATGCATGATTCTTATTATTTGAACCATACGATAGAGGGGGCGTCCGGGCTGCCCGGTTCGATTTACATAGAGCCCTGCAATGCCGGGGATTTTACCGATTCCAACACCGTGGTATATGGCCACAGCATGAAAAACCGCACCATGTTTGGCTCGCTGCGTGAATTTACGGATGCGGAGTTTTTTGAGGAGCACCCGTACATCTATGTTGTGACGCCCGAAAAAAATCTGGTCTACAAGATTGTGAGGCAGGCGGTGTATGATGACCGTCATATTATGGCGACTTATGATTTTGAAGATGCGGGGGATTATGAAGCATTTTTGGCTTCCCTTTCGGAGCAGGAAGGGAATTTCAGGGAGGAAGTGCCGGTTACGACGGACAGCCGCCTGATTACGCTTTCTACCTGTGTGAGCAATGACAGCGACAGTCGTCTGCTTATTCTCGGAGTTCTGACAGAAGAACTGGAAAGATAGATATGCCGCGCGGTCGGTCTGATTGCGGTAAACAAAAGAAAAAAAGAATAAGACACAAATGAGGTTTCATATTGTGAAATTGTGTTTTAGATTGTGAAATATGAACAAAAATATTGAAAAACGCCATAAAAAATTGTTGCGAATTAGTGAAAATGTGATAGAATAAATGTGTGCGCTTAAAGGGTGCACGTCATATGGCTTGGTTATGGGACAGGACAGCCCTGTTTCCGTAATTACATAGTAAGTATATTTTAGGAGGAATTAGCAAAATGGCAAACAAATGGGTGTATTTGTTTACGGAAGGAAACGCGAACATGCGTGAACTTCTCGGCGGTAAGGGCGCAAACCTTGCGGAGATGACCAACATCGGTCTTCCGGTACCACAGGGCTTTACGATTACCACAGAGGCGTGTACTCAGTACTATGAGGATGGAAGAGAGATTAACGACGAAATCCAGGCTCAGATTAATGAGTATATCGGCAAGATGGAAGAAATTACGGGGAAGAAGTTCGGCGATAAGGAGAATCCGCTTCTCGTATCGGTTCGTTCCGGAGCAAGAGCTTCCATGCCGGGTATGATGGATACAATCTTAAATCTTGGTTTAAATGAGACTGTTGTAAATGCGATTGCGGAGAAGTCCGGCAATCCCCGTTGGGCATGGGACTGCTACAGACGTTTCATCCAGATGTACTCCGATGTTGTTATGGAGGTCGGCAAGAAGTACTTCGAAGAGCTGATCGACAAGATGAAAGAGGAGAGAGGCGTAACGCAGGACGTTGAGCTTACGGCTGATGACTTAAAGGAGCTGGCAAATCAGTTCAAGGCTGAGTACAAAGAGAAGATTGGTGCGGATTTCCCGGATGACCCGAAGGAGCAGCTCATGGGAGCAATCAAGGCTGTATTCCGTTCCTGGGACAACCCGCGTGCAAACGTATACCGTCGTGACAATGACATCCCGTATTCTTGGGGAACCGCTGTAAACGTACAGTCCATGGCATTCGGTAACATGGGCGATGACTGCGGTACCGGCGTTGCATTTACCCGTGACCCGGCAACCGGCGCGAAGGGCTTATTCGGTGAGTTCCTTACCAATGCGCAGGGCGAAGACGTAGTAGCCGGTGTTCGTACTCCTATGAAGATAACAGAGATGGCAGACAAGTTCCCGGAGGCTTTCGAGCAGTTCAAGGAAGTTTGCAAGACTCTTGAGAATCACTACAGAGATATGCAGGATATGGAGTTTACCGTGGAGCACGGCAAACTGTACATGCTGCAGACACGTAACGGTAAGAGAACCGCACAGGCAGCGTTAAAGATTGCCTGTGATCTGGTAGATGAGGGTATGAGAACAGAGGAAGAGGCAGTTGCCATGATTGATCCCCGTAATCTGGATACCCTGCTGCATCCGCAGTTTGATGCGGCGGCATTAAAGGCAGCTACACCGATGGGTAAGGGACTCGGTGCTTCTCCGGGTGCTGCATGTGGTAAAATCGTATTCTCCGCAGAGGATGCAGAAAGCTGGGCAGAAAGAGGAGAGAAGGTCGTACTGGTACGTCTTGAGACTTCTCCGGAGGACATTACCGGTATGAAGGCTTCCCAGGGTATTTTGACCGTTCGCGGCGGTATGACTTCTCACGCAGCCGTAGTGGCCCGTGGTATGGGTACCTGCTGTGTTTCCGGATGCGGCGACATCGCAATGGATGAAGCAAATAAGAAATTTACTCTGGCCGGCAAAGAGTTCCATGAGGGAGATTATATCTCTATTGACGGTACAACAGGTAACATTTACGACGGACAGATTCCGACGGTAGATGCTACGATTGCCGGTGAGTTTGGTCGTGTTATGGCATGGGCTGACAAATACAGAAAGTTAAGGGTACGCACCAATGCGGATACGCCTGCGGATGCGAAGAAGGCCCGTGAGCTTGGCGCAGAGGGTATTGGTCTTTGCCGTACCGAGCATATGTTCTTTGAGGAAGACAGGATCGCTGCGTTCCGTGAGATGATCTGCTCCGATACCGTAGAGGAGAGAGAAGCTGCCCTTGAGAAGATTCTTCCGTATCAGCAGGGTGACTTCGAGAAATTATACGAGGCTCTGGAGGGCTGCCCGGTAACCATCCGTTTCCTGGATCCGCCTCTGCATGAGTTCGTTCCGACCGAGGAAGCTGACATTGAGAAGCTTGCAAAGGCTCAGGGCAAATCCGTAGAGGAAATCAAGAACATTATCGCTTCCCTGCATGAGTTCAACCCGATGATGGGCCACAGAGGCTGCCGTCTTGCAGTGACCTATCCGGAGATTGCAAAGATGCAGACAAAGGCGGTTATCCGCGCGGCAATCAATGTTCAGAAGGCTCATTCCGACTGGACGGTTAAGCCGGAGATTATGATTCCGCTTGTATGTGAAGTAAAAGAGTTGAAATATGTAAAGAAGATAGTTGTTGAGACCGCGGACGCTGAAATCGCAGCGGCAGGTGTTAAGCTTGAGTACGAAGTAGGTACGATGATCGAGATTCCGAGAGCAGCGCTTACGGCTGACGAAATCGCGACAGAGGCTGACTTCTTCTGCTTCGGTACGAACGATTTGACGCAGATGACCTTCGGTTTCTCCCGTGACGATGCAGGTAAGTTCTTAAATGCTTACTATGACACGAAGATTTTCGAGAACGATCCGTTTGCAAAGCTTGACCAGACAGGTGTCGGCAAGCTGATGGAGATGGCAATTAAGCTTGGCAAGCCGGTAAATCCGAAGCTTCACGTTGGTATCTGCGGCGAGCACGGCGGAGATCCGTCTTCCGTAGAGTTCTGCCACAAGATTGGTCTGGACTATG
>CALWBG010000078.1 GCA_944375975.1 uncultured Roseburia sp.
CAGCGATTCCCTTTCCCAGCTCCCCTCCCATTTTCATGGAACCCGCAAAAGCCGCCGCAATCACCACCCCGATAACCGCCATAAACGCCAGTGCCAGTATCTGCAGCGTTTTGGATAAGGAATCACCCTCTGTCACCTTCTCGTCCATCAGACTTCCCAATAGCGCATATAACTCATCATAAGCCGGCTTAAGCTCATTTACTGACCGCTGCTGTGCCTCCAGACTCTTCGCCTCATCAAGAGTACCTCCAAGCTCCAGAATCTCAGCATCCAACGTCCAATAGGCATCCAGCTTTTGGGTAATTTCATTGTAGATTCCCCGCTCCGTGTCATTGACCAGCGACTGCTCGACCGAGGCCATATATTGTTCAAAATTCGCCTTTTCCTCGTCGTGCTGTTCTGTAACTGACGCAACAATATCCAGGTCGTCATAGCCAATCGCCGCCCTGACCGCTGAGCGCGTCTCCGCAAATGTCACCATCGCCTTACCAATGTCCCCCTAAGCGAATCCGTACTGCCTGATTGCATAGCTATAACGATTTGTCACTATAATAACTGCAATGAGTCCCACAATTGCCGCGGCAGTGGCTATCAGAGCCACCATGAGAAACGATCTGGTCAACCGCTCTCTAATCTTTAACTTCTGAAACATGACTTAATCCTCCTCATCCTTTATCTGGGGTTGCTGCCCTGTCTTTTAACAGTTTCTGAATTCCCTCGCGCTCCTCCTCCGGAATCAGATGTGAAACGTCAAACATGACAATTAATTCCTTGTGATAAGAAGCCACATCATTAAAACAGTGCTGTGACGCATTCATAATCGTCGGCATGGGAATGACATATCGGTCCTCCACCTCCAGAATTTCATCCACGTGTTCTACCTCGAGGCCGATTTTCATGCTGTCCATACGTGCAACAATGATATTCTGAATCTTCCTCTCGCCGTAACCGAATCTGTCTGCCAGACTGTACACCGGTATGACCTCGCCATGCAGGTTCATAATTCCCCGTATATGCGCCGGGGCTTCCGGAACTCCAACCACACGCATCGGCGTCTCTATCGACTCCACATCACTGACCGGAATCCCAAATCTGATGTCATTCAGCATAAAAGTCAGTAGCTGCATGCTATTTCCTCCTTAATTTCTCATTTTCCGCCCTTTTACCCGCTTTTTATGTAAAATACCTCTCAAGGACTATTGTATCACCGCACAAAAATTTAGTAAACTCCTTTTTTATACGATTGTAAATTTTATTAACATTTTATAAAATTTCTCCTTTTTGAAAAAATGATTCATATTTTGACTTTCTTGTACACTTTTCATATGATAGAATACAGTTATTTCAAAGAATCAACGCACACAAAAAAGCAGGCTGCCGATAACGGTCTACCTGGGAAGAAAGGAATATTATGGAAAATAAACTGATTGATCTTCATGTTCATTCCACCAAATCAGACGGAACGCTCACCCCGCCGGAAGTGATGCAGGCGGCAAAGGATGCCGGCCTTGCGGCAGTCGCCTTAACAGACCACGACACCGTCTCCGGTATTCAAAAGGCGAAGCCGGCCGCGGCCAAACTCGGCGTTGAACTGGTTCCCGGTATCGAGCTTTCCACAGAATATACCCTGCCTGCCACAAAGGAGGGGAAAGAGATCCACATTGTAGGACTCTGCATAAATCCTGATGACCCCGAGCTTACAAAAATGACTGCGGAATTTCGCGCCTGCCGGGAAAACCGGAATGAAAAAATCGTGGAAGCCCTTCAAAAAGAGGGCTTCCACATCACCATGGAAGCTCTGATTGCCGAAAACCCGGACAGCGTCATTACCCGTGCCAACATTGCCCGCTTTCTTTTTCACCACGGCTATATCAAAAGCATTTCCGAGGCGTTCGAAAAATATATCGGCGACGGCTGTCCCTGTTATGTAGAGCGCTTTAAGGTCACGCCGATGGAGGCGGTTGCGCTCATAAAACAGGCAGGAGGTGTCGCCGTTCTCGCACATCCCATGCTCTACCATATGGATGCGGACAGTCTCCAGCGTATGATTGACGATTTAAAGGAACCGGGGCTCGACGGCATTGAAGCACTCTACTCCACCTACACCGCAGATGAGGAGTCGTTCGTTCTCCGGCTCGCAGAGAAAAACCGGCTGCTTATCAGCGGCGGCTCGGACTTTCACGGGGCAACCAAGCCCTCCATCCGGCTCGGCAGCGGAAAAGGAAATCTCCGGATTCCCTATTCCGTGCTGGAAGCCCTCAAATCGCGCGCCGCGCGGCTATAATATAAACTTCTCAATCACCTCGGCAACGGCATCATGGTTATTGTCATTTTCCGTGACATAATCCGCCGCTGCCTTCAACTCCTGTATTCCGTTTTTGACTGCAACGCCCACGTGTGCCGCGCGGATCATCGGAATATCATTTTGTTCATCGCCGATTGCAATGGTACAGTCGACAGGCATGTTCAGTATCTTTGCCAGCTCCACCACTCCGGTCGCCTTGCTTGTCCCCCACGGACAATACTCCAGATATTCCCTGCTTGAGAAAAAGCTGCTGCATTTTCCCTGCTCCCACTTCATGTTGTTTTTCTGAAAACGGGCAAGGCGTTCCTTTCGCTCAAGCGCGATCAGCAGAACCTTCTGCGGCTCCTCCTCCAAAGCGTCCAGTACATTTTCTGAAATCTTGTAGGTAATGCTGGCTTTTCCTATGTAATAATCCAGCTCTTTGGAATGTCTTGTAGTGATTACATCCGTCTTATTGTAGGTCTGGACATACAGTCCGGCGCGTTTCGCCCGCTCAAAAAGCTCCTGCACCACCTCAATCGGGATTGAGCGCTGCATCAGAATACGGTCAGCCGCGCAGTCATAGAGTACAGCTCCGTTGAAGGCTATCATGTAGCACCCGGGAACAACCAAATTCAGTTCCCTTGCAACACCTCTGCCGCTTTCCACGGATCTTCCGGTCGCCAGTGCAATATAATGCCCTTCCCTGAGCATCTTCCCGATTGCCTCCCGGTTGCGCTGTGAAACGGACTTGTCATCGGATAATAAGGTTGCATCTAAATCCACGAACAATATTTTGTGATTCATAAAATCCCTCCCTCTCTGTCTGCCAAGCTGTCTTCTCCGTCACTCTGCCGGCTCTGCCGGAACAAATACACGCTCACGGTATATATGGTCCTGCCTGGGAGCGGCTTTGACTGCCTCCTCGCAAAACTGCATTTGCGAATTTACAAGTACTTTTCCTCTTTTATCTATTTTCTCATAATTTCCGTCAGATTTCAAGACATGAGCTTTTGTATTGTCAGATAATTCTACCTCAAGAATATGTTTTGCCTCTTCTTTCAGTTCTTCCTCCAATACCGGGAACAAAATTTCCACACGGCGGTCCAGGTTTCTCGGCATCCAGTCGGCGCTTCCCATGTAAACCTCCTCCTCCCCGTCGTTTAAGAACCAGAAAATCCGGCTGTGCTCCAGGAAATTTCCGACAATGGAACGCACCTCGATGTTTTCGCTGACACCCTTGATACCGACCTTCAGGCAGCAGATACCACGGACAATCAAATCTATTTTTACGCCCGCGGCCGAAGCCTCGTAGAGGGCGGCTATAATGCCGGGATCACACAGAGAGTTCATCTTTGCCACAATGCGCGCCTCCCTGCCCTCTTTTGCATGTTTGATTTCCCGGCCGATCAGGCGCATAAACTTCGTGCGCAGCCAAATCGGAGCCAGCGATAGTTCATTCCAGGTGGGCGGCTCGGAATAGCCGGAAAGCATATTAAACACCGCGGTAGCGTCCTCACCGATTGCACCGTTGCAGGTAAAAATTCCGCAGTCCGTATAAAGCTTTGCCGTGGAATCGTTGTAATTCCCGGTTCCGAGATGTACATACCGCCGGATACCGTCCTCCTCCCTGCGCACCACTAGCGCAATCTTGCTGTGGGTTTTTAAACCCACCAGGCCGTAAATCACATGACAGCCTGCTTTTTCCAGTTTTTTGGCCCAGACAATATTATTTTCCTCATCAAAACGCGCCTTTAACTCCACCAGCACCGACACCTGTTTTCCGTTTTCCGCCGCCTGCGCCAGAGACGCGATAATCGGGGAATTTCCGCTGACACGGTAAAGCGTCTGTTTGATTGCCAGCACGTCCGGATCCGAGGCCGCCTGACGGATAAAATCCACTACCGGATCAAAGGTCTGATACGGATGGTGCAGGAAGATGTCCCCCTGCCGAATCGTGTCAAAAATATTTTCTCCCGGCTCAATCTTCGGATTGCGCTGCGGGACATACGGCTGATAGCGAAGATGATCGTACCCCTCAAGGCCATACATTTTCGACAGGAATGTCAGGTCCAGAGGGCCGGGAATCTTAAAGATATCCTCCTCGGCAACCTTCAACTCGTCCTTCAGGAAACGCAGAATACGCTTATCCATGCCCTCCTCGACCTCAAGACGAATCACCTCTCCCCACTGACGCCTTTTTAACTGCTTCTGGATTTCCTTTAGCAAATCCTCCGCCTCGTCCTCGTCGATGGTCAGATCGGCATTGCGCATAATACGATACGGGCAGGCACAGATGACCTCATAATTCAAAAACAGCTTATCAATATTTTTCTCGATAATCTGCTCCAGGAGGATAAAGGTCATATCCTCCCCGGAGGACGGGATGCGCACGAGACGCGGCAGCACGCCCGGCACCTGAACCGTCGCAAATTCCAGCTCCGCCTTTTTCGCGCCCTCCTTTTTTCTGGAAAGCAGGGCCGCAATATTTAAGCTCTTGTTGCGGATAAGAGGAAACGGCCTGGACGCGTCCACCGCCATCGGCGTTAAAACCGGATATACGTTTTCCTCAAAGTAACGGTCCACAAACTTCTCCTGCTTCTCCGTCAATTTTTCAAATGCATCCAGAATAAAAATGCGGTTCTTTTTCATCAGAGGCAGCAGGGAACGGTTATACGTGCTGTACTGCAAGTCCACCAGTTCCCTTGTCCTGATATTGATTGCCGCAAGCTGCTCCTCCGCCGTCATTCCGGCAATGTCCTTTTTCTTATAGCCCGCATGCACCATGTCCTTTAAAGAGGCCACGCGCACCATAAAAAATTCATCCAGGTTTGACGAGGTGATGCTGACAAATTTTAAACGCTCCAGCAGGGGAATACTTTTGTCCCGCGCTTCGTTTAATACCCTGCCGTCAAATTTCAGCCAGCTTAATTCCCGGTTTTCATAATATTCAGGGTTTGTAAAATCTTTCTCTTTTTCCATAATTCACCTCATAATCCGTTTTAATAGATTCGTTTCGCTTTTACCACCGGTTTCACGCAGAAAACATTTTCAAAATAGGCGGTCTTTGTGTCAAACAGTGCTTTTTCCAGTGCAATATCATCCTCCGTCTCTATCGTAATCACAAGCTCCTTGCCCTTGACGGCCGCCCGCACATTCTTAAACTTCTGCTTGTGGCTGCGGTCCATGGCATTGGAAACCCGCAGGATTGCCGAAAGCTTCGCCACCGTAAGGTAATCCTCATGCCCGAGCCGGTCGGCAAGCGCGTCATAAGGCGGAAGCGGGCTGGTATTATAGAGCACCGCATTGGCAACAATCTCCCGCTCTAAATGGGTCAGCCCGATAATTTCCGACGCCATGATAATATCATAGGAACAGTAGTGGGCGTTCGCCAGGCTGATATATTTGCCGCAATCGTGAAGAATCGCCGCCACCTGCAGCAGCAGACGCTCCCGCTTGCCGAGGCCGTGAATCTTTTTCATAGTATCAAATATCAAAGTCGACATCCGTGTGAGTGCGTCGATATGAGGCGAATAACTCATATAACGCGCCGAAAGACCGCGCGCAGCCGACAGAACGTCCGCCTCAAAATCATGCGACACTTTGCAGAGCTTCTTTTTTTCTGCATAATCATATGCAACGCCGTCGCTGATAATCACCCCGGGCGTCCAGATTTTTTCCGCCCCCATTGCCCGCGCGATACATTTAAAAATCATCATATAAGGAACAATCAGGGCATCCCGCTCATTGGAAAGCCCAAGCTCCTCCGAAATCTGCTCCAGATTTTTTTTGTTGAAGCCTTCCAGGAAACGGATAAGCGCCGCGCTCTCTACGGTATTGGTTCCCGCATCACTGTGGACCTTCTGCGCCATTTCCGCAATATAATCTCCGATGACAATAAGGTACTTCACGCGCACCTCACCCATATACATGGCCTGAAAGACCTTCATCTCTTTTTCTACCAGCTCCTCAATCTGAAGCTCATACTGTGCTAAGTTATTGCTTTTTTTGGCAAGCTGCTCCTGCATACGCATCGCGCCGAGGCCAAGATGCTGGGTGGTCATCGCTTTTCCCTTCGAAAAAATCGTAATCTGTAAGCCCGCGCCGCCGACATCCACGACTGCTGCACCCTTGCCGATCATCTGCTCAAACTCCTGTTGCACCGCCACGGATTTATAACTGATAAACCGGTGCTCGGAATTGCTTAACACATGTACCAAAAGCCCCGTCCTGATTTTAATCTGATCGAGAATAAACAGCTCATTGCTGACGTTTCGCAATGCCGCAGCAGCATACGCCTCATAGCTGTCAACACGGTACTCCTTCATAATACCGGTAAATTCCTCGAGCGTGTCGCAGAGCGCTTCCACAAGCTCAGAACCGATGCTCCCCTTGGAATACGCGTCTCTTCCAAGCTCAATTCTGCTTCTGACATAATTAATCCCCCTTATTTTCCGCTTTGGGGATATTTCAAAGATTTTTAAGCTGACCTCATAGGAGCCGATGTAAATCGCCGCAAACGTATGAATCGCCATAAAACATCCCTCCCTTTCCTATTGCTTTCCGAGCAGATAATTGATAAACTGCTGTGCTGTCCTTCCGGAGCGGCCTCCGTGGGAAAGCTCCCATTTGTTTGCCTCGGCGAGCAGGTTTTCCTCATCCATGGCAATGTGATGCTTCTTTGCCAGAGAAACCACGATATTCTGAAATTCCTTTTTATCCGGCGCGCCAAAATAAATCGTGACTCCGAATCTTGCGTACAGGGACAGCTTTTCCTGTACCGTGTCAGAGGTGTGCATATCCTCCCTTACCTCCTCTTTGTCCGAAAAGCTTTCACGTATCAGGTGACGCCTGTTGGAGGTCGCATAAATCAGAACATTGTCCGGCTTCTTTTCGAGCCCGCCCTCGATTACCGCCTTCAGGTATTTATATTCAATCTCAAATTCTTCGAAGGACAAATCATCCATGTAAATAATGAATTTGTAATTTCTGTTTTTAATCTGCGCAATGACATCATTCAAATCGCAGAACTGATGCTTGTACACCTCAATGAGGCGCAGCCCGCGGTCATAATACTGGTTCGCTATCGCCTTGATGCTTGTGGACTTTCCGGTACCGGCGTCGCCGTACAGAAGGCAGTTGTTTGCTTCCTTTCCGCTCACAAAGCTCTCGGTATTCTCAATCAGCTTCTGCTTGGCGAGCTCATAGCCGACCAGGTCCTCAAGCCTTACATGGGCAATATTGGTAATCGGGACAATCTCGGCCCCGTCCTCTAAGTGCTTCACACGGAACGCCTTGTGAAGCCCTAACTTCCCGACGCCGAACTCCCCGTAAAACTCCGTGACCGCTGCCTTGAAATTCTCCGCGTCCTTCGCCTGCTCCAGCTTACCGGTCAATTCACAGATGCGGTCCCGGATTCTGCGGTTAAAAAATTTACCGCTGCCGCTTTCGCTCTCGTAATGAAGCAACGCATCCATACAGTCAACCTCGTAAACCTCGGCCAGCTTTTCGAAATCAAATTCGAACAGTTCCTTCATAATCTCAAAATCATGGAGGGCGAGCCGATTGATAGAGCCCTCCACCTCACCGCGGATCTCACAGCTTCTGCTGTAGGCGTTCTCATTGTTCACCAGCAGATATGCGATGAAATTATGCCAGAGATGTCCCGAAAATCCGTGACTCGCCGCAAGCTCTGCCAGTCTGTTGATGCATTCATAAAACAGCGCTTCCATATCCTCTTTGTTGTAGTAATCGCTGCGGTAATTCTCCATAATCCACGCCATATCATAAAACAGCGTTCCGTTCTCAAAATTTTTATACAAAATCAGATTTCTTGTGCTTTTCATAGTTCCCTCTCCGCGCCGCAATCCTGCCGCGCCATTAATAATTGCCCAGTATTTTCAGCGAAATTGTCTCCTCCGCAAGCCCGCGCAGCGCATTCTGCACCGACGCGTCGTTTAAGTTGCCATCAAAGTCAATAAAAAAACGATATTCCCACGCCTTATCCTGTACCGGTCTGGATTCTATCCGGTTCATATTGATGCCGTTATAGATAAAATGAGACAGCATATGGTACAGGGAACCGCTCTCGTGCGGAATCTCAAAGCAGACGCTGATTTTCGCTGCATCCCTGGTAAAAATACGCCTCCCCGATACGATGATGAACCGCGTCGCATTGCTCCGGTTATCCTGAATTCGTGATTCAAGCACCTTGAGTCCGTAAATCTCTGCCGTCAGGGCGCTGGCGATTGCCGCCTTGTGCCGTTTCCCATCCTCCTTGATTTTCTGCGCCGACACCGCCGTGTTTTTTAAACTGTGGCGCTCCCAGTTCCGGTGCGCGTCAAGATATTTGCCACACTGCATGAGCGCCTGCGGATGCGAATAGACATCCGTAATATCCGAAAGTTCGGCCTCCGGCAGCCCCAGCAGCGCATGGTCGATTTTGATAATCTGCTCCCCGACAATGCAGACATTGTATTCCACCATCAAATCATAATTCTCCGACACAATGCCCGCGGAGGAATTTTCAATCGGAAGCACGGCGTAATCCGCTTGTCCCGCCGTGATTGCCTCCATCGCGTCCCTCCAGGTTTCCACATGGTAGCTGTCAGCATTTTCACCAAAATACTCTTTTAAAGCGAGCTGACTGTACGCACCCTCCGTCCCCTGGAATACAATACGCGCCTTTTTGTAATCCAGCCTGTCCACCTCGGTAAAATCAGGCTTATCCTGCATCCCGGCCTCCGTCAGTAGCTGATACTGCCGTTTTCTGCTCATAGACATAATCTGCTCAAACAGTTCCCGAATGCCGTACCGGTTAAACGCGTTTTTTCCGAGCGATGTGAGCGCTATTAACTTGGACTGCTCTCTCTCCCGGTCAAAAACCTGCTTTCCCGTACTGATTTTATATGCCGCGACCTCTGCGGAAATATCCATCCGTTTCTGGTAAAGTGAAACGATCTGCTCATCAATATCGTCGATTTGTTCCCTCAGTTCTTTTAAGTCCTTCATGGTTTCCACCTTCGTTTTTTTACTTTTAATATATTACATTAACGTATGAATGGCAATATATCCTCGTGTAAAATTACTGAATTTTTCGGTTTGTATATGGTAATTGTGTCTGAATAATGGTATAATTCACTTGAATAAATCCATTTTGAGAGGAAACGAGGGATCTTTATGAAAAAAATATTGCCTGTGATTTTGCTGCTCTGCGTGCTTGCGGCCGCAGTAGGCTTCGGTGTTTATTATCATATACAGACACAGACAAGGTTCAATGACGGTTATGTCAACGGGAACAATGCCGGTAACCTGTATAACGACGGTCTGTTCTGCGAATCAAACGGCACCATTTTTTTTGCCAATCCGTCTGATGAATACCGGCTGTACGCCATGGATTCCGACGGCTCCAACCTCCGCAAAATTTCCGATGATATTGTCTCCTTTCTCAACGTGGACGACAATTACATCTATTATGTGAGAAACAATACGTCGATTGACACCGCCTTTTCCTTTCTGAGCATCAATACAGACAGCCTCTGCCGCATCAACCGCGACGGAACAGGCGATACCTTAATTCTGGATCCGGATCCGTGCATGTACGCTTCGCTGATCGGCAACGAGGTGTATTATCTTCATTATGATACCGATGAAAATACGACACTCTATAAAGTTAAAATTGACGGCACCGGAAAGCAGCAGGTAGATAAAAACGCCTACTTTACAAGCTGTACCGACGGACAGTATTTTTATTATAACGGACTGAGCGGGGACCATAACATCTGGCGCTTCGATACCGCAACGCTCTCCTCGGATCTTATCTACAGCGGCAACTGCTGGATGCCGACCGTCATCGGCGACTCCCTGTTTTTTATGGACTGTGACGACAATTACAAGCTTGCCCGCGTCAGCCTTTCCACCGGGGAAAAGATTACGCTTTCCGATGACCGGATTGACTGCTATAATATCTGCGGCGGCTACATCTATTTTCAACGAAACGATACGGATAACCCAGCGTTCTGCCGAATGAATACGGACGGCAGCGGTTATACCGAGATTGCGGCCGGCAATTACACGGACATCAACGCAACTGCAACCGACGTCTATTTCAGAGAGTTCCACTCCGGACAGATGTACCGGACCCCGATTGCAGATACAGGTACCATGGAGCTGTTTCTGCCGGGAACATAATCCTTTTGAACCAAATCCTATATCATAAAAAAGCCGGCATTTTCCTTCTGGAAAGGTAAATGCCGACTTTTTTATTTTTGTCCATTCCCTATGCAAAATCAAACAGCGAAAGCTGGTTTGACTCCGGCAAATCTCCAAGCAGTCCCAAGTCCGCCATCAAATCAATGACTGTTTTGGTTGCCTTGGTGCGCTGGCGGAAATCGTCCTTAGAAAGGAACGGCCCGTCCTTGGCTGCCTCCGCCACGGCGACCGCAGCGTTATCCCCCATACCATCGATGGTGTTTAACGCAGGCATCAGCTTCCCGTCAATAATCTGAAAACGGTCCGGCTTTGCCCGGTAAATGTCGATGGGCATAAAGGAAAAGCCGCGGGCATACATTTCCTGCACAATTTTCATATCGCGGTAGACATCCTGCTCCTTTTTTGAGAGCGTGTCCTTTCTCCGCTCATAATCCTTCTGAAAATAAGTCAGACGCTCCCTGCCCTGACACATGATTTCATAATTAAAGCCCGTAGCGCGGATGGAAAAGTACGCCGCATAATAGGCAAGCGGGTAATACACCTTGCAGTAGGCAATTCTCCACGCCATCATAACATAGGCCGCGGCATGTGCTTTCGGGAACATGTACTTGATTTTTTTACAGGACCAGATATACCAGTCCGGCACGCCGTGGGAGAGCATTTCCTCCTCCCACTCGGGCTTTAAGCCCTTTCCCTTCCGCACGGACTCCATAATCGTAAAGGAAAGCTCACTGTCTAAGCCCATCTGAATCAGGTAAATCATAATATCGTCACGGGTACAGATGGCAGTCGAAATCGTCGCCTTTCCCTCCTCAATCAGGGTCTGCGCATTGCCGAGCCACACGTCCGTTCCATGGGACAACCCGGAAATCCGTATCAAATCCGAAAATTCCTGCGGCTTGGCGTCAATTACCATCTGCATGGCAAACTCCGTTCCAAATTCCGGGATTCCCAGACAGCCCAAAGGAATACCGCCGATTTCCTCCGGCGTCACGCCGAGCGCCGAGGTGTTTTTAAACAGTGACATCACTGACTCATCATCGAGCGGAATCGTCACCGGGTCAATGCCGGTCAAATCCTGTAGCATACGGATCATCGTCGGATCATCGTGCCCGAGGATGTCAAGCTTTAACAGGTTGTGGTCAATTGAGTGATAATCGAAATGCGTCGTCACCGTCGCTGTCGTCATATCGTTTGCCGGATGCTGTACCGGCGTAAAGGTATTGATTTCCTCCCCCACCGGAAGTACGACAATTCCGCCCGGATGCTGTCCTGTAGTCCGTCTTACTCCCACAC